>CAMCWW010000028.1:0-35818 GCA_945882935.1 Opitutus sp. GAS368
CCGTGGTGCGTGGCGACGGCGGCGAACACCGTCTGGCTGAGCACGGCTTTGAGCGAGTGCCCGCGCCAGTCCTGCGCCCATTTTTTCAAGAACGCTTCCTGCCGTTCGCCGAGCAGAACCAAGCCCGGTTGGTCGAGGGTCCGGGTGTCGAAATTAGGATCGGTCACATGATCGGCTCGCGGACCACCGGTCTTTACGCGCTCGGGCCCGCTCTTCCACTGGCGATCGGCGAGGATCGCGAAACTCACGCCACCATAGACCATGTCTCCGTAGTAAACGCTGATATCTTGTTTGCTCGGCGTCGGGTCAAACGGGTCCGGGTGGTGCGAGACGTTGGTCCGATGCACGGCGTTCACCATGCGGGCCGGCTCGATGTAGCCGCCCTTCGATGAGGCGCCGGGATCAGCGGCGGTGATCGACATCTTGGTGCCGCCCTCGCCCCAGATGTTGCCTTGGAAAACGTCGTGATCGTCGGGGAGGCAGATCGTGGGGGCATGGCGCATCACGTCCCGAAACGCCCAGCCGAATTGATAAAATTTTCGCAGGTAATTGAGAATCGCGGGTGCCGCCGGCTCGCGGATGATACCGAAGCCGCCGTGGCTCTCGTAAATTTGGTCGCCGGAAAAGAACACCAGATCGGGTTTCAGTTTCGCGACGTTGCGGGCGACGGGTTCATAGGGAAATCCGTAGTCGTTTTGGCAGGTCATCGCCGCCAGGCGGAGCGGTCGGCCGACGGGATTGGCCAAGATCGTGCCGGTCCACTCGTCCGGCGTGACGGTGCCGTCGCGGTGCTTTTCGCGGTAGACGATTTTGTAGGGGACGGCGGCTTTCTCGTCCCAGTTTGGAATGCGGAACGTGGCGACCCAGGCGTCGGGATCGAGGTTGGCCTCGCCCAGCGATTGCCAAGCACCGTTGCGCTGCGCGTGCAGTTCCACGACTTGGCTGTCGTCGCGTCCCATGGGACCGGTGAGCGCGCTGATCTTCATGACCCAGCCTTCCGGCGCCCTGGAGTCACTCAGTGAATACATGGACCACAGAAGCGGACCAAAGCGTTGGCCGTCCGAAATGGTGAAAGCGTCGCCCGCCAACTTCCAATCGGTGAACCGGTAACGCGAGCGGCCCTGATTCGCGTTTTTGACCGCTTTCTTGCCCGCGTTCTGCGAGTCATCCGCGCCGTAGTTGCTGACGAGGGCAACGTTGCCCAGCAGGCTGTCGGTTGGGGCGAGGTGGGTGAGCTTGGCGAGGCTCGCACCGGTGTCGGCCTCGCGCGCTTCGAGCGTCAGGGCGACGTCCGTCCCGCTGGCGACGCCGTTGAGCAAAAGATCAATTTTCTTGAGGCTGGTTCCCGGGGGCAACGGAGCCGACTTCGATCCGAGCCGCAACTGGCCGTCGGCGACACCGGCGTTGAGGCCGCGGGCGACGAAACAGTTGCTGCGATACTCGTTGAGCTCGCTCCGCACGCCGAGGCGGAAGCCGGCGCCGGCGTCGATGCCTTGCACCTCGAGTTGCGAGAGCTGCACCGACATCGAGAAGCCCTTCGTCGGGCTCGTGACTTGATGCGTCAGCGAGTGAATGCTGCGATTTCCGCCCAGGCTCCGGCACTCCGCGCCGCCATCGGCGATTTGCCAATCCTCCATGGGATTGGCCCAGAACGCTCCGCCGAGGAAAACGCGGTCGTGCGATTGCCGCCAAGGATCGCGCGTTCCGGGAGCGGGCGAAGAGCTTACCGCGGTCGTCGCGGCGTTCGATTTGAGCCCGGAGGCCGCGCCGACCATGGTGGCGGCAGCAATGAGTTTGAGCGCGGTGCGACGGTTGATGGGTTCGTTCATCGGAGAGCTGGGTTGGATCGAGTTTAAATGAGACCTTGGCGGGTTGGGGTAGGAGCCCGCTTGCGGGCGATTCAGCGTGCATCGACGGGCGAGGTTCCGAATCGCCCGCAAGCGGGCTCCTACCTAAGGACGCAGCTCGAAAGTGAATTCGGCTTAGAGGTCGATTTCGTAGGAGAGGATAAACTGACGCGGGATCAGGCGGACCGTGGTGAGCGAATTCCCGTTAAAGAAGTCACGATTTCGGGTGTCGTAGCGATCTTGCGGGAACGCGTTCCGGACGTTCAGCGCCAGACTGTATCGCCGATTTCCGAGCCAGTTTGATTTGCCCGTGTAGCCAAAGGACAAGTCGACGGCGGTCTCCGCTTTTCCTTTTTGGATGATATCCACATCTGGCACGGCCACGCCGTTGATCCGCTTGACGCCGAAGCCGATGGCCGCAGGTGCCCGCCACCGGTAGCCGGCACCGACGCGCACGCCCTTCAAGGCGCCTTCGCTGAAGCGATACATGGCGTTGAGGTTGGCGCGATTGTCGCGCGTGAATTCGTTGGGGCGTCCGTTGTAGGCCTGCAATACGGGAACGCCGGCGTTGCCGTTGCGCACGTTGGAGATCCAGTTCTCCTTCATCGTCTGTCCGGTCCAACCGCCCGCGAAGAGGTCGTCATTCCGGCCCCACGGGGTGTTGGCCGCGGCGATGTTTTGGGGTACGGTCTGGCCGGCGCCGGCCCCGATCGGAATCGCGTTCCACGTGTATTGGCGGATGACGCCGTCTCCGTCCATGTCGAAGCCCGAGGGATTGCGGTAAATGGCTTCCGTGTCTCCCGGGACGTAACCTTCGGTGAAGAGGGTTTTATCCATGATGCGCTCGAACTCGTCGGCGAACTGGATCCATTGCGTGGCGATTTTGGTCTGGACGACTTCCTGCTGATTCCAAGTGAGGCGGAGATCCAGATTTCTGGTCGGTTTCCACTGCATCGTGATCTCCCGACCCTTGGCGGCGGTGTCGGCGGTGACCGCGTAAGGATCGAGGTAGTTGAAGAAATTCATCGTTTCGAATCCGCCGTTGTTCGCGGCCGCAAACGGGTAGGCGAATTTGGGCTCGCCTTGGCCTTGCAGAGGCCAAGCAGGGAATTTCGCCCGGAAATCAGCCTCGTTGGCTACCATGGCCCGGGTGATGTCTTTCATCACATTCCGCATCGCCCCCCGGATGCCGGCGAAGAGTGCGCCAAGCCGGGTCGGCGACGAGGCGACATCATACTCGTTATACCGCAGATTGAAGCGACCCTCGAAGAGGCCGAGGCGGAAGCCCTGGTCGGTGCCTTCGCCCCGTTCGCTCGCCATGAAGCTGCCGTCGGGATTTCGGGAGGTGGTGTTCGGCGCGAAGGTATTCGACTCAGTGAACATGAACGAAAGGTCTGCGCCCAAGGGAAGCTTCCAGCGCCAGTCGCGGAACGGATGGACCACGATGCCCTTCAGCGTGGTGGTTCCGACGGCCTCAGTCGCGGGGTCCATTTTGTCGAAGCCGTAATGATCGATGTGGGCTTGGTAGCCGGCGGAGGCGGCTGAGATGACTTGCCCGGTTTCGGGGTTTCGCCACAGGACCGCCGGAGCGGCAGACCGCGCCGTGTTGTTTGAATCCTCGCGCCGCCCGTAGGTCAGCACCACGCGGTCTTCGAGCAGGTAACCTTGGTAGGAGAAAAGCTTGGTGCCGAATTCGGTGTGGGTACCGCCCGTGTTCCGACCCGTGATGAGGCGCTCGCCCTGGGTGCCGACGCCCGCGTTCCTCGGATCGACGGTCCAGACCTCGCGGTTGTTGTCGGTGATGTTCCACGCTTCCCCGATCTGGTAGCCATCGACGCGGGGCACGAAACCCAAGTCTGGGCCGACGTAGGACCGGAAGTTGACCACGCGATTGTTGGAAGCGGCGGTGTAACCGCTGCCCAAGGGCCCGAGCCCCCGGCGTCCGTCGGGCTCAATGTTGTAGTTCACTCCGCTGAAAACCGGATCGCGCATCCGTCCGTTTTCGATCTTCGGCTGGAGGTTGTAGCGGTATTCTTGATTGAGGTTCTTCGACTCGATTGCGGAGACGATGCCGGCGATGCGGTGCCGGCCTAGGCTGCGCAAAAACCGGTGCTTGGAGCGTGCCTTGAAATCGAGCTCATACGAGAGCGCGGCGCGCCATTCGTCGCTTTTGGCCCAGCCGTGATCGAACCCGGCCAATCCGTCGAAGTAGAGCTTTCCGGCATAGGGATTGGGGGTGACGCCGTCGGCGAGGAATCGGTTGGGATCGACGTTCAGGTTAAGACCGCCGTTGCCGCCGGCCATGTAACTGGCGCCGAAATTCTTGTTCTCTTCGCGCTGATAGCCGGCCTCGAAATGGAGATCTTTCAAAATCTCCTGGTTGAAAAACAGATTCATGATCGAGGCGTCGCGGTCGCCGAAATCGGTGAAGTAATGGTAGCTGGCGTCGCGGGGATAATAGTCGTCATTCAGCAAGGAAACGCCGCGCGTGGTACCGGCATTGACCGGATCGACGATCCCCGGCCACCGCCCGTTGTCGGCGATGTTTTGCACGCCGACGGAGTAGAATGAACCAAAGGCACGAACGCCGGCGGGATTGTTGCCGCCGACTACGCTGATGGCGCCGTCGCCCGATGTGCTAAAAACCCGGTCATCCGGATTCGCCTTCGCCCCGATTGCGGGCAAGCCGCCCCCGGCGGGTCGACCGGTTTGCCACGCGAGATTGTTCGCGAAGATCGGGCGGTTGCCGAGGGCGGAACCCAGGTCCCCGGCTTGGTCCCAGACGCGAACCCGGTCCAACGGTGGAACTCTCGAGGGTGTCCGGCCGTGCCCGGTCACGTTTTCGTAGTGAACGCTGAACTGGGTTTTTTTAAACGGTTTGTAGAGCAACGCGGCATAGCCCCGGCGCTCCCGGTCGATGGAAGGGCGCGGGTAGAATTTCTTGTTGTCGGCGAGGAGGGCTCCGCGGAAGGCCAATTTGTTTTGGATCAGAGTTTGGTTGAGGTGCAGCTCGCCGCGAATGCCGCCGAAGCTATCGAACTGCGTCTTCAACTGGCGGGTGTTTCGATTCATGATCGGCCGGGCCAAGCTCGAATCGACGGCGCCGGTCGGCGCCCCGATGCCGAACATCATGGGGTTCGGCCCGGAGGCGAGGGTGACGCGCTCCAAGTTGTAATTGTCCGAACGGGAGTTGGCCGCGAAAAACTCTCGGGTCCTTCGCGCTTGGCCAATCCCGCGCACCCGCAGGTCACCTTCGCCGCCTCCCTTGGATTCCACGTTGTTCACAAACTCGGTGCTATTCTCAATGTTGAGCGAGTAAACGGAGGCGGATTCGATGCTGGTGAATCCAAACTCCTCCATGAAATCGAGGGTGAAGACATCGATCTGGGACGCCAAATCGGAGAGTTTTGTTTTGAAGCGCGTGCCGGCCAGCGTTTCGGAGGGAGCCCAGCCGGTGTTGTCGTCGGCGCCAACTTGGAACGGGGTGAGCGTGATGACCTCCTCGTCGAGCGCGGCGGTTAAGGTCGGCTGCAAGGGCCTAGGGTTTCGTTGGGTCGCAGCCGCAGCCGCAGCGGCGCGGCCAACGGCCAAGGCGGAGGAACCGGCGTCGTTCACGAGCTGCAAATCGGTGCCGGCGAGCATGCGGGTGACGGCTTCTTCAACCGTGAATTCGCCGCGGACGGCGGCGACGCGAACGCCTTGCACGATGGCGGCTGGAAACATGATCTCGCGGCCGGCCTGTTGTGCCGCGAGGCGAAGCGCGGTGGCCGCATCTCCAGCTGGAATATCAAAGCGCTGCGGTGCCGGGTTCGCGCGAGACGAGCGAACGTTGAGCGACAAGATCAAGACGGCGGCCAAGAGCCAACGCGCGAAGCGAGTGGGGTGGGGCATAAGCGGAAACATTGTTTTAATAAGACGGCCCACGACCCGAGAGACACTAACGTGAAGTCGCGAGTCTGAGCGAAATTGTGTCGCCCCGTCGTTCGGCTTGGACGCCCGCAGTGAGCTCAAGGAGGCGCACGAATCCTTCGGCATTATCGGAGCGAAACGACGTCGTCACAGGGAAGGCGGCCAACGCCGGATCGGCCAAGGCGAGTTGGAGCGTGTTGTGCCGGTTGAACTCGGCTACGACTTCGGCCAAGGGCGCGGACGAAAACTGCAGCAGGCGGGGCTGCCAAGCCAGGGCGCGGGCGATTTCTTCGGCCCCGACGGCCACGGGCACCAGAGCGGCGGGAGCCGAGTTCCGGCCCCGGTTGTCCTCCAGCGGAACGGTGAGTTTTTCGCCGACCCCCAACATGGGCAGAGGCGCCGGGGTCGGTGTTGATGGCGCGACTTGCACGCGGCCCTCGGTGACGAGGACCTCCACGGACCCGGCAGCGAGCCGAACATTGAAGGCGGTGCCGATGGCCCGCGTCTCGATGCCGGCGGCGCTGACGATAAACGGGCGGGTGGGATTCTTCGCGACGGTGAAGCGCGCCTCGCCGGTCAACAGGAGCACGCGGCGCTCGGCGGCGGTGTAGGCTACGACGACGGAGGCGCCCCGGTTGAGTTCGAGCAGGGAACCATCGTCTAGGAGCCGTTGTTCGTAGCCGGCAGCGACGGCGATTCTGTTCGCCACCATCGGCGAATGTGACCGTGCGTCGCGGAAGAAGAAGACGGTCACAACGGCCGCAGCGGAGGCGAGCGCAACGGGGATAAGCCAACGAAAAGGGCGGCGTGCAGCGCGGCGCGGCGGAGCGAGGAGCGCAGGGTTTGGCTCGGGTGCATGCTCGGGACGCCAGTCGGAGAGGAGATCGAGTTCGCGCCACGTCGCCTGTTGGCGGGCAAGGGCATCACCGTGGTGCGGGGCGGCGGCCAGCCACTGGAAAAAATCGTCTTGCTCGGCCGGCGTGAGACCGCGGTCGCGCCGGACGAGCCACGCGGCGGCTTGTTCATCGGGCGTGGGAATACTCACAGAAGACCCTCTTCGCGGCGGTCGCGGGCGAATGATTCGGTGCACTTGCGCACGCCGATGGTGAGCTGCGCGGAGACTGTGCACTCTGAAATACCGAGGCGCGCCGCGATCTCCTTTTGGGGCAGTCCGTAGACTTTGCGCAAGGTCATGACCTCGCGGCAGCGTTCAGGCAGGGATTGGATGGCCAAGGTCAAGCGTTCGAGTTTTTCGTAACGATCGACGGTTTCAGGAATGCTTTCACTATCATCTAGGACGTTCAAAGAATCGAAAGGCACTAAGGTATCTTGGCCGGAAACGTGGCGATGGCGCAGAACGTCGAGGGCGAGGTTGCGGGCCGTGGCGAAGAAAAACGCCTTGGGTGAGCGCATCGCCGCCCCGTTGGCGCGGGCGCGGAGGACGCGGGCGAACGATTCTTGCACGAGGTCGTCGAGATCGACGCCGCGCGGGAAACGGCTGCGCAACCACGCGCGCAGCAGGGGTTCGTGCGGCAGAACATGGTCGTCGAACCAACGGTGATCGGCGGACGGGAAAGCGTCGGAGGGGAACTCTGATTTCACGGGGTAACGAGTGCTTTGATGGGAACGGCCGACCTCGGCAAGCCCGGGGTTCAAGTCGGCGCGCAGCTCAAAACGCGAACGAGTAGCCGAGGCTCTTTCGGTTTTAAACGCGAACGAGCGGTCGCGTGCCGGCGCGCCCAGAGCCTACTTCAGAATGCTGTAAAGATTCGCTTGATCGTCGGTCCAGAGCGGGGCCGGGCGGCGATCAGGCGGCGGTGCCTCGGTGACGCCCAAGATCTCGGACTTTGCGAGGAACGGGAGGCTCTTCGTGAGCAGCATCCACGTCGTGGAATATTGCCACCAGTCGTCGGTCGGATCGTCGGAGATGCAGGCGACGGCGAGCCCGTGGTAGTCCGCGAGGCGTTCGACGACGGGCTGGAGATCGAGGTAACGGTTGGAAATGTGGATCGCGATGACGCCGTCGGGCTTGAGGTGGCGCAGGTAGAGGGCGAGCGCCTCGGCGGTGAGGAGATGGACGGGGATCGCGTCGCTGCTGAAGGCGTCGAGGGCGAGGAGATCGAAATTTTGCGGCTCCTGGCGGTTCAGCTCATGCTCCAGCTCGAGGCGAGCATCGCCCATGATGACGTCGACCTTGGCTGGGGTTTGGGCGAGGTAAGTGAACGGGGCGCGGGCGAGCCGCTCGACGGCGGGGTTGATTTCGTAAAAGCGGTAGGTGTCCCCGGCGCGGCCGTAAGCGGCGATGGTCCCGGTACCGAGACCGACGACTCCGACTTTCATGCCGGCGGGGCGGTCGAGGTGCTTGACGGCGAGGCCCACGCCGCTGGTCGGACCGTAGTAGGTGGAGGGCAGCATGGCGCGGGCGGGCGAGGTGAATTGCAGGCCATGGGTGGTCGCGCCGTGCATGAGTAGTCGGTAGTGTTGGTCGGGCTCGTCGACGGAGTGATCGTAGACCTTGAGCGTGCCGTAGAAATTACGCGAAGCGGCGAGCACCGTGGCCGTTTCGGCGCGAGTGGCATGTTGAAAGAGCACGTGGCTCAAGATGCCCGCGAGGAGGACAGCCGGAAGACCGAGCGGCCAGCGCCACTCCTTGGCGAAGCGGCCGATGGTGAAGTCAAACGAGCAACCCAGCACGCCGATGATCCCGAACAGAATCGTCCATTTTTGGAGCCCGCAAAAGAGCACGAATTCAGTCCAGAAACCAAGGCCGCCGTCGAAGGAGGCCGAGAGGCCCGGAATCGCAAAGGTGGCGGCCAAAGCGCCGATGATGGCACCGAGCGCCAAGGCCCGGCTGCGGCGGACGAAACCCAGCGCGGCAAACGCCACGGCGAGAGCGACGAGGCCGATTTCGAACTCGTGAAACTCTTGCAGCAGGGCGGGCGCGACGATCGCGACGAGCAGGCCGCCGAGGGCGCCGCCGGCCGAGATGAAGAGAAAGTAACCGGTCAGCCGACGGGGCGGCGGTTTGAGTTGGTAGAGTTCGCCGTGACACACCATGCAGGCGACGAAGAGCGCGAGGTTGTAGCCGGCGATTTGAAGTTTCATCGGCGCCTCGGTGCCGGCCCCAAGCATGAGGCAGACGGCGGCGAGACTGAGCACCAGCAGCGCGGCGAAGGTCGGGCGGTGATACCAGCGCGCGTGATCGAAGCAGAGGACGAAGGACAACAAATAGAGCGCGAGCGGCAGCACCCAAAGGAACGGGATCACGGCGACCTCTTGGCAGAGCTTGTTGGTGGTCGCGAGGAGGAGGACGGAGGCGATAGCGGGCAAGGCGACCCAGAAGAGACGGTGAATCCAAGGAGTGGCCGCTTCAGGCGCTTCTTCGGCGGTGCGTGCGGTCGCGGGGGCCGGCAGCTGGCGCCACACTCGCCACGCGCACCAGCCGCACAAGAGGACAAACGCGCTCAGGCCGATGGACCATAGTCCGGCCTGTTCAAGGCGAGAGAACCGGACCTCGAAAAAAATCGGATAACTCAGCAGCGCGAGGAGCGAACCGATGTTAGAGAGCGCGTAGAGCCGATAAGGCGAAGAGCCGGGATGGGTGGTGCCGAACCATTGCTGCATCAAGGGGCCGGTCGCCGACAAGACGAAGTAGGGCAGGCCGATGGTCGCGACCAACAGGAGGAGAATGTGCCACGTGGGCTCGCCGGCGATTTGAGTTTTCCAGCTGTCCGCCGGAGTGATCGGCAGGAACACCAGCGCTAGGAGCAACAGCGCAAGATGAAGCACGGCCTGATGGCGCGGCTTGAGGTAGGTTGAAGAAAAATGGGCGTAAGCGTAGCCGCCGAGCAGCAACGTTTGGAAAAAAAGCAGACAGGTCGTCCATACGCCCGGGCTGCCGCCAAACCACGGGAGGATGAATTTCCCGATCAGCGGCTGAACTTGGAACAATAGAAAAGCTCCCGTGAAGATGGAGAGCGCGAAGGGTAGCATAGGGGCGGGGGGGAGGAAGAAGCCGAAAGGCTTTGTCGTTACGGAGGCACGGGCCGCGCGGCGAGAGCCAAAAAACAGAATTTTGAGGGGGAGCTCGGGCTTGAGAATCAGGTTTCCAAGCTGCGCGGTTCTGTTTCCTATCCGGGATCAGCACGTCGCCCACACCTTCGATCAAACCGGGGCTCCACCCGCGCAACCGTCATCGGACCGGCTATGACTTCGAGCGCTTGGCGGACGTCTCCCCCGCCTTAGCGCCCTTCGTGGCGTTGAATTCGCACGGCACGGTCTCCATCGATTTCGCCGATCCGGCGGCGGTCAAGGCGCTCAACCAAGCGCTCCTGAAAGCGGACTATGGGATCGGCGTTTGGGACGTGCCTGCGGGTTATCTGTGTCCGCCGATTCCCGGTCGGGCGGACTACGTGCATCACCTGGCGGATTTGTTGAGCGACGGGATTGAGGCGAAGATCCCGCGGGGGCGGGAGGTCAGGATTCTTGATGTCGGGATAGGCGCGAACTGTGTTTACCCGATCATCGGCGGTCATGATTACGGCTGGAGTTTTGTGGGGACGGAGACCGACCCGGTCGCATTGGCCCACGCCCAGAAGATCGTGGCGGGCAACGCGGCGTTGGCGGGGCGAGTGGAGTTTCGGCGGCAACGTTCGGCGTTGGCGGCGTTTCGGGGCGTGGTGGAGGCGAGGGAGAAATTTGCGGCTTCGATCTGTAATCCGCCGTTTCACGCCTCGGCGGAGGAGGCGATGGCCGGTGCGAGGCGCAAGGTGCGCAACTTGAACGGAGGCCGGGAGACGGCGGTCATTTTGAATTTCGGCGGGAAAAACACCGAGCTCTGGTGCCCGGGTGGTGAAGTTGATTTTATCCGCCGCATGATTGCGGAGAGCGTGGAGAGTCCGGGGGTGTGCGGGTGGTTCACGACGCTGCTTTCGAAAGGCGAACATTTGCCGCTGATTGAGCGGGCGTTGGAGCAGGCTAGGGTGAGGGAGCGGCGCGTGCTACCGATGGCTCACGGGCAAAAGCAAAGCCGGATCGTGGCGTGGCGTT
The DNA here is from genome assembly GCA_945882935.1 of Opitutus sp. GAS368. Taxonomy (GTDB): domain Bacteria; phylum Verrucomicrobiota; class Verrucomicrobiia; order Opitutales; family Opitutaceae; genus Tous-C4FEB. Next base: position 10,806 of record CAMCWW010000028.1, read on the forward strand.
TTTGAAACCGTGGCGCCCAAAACCATTCGCAGGCGAGCGACGCCGTCCCGCTGGATCAGTCACGGGGCTTCAGCAATTCACGGCCGTGGGGTGAGGGCGCGGGGGTTAATTCCCGCCGGCACGCGCGTGGTCGAATACACGGGTGAACGCATTACGAAGGCCGAAGCGGATCGGCGGGAGAAACTCAGATTGGCGCGGGGGCGGCGCGGCGGGGATGACTGCGTCTATATTTTCGAATTGAATGCACGGCACGATTTGGACGGCCGAACCCGGCGCAATGTCGCGCGGTTGATCAACCATTCGTGCGCGCCGAATTGTCGGGCGGAGACGATCCGAGGACGAATCTGGATCATTGCCCGGCGGGAGATTCCGCCGGGGGAGGAACTGACTTTTGACTACGGTTTCGCCCTGAAGGAATGGCGTTTGCATCCGTGTCGTTGCGGGAGTCCAAAGTGCGCGGGCTACATCGTGAGCGGCTGGCAACGTTGGCGGCTGCGACGCCTCGTGCGCGAGGCGCGGGCACTCGAGAGACGAACCGCGATCAATTGAACCAACAAGGTCGTCGCCGACATTCAACAGCTGCGCTCTCGGGCATGGTTGTGATCCCGCTTTTTCGAAGCGATGCAGCTCCGCCGCGCGCTCGCCCTGCGGTTCGCGCCACGTCGCTGCGCTCCTCGCCATGACAAACCGCGTTCATCGGCTCCTTCACCCAACGCCCCGACGTTGGTCCTGCTCTCGCAGTGACAAACGTCTAGAGATTAAGGGCCGTTGGTCTGAACCTCCGCCGGATCGGAATTCCGCCGCATCACGTCGGATTGCCTGCTGCTGGTCGGGGCTGCCAAAGCCAGTGCCAAGGTTCGTAGGCAATCCCGTGAAGGTTCCCCGGCGGAAACGAAAGAGTGAATCCAAAATCGCGAGCATGGGCTTGGAGCCATTTGAACGCCGGGGTCTGGGCGAAACCTGCTTCGAGCGGCGGATCGTCGGGGGCGGTGATGTCGATGGCCCGTCCGGTATGATGCTCGCTGTAACCTGGAGCGGCGACGAGGCGAAGGATGTCGGGCAGGTTTAGACCGCGGGCAAGTTTCTCGCGGATAATTTCGCCCTGTCGGGCCACGCTGCGGAAGCCGGAAACGGGGATTAATGTGATGCCGGCGCCCGCCGCCGCGTGGTGCATTGACGCCCACGCTGCGGCTGCCGGCATGGTCAAAAGGATTGGCGGCAAATCCCCATCGGGTGCGACCGAAACCAATTCCCCCACGCCGGCTTCGACTTGGAGGGTGAAGTTACGAAAGGTGGCGTAGTCGGACGGGATTCCGAGCTCAGCCCAGAGCGGGGCAAGTGCCATACGAGCCGCGCCCGCTCAATCGTGGTGCTCGGCGAGCCAGCGTTCGGCTTCGATGGCGGCCGCGCAGCCCATACCGGCGGCGGTGATGGCTTGGCGATAGACGTGGTCGGAGCAGTCGCCTGCGACGTAAATGCCCGGGACGTTGGTCTGCACTTGAGAGCCGGCCGCAGGTTTGAAGTAACCGCCCTCGTCCACTTCCAGTGGCGGAGTGAATGGGCCGGTGTTGGGGATGTGGCCGATGGCAACGAAAACGCCTTTGACGGGGAGCACCGACTCGGCGCCGGTCTTTACATTTTTGACCTTCAGGCCGCTGACCGCGCCTTCCGGCACGCCGAGGATCTCGACCGGAACGGTGTCCCAGACCATCTGGATTTTCTCGTGCGAGGTCGCGCGATCCGCCATGATCTTCGAGGCGCGGAGACTGTCGCGCCGGTGGACGAGGTAAACTTTGCTGGCAAACCGGGTGAGGAAAAGGGCTTCTTCGGCGGCACTGTCACCGCCGCCGAGGACCGCGACTTCCATCTTGCGATAAAAGGCCCCATCGCACGTCGCGCAGGTGGTTACGCCTTTGCCGCCGTAGAGTTCTTTTTCACCCGGAATTCCCGTGAGGCGAGGGGATGCCCCGGTCGCGATGATGACCGTTTTGGCGAGAATCACCCGGTCGCCGCAGAAAAGTTTGCGCGGCATCGTGGTGAAATCGATCCGGTCGACGAGCGCTTGTTCGAAGCGGGTGCCGAAGCGCGTGGCTTGCTCGCGCATGTTTTGGGTGAGCTGGAAACCATCGACGCCGTGCGGGAAACCGGGGAAGTTTTCGACTTCGCTGGTCGTCGTGAGTTGACCGCCGGGGAGTGGGCCCTCGAGCACGAGCGGGCTGAGGCTGGCACGGCCCGTGTAGATGGCCGCAGTAAGGCCGGCGCATCCGGTGCCGATGATGACGACGTTTTCGACGATAGGAGAACTCATGGGTGGATAAACTGGCAGAGAGCGACAAATCCGCGAGCGCGACAAGGGATTTTCCCAACTGCTCGGTAACAGAACTGTGGCCCGAGCGATGCGAAAGCGGGCGGGTCTAGTCACCACCAACCTCGACCCTGCACCACCACCGACGCCCGTTGCGGCAACTCGCGGCTGCGTCGCTCGGCCTCGAGGCCGCCGACGCTACGCCGGCGCAGTGGCAGGCCCTCGTGCGCGGCCACGGGGGCGGCGTCGAGATTCGCAACCACGGGCGACGCGACGCGGAGCTCGGCGCGGTAGCGAAAAAGCAGCGCGCCGAAAATCGTGAGGAGCGCGAGGGCGGCGGCGCTCGCGACCCAAGCGAGGCGGGGGTTCTTGGCCGGAGCGATGCGGGCGCGGAAAACGATCAGGGATCGCGCGAGCCGCGGGGCAACGGGAGGTCAAGTTGCGCGATGGCGTCGGCAAAAAGGAGGCGGCGTTGCTCCGGGCTGAGACCGGGTTCGAAGAGCGCGGTGTCGTAATCGCGAAAGCGTTGCCAAGCTTCTTGGCGGGAGAATTGGTCGGCAAAGCTCTTGAGCAGCAGATCGAGATCAAGGGAGTGATCGGCGGGACCAAGCCGGGCTTTCACGGCGGCGGTGAGGTCGCTTTGGATGCGGTCCTTTTCGGACGCAAGGGCGGTGAGGCGCCGCGCTTGCTCGGCGTTGAAGGTGACGAGCTGGGTCTTGAGTGCATCGACCTTGGCGATCTCGCCGCGGCTCGCGCGGCGGTTGGTGATGATCTCGATGGCGTAGCCGCCGCTTTGGCGGATGAATTCGACGCGGTGGGTGGGGAAGTCGCTTTTGATGGCGGCGAGTTTATCGATCAGCGTGCGTTGGAGATCTTGTTTTTCCCGGAGGTACACGCCGATGCGCCGGTTCAGTTCGGGGGGAACTGCCGGGGTGGTCGGGCGGGAGGGCCGCGGGAGCGGGGCGAGGAGCCCCCGGATTTCTTCCGCCTGCGTTTCCAGCGCGGCGAGGGCGGGAGCTTGTTTCGCGGCGAGCGCGCGGAGGGCGTTGGTCCGCGTGAACCCGAAGTAGGCGCGGTCCTGGCGATAGATCACCGCGCGGAGCTCGGTTTTGAGCGCCGATTTGGCGTCGCGGTAAGCGTCGATACGGGCCGCGATTTCCGGCGAGAGATTGGCGGGACGCTCGAAACGGGCCGTCTCGGGTGAGAAGAAGACGACGGGCCGGGGCGCATCAAGATCGACGGAGGCGGTGGGATCGCCAAGCGGATCGTCGAGTTCGATGGCCAATTCACGGAGCAACCGGCGCTGGGCAGGGGAGAGACCGGCCGTGAAAAACGCTGAAGCGCGGAAGACTTTGAACTCATCGGCCCGTGATTCGTAGCGGAGGTCGTCGCCAAGCGCCCAAGTGCGGTTGTCGTTCCAGTCCGCGCCGGCGTGGAAAAAGCTGCCGTTGACGAGATTCTCCCGGATGGCCTCGGCCTCGGCTTCGTGCGCGATGAGGCGGGGAGTTTGTTGGGCGGCAAAGGCCGTCAAAGCCTGGCGGCGGGTGCTCGGATCGGCGTCGCGATTGGCGACAAGTTGCGCGCGAAGCTCGGCGAGCAGGGTGGTGCGGGATGCGGTGTAGGCGTCGAGACGCTGGAGACGTTTTTTGGAGAGATCCTCGCGGTGCAGGTGGGCGCTCAGGGGGGCATAGAACGGCTCACCGACGTGAGACTTCAGTTGCGGGAGCACGCTCTCGGGCTGACCCAATTGGTAGTTTCTAAAAAGCACCAGCGGGCCGCCGAGTTGAGGCGGGACAGGCGGGAAGAAAAAGACCGAGCGCCAAATGGGGGCCGAGTAACGGACATCATTGTGGAAGGCGGACGGGAAGGAGCCCGAGCGTTCGTAAAACGGCTGGTAAGGAACATTCGGCGAATAGTCGGGAACGCTCTGCGGCTGATTGGTGTAGGCGGCGGTAGCCGGAGGGCTCTCGGTCGTCGGCGTAGTGGGCGCGGCGATGAGGCCGAGGAGGGGCAGGGTGATGAAGACGAGGGCGCCAAGCGGGCGGACGGGGGAACGGAAGTGTTTCATTGGGAGAACGGGGTGAGTGAGGATCAGACGTGGAGAAAGTGAATGCGAGTAAGATGTAGTGAGATGTCCGTGGGTCGGGGAATCGGACACATTGCTGACCGGAGGAGGTTACACGCGGTCGCGCAAGAGCGCGAGCGCCTCACCGTCGGGCAAGTGGGGTCCATGAGCGCATAAACGAAACGGTGGGCGGCGAGGTGACACCGGGCGCCGTCAAGGTCTGCGGCCTCGGTCACGACGGCTTTGAGACTGCCAAAGTAGGCAGCGAGGCGGCGCCGCAAGAGGGCGTCGTCCTCGACAAGGAGCACGGCGCAACCCGGGGCAGGGCGGTCTCGTCGAGCATGGGAAGGAACGCGCGTCATCCGAGCGAAGGGTTCAACGCAAAAACTGCCGGATCGCAGGCGCGGCGAGGAGTGGGTGGGTGGCCGCGGAGCGTCGCGCGGGTGAATCCGATCGGGCTTGGAATTCAGGTTGCGGAGCGGAAGGGCGGGCCGTTGTCTGACTCTTCCATGAGTCTCGATGCGCCTGCGCTTGGTCCGGTTGATGGTGCCCCTTTTTCCTTTGGGGTGGTGGCGGCGTGTTTCAATGCCGAGCTGGTGGAGGGCTTGTTGGCTAGCTTGAAAACAACGCTGGCTGCCGGTGGGGTTAAGCCCGAGCGGATCGAGCTGCTGCGGGTGCCGGGGTCGCACGAGGTGCCTTACGCGGCGCAGCTTTTGGCGGTTTCAGGTCGGCATAATTGTGTGATCGCGCTCGGGGTGCTGATCGGCGGCGATACCAATCACCACGAGATGGTCGGCAACAGCGTCTCGCAGGCGTTGCAGCAGTTGAGCCTCGCGGCGCGTTTGCCCGTGATCAACGGCGTGATTGTGGCCAACACGCGGTCTCAAGCCGAGGCGCGTTGCTTGGGGGCAATCAATCGCGGGGCTGAGTTTGCCCGCGCGGCGCTGGCGATGGCCGAGTTGCAGTCAAAATTTTCCCGATGAGCAAAGCCCTCTTTACCCAACGCCGCGACAGTCGCATCGCCGCCCTGCAATACATTTATGCCTGGAGCATCAACGAGCCCAAGAGCCTCGCGGAAGACCTCATTGTTTTCTTCGAAAACATGGAGCAACCGAGGGCGCACTATGCCTATGCCGAAGAACTTATTCAGGGCGTCATCCTAAACCAAGCTGAGATTGACGGTATCATCAAAGGGCTGGCCCAAAATTGGGATTTCGACCGTATCGCGAAGATCGACCTGGGGATTCTGCGGTTGGCGATCTACGAGATGAAGCACCGCAAGGATATCCCTCCAGTGGTGTCGATCAACGAGGCCATCGATCTTTCAAAGCAGTTCTCCAATCTCGATTCGAAGCGTTTCATCAACGGAATTTTGGACCGCTACAAAGGCCAAGTCGGCCGCGATTCGCGGAAAGTGGAAACGGCGTAATCGGGAAGGAGCGGGTAGAGGGGCGCGAGCAACTCCGGGGCTCGCCGCTTTAAAATGAAAGGGCCTCGCGACCGCTCTCGGCGACCTACCAGTTTCAAATTCCATGTTCGGACTTTTCAAGAAATTCAAAGAAGGCTTCGCTAAGACATTTGCCGCGATCGGTGCGCAGACCCGCGGGCTTTTTGGCGGGCGGCGGATCGATGCGGCTTCGCTGGGCGAGCTCGAGGAGGCCCTTTACACGGCGGACTTTGGGGTTGCGACCACAGAGGAGATTCTCGGCGAGATCAAAGCGGCCTACAAAAAGGACGCGGCTCTCGCGGGTCAGCAGGCTGCGGCCCTTGGTGCGGCGGTTCTAAAAAAAGTCCTGGTCGGCAGCGAGGGTGTCATTAAGTCCGCGGCCAGCGCGCCGACGGTGATCGTGCTCATCGGGGTCAATGGCTCGGGCAAGACGACCACGACGGCCAAGTTGGCGTGGAAGTTGAAACAGGAAGGCAAGTCGGTGATGGTGGCGGCGTGCGACACGTTTCGGGCGGCGGCGGTGGAGCAACTCAAGACGTGGGCGCAACGGCTCGATCTTGAAATCGTGGCCAGCCACACGGGCGCGGATTCGGCGGCGGTGGCGTTCGATGCGTTGCAGGCGGCCAAGAGCCGCGGGCGCGATTACCTGATCGTGGACACGGCCGGCCGGCTGCACACCAAGAGTAATCTGATGGAGGAGTTGGCGAAGATTAAGCGCGTGTTGCAGAAACAGGATCCGACGGCGCCGCATGAATCATGGCTCGTGGTGGATGGCTCGCTCGGGAGCAACTCGATCGAACAGGCCAAAGTTTTCCACCAGAGTTTTGGCCTCACCGGGCTGGTGATCACGAAGCTCGACGGCACGTCGCGCGGTGGCGCAATCGTGGGCATCTGGCGCGAACTGAAGCTGCCGATCTACTTCGTCGGTCTCGGCGAACAAAAGGAAGACCTGCAACCTTTCAGCGCGGAGAATTACGCGCGCGCGGTGTTTGGCCTAGAAGCGTAGGGGGCCGTTCCTGGTGGGGCGTGGGGCGGGGCTGGGAGTCGGATTACGACTTTTGCGTTACGGTTTCATGCCGATTTCAGCGCGGATGTCATATTGGCGTTACGCGATTCATTAAGGCTTTGGGGGGTGGGCAGACGTGAGCTAGGTGGGTTTTGTTTAACCTCCATACCAAACATCTATGAATCGTCTGTTTACTCTTGTACGTTTTTCTTGCCGCACGCTGGGCACCGTGCTCGCTCTGTCGTCTGTGACGTCAGGGTACGGTCAAAGTGCGGCGGCGCCGATCGCGGCTTCGGAGCCCTTGAAGCTCGAGGCGCTTACCGTGACGGGTACGCGGCGCCTAGATCGCACCTTGGTGGAATCCATGGTGCCGGTCGATGTGGTGAGTCCGGAGACGTTGCAGTCTTCGGTTTCGGGGGAACTCACCGACAAGCTCGTCCAAGCGGTGCCGTCTTTTAATGTGCAGCGCCTCACGATCGGTGAAGGTGCGGCGTTTGTGCGTCCGGCGCGCTTGCGCGGTCTCTCGCCGGATCACACCCTAGTTTTGATCAACGGCAAACGGCAGCATCGTTCCGCCTTGATTACTGGTGGTTTTTCGCAAGCCGCTGATTTGGGTCAGATTCCGGCCTTTGGGCTGCAGCGGGTGGAAGTATTGCGGGATGGCGCCTCGGCGCAATATGGCTCCGACGCCATTGCCGGCGTGATCAACCTCGTGCTCAAAGATCGCATCGGTTATGAGGGGTTTGGCCAGGTGAGCCAATATTTCGGCGGCGACGGATTTAATCGCCAAGTCGGCTTTGATGCGGGTTTCAAATTACCGGCGGGCGGTTTTCTCAACGTCGCTTTGGAATACCTCAAGGCTGATCGTACCTCGCGCTCGATCCAGCGCGCCGATGCGTTGGCCTACATCGCAGCCCATCCCGAGCGCGCGGCCGCCGTGCGCAAGCCGGTCCAACGTTGGGGCCAGCCCGAACGCGAATCCCAGCGCCTGATGCTGAATGGAGCGTTGCCGGTGACGACTTCGATCAAGGCCTACGGTTTTATGATCTTCGGCTCGGGTGATGGATTGGACGATTTCAACTGGCGCAATCCTGACACCAACGCGGCTTTTAGGCGCTCAATTTATCAAAATGCGCCGACGTCGCTTTATCCTAATTATTCCTTGGTGGAGCGTTTCCCCGGAGGTTTTGCCCCGTATTTTGCTTCGAAGGATGAGGATTACCACTTCGTGGGCGGCTTGAAGGGGAGCACGGCGATGGGCCTTAATTATGATTTCAGTGCCGCCATGGGTCGGAATCGCATCGATTATAAACTGACCAATGCCGTGAACGCTTCATTCGGTCCGGAGTCGCCGACGGTGTTTGATGTCGGCGGTTTGAAACAAGATGAGCGCAACCTGAACGCGGATTTTGTTTACAACTGGAACAGCGGATTTTTTCCGAAACCCATCAATATCGCTTTTGGCGCGGAAAATCGACGCGAGCATTTTAAAATTCGCGGGGGTGATCGTTATTCGTGGGACGTCGGACCGTTTGCCGATCTCGCCGTAGGCGCGAACGGATTTCCAGGCTGGAGCCCATCGCAGATCGTCGATGCCGACCGCGACAGTAACGCCGCGTATGTCGATTTCGACCTGCAGCCGCTGGAGCGCTTGAGTTTTGCGATCGCGGGTCGCGCGGAGGATTATTCCGATTTCGGGGCCACGACCAACGGGAAACTTTCGTCGCGCTTTCAGGCGCTGTCGACTTTGGCGGTGCGAGGTGCGGTGAGCACAGGCTTTCACGCGCCGACGCCTGGGTTGTCCTATTACACGCGCACCAGCCAAGGTTTATTGCCGGGAACTTCCACGCTCTTCACTTCGGGCCAAGTCAGTGTGACTAATCCTGTGGCCGTGTTTTTCGGCGCGAAGGCACTCAAGCCGGAAAATTCTGATAACGTAAGTCTCGGTCTGGTTTTCACGCCTGGCGCTGAGTTCACGGTCTCGGTTGATTGTTACCGGATCGCGGTGCAAGACCGCCTCAGTCTCTCCCAAGGTTTCACGCTCACGGCGGCCCAGCGCAGCCAGTTAGTGGCTTCTGGGGTGACGGATGCCAAAAATCTTAACTCTCTGAGTTTTCTCACCAATGCGTTCGATACCCGCACGGAGGGTCTCGATCTCGTGGCCTCGAAGCGCTGGACGATCGCCAAGCAAGAGACGGTGGCGCTCACGGCGGCATATAATTACAACGCCACCCGCGTCACCCGGTACGATGCTCGAGTGACTTCCAGAGATGCGCGCATTAATTTAGAGAATCGCATCCCGCAGAACGCGGGCAACGTCACGCTGAATTACACGCTCGGTCGTTTGGGCTTAATGGCCCGCGCACGCTATTTCGGCGAGTGGACCGACGCCCAATCTAATTCGACGATCGTGCAGGATTTTGGCCGGCAAATCCTCGCTGATTTTTCCACTTCGTGGAAATTCACCCGCCAGATCAGTGCCACGGCGGGCGTGGAAAACGCGTTTAATCGCTATCCGGATAAGGCGACATTCAACGCCGCGAACGGTTTACTCTATTCTCGCAATGCGCCCTACGATGCCGACGGGGGCCGTTGGTACCTGCGCGTCAACGCCGCTTATTGATTTCAACTGTGATCCCGCACTCGCGACGCGGTTTTCTCACGCAATTGGCGGCGGCTGGCGTCGTCGCTCCGGCTTGGCTTTTGCCCACGGCGCAAGCTGCGGCGTCGGTTGCAGTCGCTCCCGCTGTCGCGAGTTTTGCGGCGGCGCGTGCAGCCGGAGCCCGCGTCCAGGCCATGTTGCCGCTACGCCCAGGCGAAGCGGCAGTCTTGGCGGCGGACGAGGGCTTTTGGCGCGACGTGCAGGCGTCTTGGGCGCTGGATCGCTCGATTCTCAATTTTGAAAATGGCGGAATCCAGCCCTCCCCGGCTCTGGTGAATCACGCCTTTATCGAGGCTTGGCAGCAAGGGCATGAGGCGCCCGCCTACACCCTTAATCGGGTGCTCATGCCGCAGTTGGACGAGGTGCGGACGCGTCTCGCGAGCGCCTTTGGCTGCGATCGCGAGGAACTCGCGCTGACTCGCAACACCACCGAGGGCATCGAAACGGTGCTGCTCGGTCTCGCTTTGCGCTCTGGCGATGAGGTGGTGACCACGACGCAGGATTACTGGCGGTTTCAAAATACGTTACTCCAACGCAGCGAGCGCGAGGGCATCGTCCTGCGCTCGATCACGCTGCCGGTGCCCGTGGAAAGCACCGATGAAATTGTCGACCGCTTCGCCGCCGCCATTACGCCGCGCACGCGGGTCATTTTGATGAGTCACATCATTAATCTCACCGGACAAGTATTGCCGGTGCGTGAGGTCGTGCGCATGGCGCGTGCGCGCGGGGTGCTCGTGGTTGTAGACGGCGCGCATGGCTTTGCCCAGTTGCCGTGCACGCGCGAGTCGTTGGATTGCGATGTCTACGCGACGTCGCTGCATAAATGGCTGGGTGCGCCGCACGGCACGGGGTTTTTATATGTGCGGCGGGAACGCATCGGAGAAATCTGGCCGCTTTATCCTGCTCCGGTCGAGCTGCGCGAAAATATCCGGAAATTTGAAAGTATCGGCAGCGTGGCAGCCGCACCTTATCTGGGGATTCGCCCCGCGCTGGATTTTTGGTTGGCGATTGGTGCGGAGCGGAAGCTGGCTCGGCTCCGTTGGCTCCGCGATCGCTGGCTGGCTGCGTTTCTTGATGACCCGACCGTTACGGTGCACACGCCGCGCTCGGCCGATTTTTCTGCGGCGTTGGTGACGATCGATTTCGCGGGATTAGCGCCGGCGAAGTTGGCCGGCTGGCTCTGGGAACGACACCGCACATTGGTGCGGCCGGTTGTGCACAAGGAGTTTCGCGGTATTCGTGTGACGCCCAATTTATATACGACGGAAGAGGAACTGGCTCGTTTTGTAGAAATCCTGCGGGCGGCGCGTACGGGTGGTCTCTCTTAGCTTCGAAGTAATCGCCGAAAGACGCGGCGAAGCCTTCGTGTGATTTCACGTAGGTTTAATGCCAATAGCGGTTGAGTTTATCCTCAAATCCACGGGCAAGATGCCCGTGCCACCGCGGAACCCGCAGTCTAAAAATCAACAGCCATTGGTATGATACGTGCGGTGGGGCTCGGCGTAGGCGCGCGAGCCGTTGAAAGGCCGGGGCCACGTCGTCGGTCGTGGTAAGCTCGGAAAAAATTTTCCCCAACGAGCCGAGTTGGCGCGACGCATCTTGCTAGACGTGGGCCGGCCCGACTCGGTCGGCGGGGGAACGCTGCTTTGGCTCAGATCAACCCGAGCTTCATTTTGCCTTCTTCGCTGATCATGGACTGGTTCCATGCGGGCTCCCAAGTGATGCGGACATCGGCGGCAGTTACCCCGGGGACGAGAAGAATTTTGGTTTTGGCGTCCTCGGCGATGGCGGGCCCCATCCCACAGCCGGGGGCGGTCAGGGTCATGGCCACGTTGACGCGGTAGGCGGGCGGGGTGACGTCGGGAGTTTCCTCAACATCCATCGAGTAAACGAGGCCGAGATCCACGATGTTGACGGGGATTTCCGGGTCGTAGACCCGCTTCAATTGTTCCCAGATCGCGGCGGGGTCGGGGGCGCCGCCGTCGAGGGTGGCGGCATGAACGGAGTGGTCGACGGCTTTTTCCCCGATGGCGTCGGCGTCTTTGCCGTCGAGGCGGAAGAGGCCGAAATCGGTCTGCACGGTGTAGCTGCCGCCAAGGGTTTGATGGATGAAGAGCTTGGTGCCGGAAGCGAGAGTGTGTTTGTCGCCGCTGGGAATTTGGGTGGCGACGATCTCGCGGGAAAGGGTGCGGTCGGTGTTCATAGGAAGGCCGGCTGAGGTGGGGGATGGCACATGAGCCATCCTTGCCGTTTACTTTTTAAATTTGGTTTGGATCAGGAGGCGGAGGGCCTCATGGAGGTCGTGGTCGATCAGGCGGGCGAGAACCTCCTCAAAGAATCCGAAGGTGAGGAGTTCGTCGGCCTGTTCTTTAGCGATTCCGCGGGATTGCAGATAGAACTCTTGCTTGGGGTCGATGCGCGATGAGGTCGCGCCGTGGGTGCAGCGGACATCGTTGGCTTGGATTTCGAGGCCGGGAAGCGAGCAGGCTTCGGCTTCGTCGCTCAGCATGAGGTTGCGGTTCGATTGATAGGCGTCGGTTTTTTGGGCGTCGGGATCGACGACGATGAGGCCGGAGAAAATGGTCCTCGCCGTGCCGCGAAGCGCGTTTTTGTAAAGCAGGTCGGACTTGGTGTTCGGGGCCTCGTGAATTTGGAGCGTGCGTTGGTCGAACTCTTGGCCGGCCTCGGCGACGGTGAGGGCGAGCATCTCCGAGAACGCACCGGGGGCGGCGAGTCGAGAGAGGGATTCGTGTCGGGCTTGACGAGCACCGAGGTGGAGATTGAGCGACTGCACGCGAGCATCGCGCCGGACCACCGTGGAGTTTGACTGGATGGAGAGGGCGCGGTGGCTCCAATCCTGTTTGCCGATGTAGGTAAGCTGCGCGCCGTGTCCGACATAGAGATCGTTGGCGCCGGCGGCGAATTGGGCGGAAGTGTCGTCGTCCGAGCCGAAGTATTCGATTACGGTGGCCCGGGCGTTTTCAGCGAGAACCACGAGGGTGTGGGGGAAAACGGCAGAGGTGGCGCCGATCGCGTGGGAGCAAACGCCGATGGGCAGATCAACCTGCACATCGCGGGGGACAAAAATGAAAGCGCCATCGGCGAGGAAAGCCTCGTGAAGTGCGGCGAACTTCGGCGAGCCGAGTTTTGGCGGTTGGGCGAGCAAGTGTTCGCGCACGAGCGCATCGTGGTGCACGAGGGCGTGGTGCAGGGTATCGACGATCACGCCGCGGGCGACGAGATCGGTCGAGAGGAGCTCGCGGGAAACGAGACGACCGTTGGCAAAGACAAGCCGCGCAGCCTCCGGGATACCGCTGGGGGCGAGAGGGACGGCAGCGTCGGCGGCGGCGAGCGTGAAGCCGTCAAGCGTGAGGGTGCCGATGCTGCTGAAGCGCCACATCTCGTCGGTGCGAGTCGGCATCGGGAGCGAGGCGAAGCGGGCGTAAGCGGCACGCTTGCGCGCGACCCACCAACCAGGGAGGGAGGGAGGGAGGGACGCGAGGTGGGCGGCGAAAACGTCGGGGGTGAAGGAGCCGACGAGGGCAGCGGGAGCGGAGAGCGTGGATACGGACATGACAGGATTTCGATTTTGGATTCTTGAATTTCGATGGGACCGGATTTTCTCGGAGTCGAAAATTACCGATCTGGAATCGAGAATTCGGCGGGCTTTAGCCCACCGAGCCTTCCATTTCGAGGTCGATGAGGCGTTTGAGTTCGACGCTGTATTCCATGGGGAACTGGCGGGCGAGATCGTTGATGAAGCCGTTCACGGCGAGGCTCATCGCCTGCGCTTCGGTGAGGCCGCGTTGCTGCATGTAGAAAATCATGTCTTCCGAGACTTTGGAAACCGAGGCCTCGTGCTGCGTGGAGTTTTTGTCGCCGCGCACGGTGATGGCGGGATACGTGTCGGTGCGGCTGTTGGTGTTGATCAGGAGGGCGTCGCACTCGGTGTTGTTTTTGCAGCCCTTAAGGTGCTTGGGGATGTGGACGACGCCGCGATAGGTGCTGCGGCCTTGGCCGACGGAGATGGATTTGGCGACGATGTTTGACGTCGTGTTGTTGGCGGCGTGGATCATTTTCGCGCCGGTGTCCTGATGCTGGCCGTCGTTGGCGAGGGCGATGGAGATGACCTCGCCGCGGGCCCGCTCACCCTTGAGGACCACGCCGGGATATTTCATGGTGAGCCGGCTGCCGATGTTGCAGTCGATCCACTTGATCTCGGCGTCCTCGTGGGCGACGCCGCGCTTGGTGACCAGATTGAAGACGTTGTTGGCCCAATTTTGGACGGTGATATATTGGATCTTTGCGCCCTTGAGGGCGACGAGTTCGACGACGGCGCTGTGCAGCGTCGAGGTGGAGAACTTTGGCGCCGTGCAACCTTCCATGTAGGTCACCTCGGCGCCCTCGTCGGCGATGATGAGGGTGCGCTCGAACTGGCCGAAATTTTCGGCGTTGATGCGGAAATAAGCTTGGAGGGGCTGGGCGACTTTCACGCCTTTGGGCACGTAAATGAAGGAGCCGCCGGAGAACACGGCGCTGTTCAGGGCGGAGAATTTGTTGTCACCGGTGGGGATGACCTTGCCGAAGAATTTCTTAAACAGCGCGGTGTGCTCGCGGAGGCCTTCGGTGGAGTTGACGAAAATCACGCCCTGCTTGGCGACGACGTCCTTGATGTTGGAGTAAGCGGCCTCGCTGTCGAATTGGGCCTCGACGCCAGCGAGGAACTTCCGCTCCTGCTCGGGAATACCGAGGCGCTCAAACGTCTTTTTGATGTCGTCGGGAACCTCGTCCCAAGTGCGTTTTGGCTTTTGGCCCTGCGAAAGGTAGTAGCGGATTTTTTGAAAATCGATGTTCTCGAGGTCCTTGGTGGCCCAATGCGTCGGCATGGGCATCGCGAGGAACTTCTTTAAAGCGGCAAGACGAAACTCGAGGATCCACGGTGCTTCCTTTTTGACCGAGCTGATGTAGCGGATCGTGTCTTCGCTGAGGCCTGTGCCCGCGTCGAAGGCGTAGTCGACCTTGTAGGAAAAATTGCCGGCGGTTTGATCGATGCCCACAGCGGGATGGTCGACGGTCGTTGCTTCGTCGTGGACGGGCGGAGAGAGGGTGGTGGAGTCGGAAAGTGAGCTCATGGAAGGAAGGCTTGAAAAGGTGCGGTGCTTAGGCGGCGGAGGCCGCTAGTTCTTTTTTGATCCAATCGTAGCCCTTGGCCTCGAGTTCCAAGGCGAGCGATTTATCGCCGGATTTCACGATGCGGCCGTCATACATGACGTGGACGTGGTCGGGGACGATGTGGTCGAGGAGGCGTTGGTAGTGGGTGATCAGGAGAACGCCGAGATTGGGGCCGCGCATAGTGTTCACGCCATCAGCGACGATGCGGAGGGCGTCGATATCGAGACCGGAATCAGTCTCGTCCATCAGCGCGAATTTTGGTTCGAGCATGGCCATTTGCAGAATCTCGCAGCGTTTCTTTTCGCCACCGGAGAAGCCGTCGTTGACCGAGCGGGAGGTGAACTTCCGGTCGATCTTAAGCAGGTCCATTTTTGAGTAGAGGCGTTTATAATAAGCTGAGGCGTCGAGTTCTTCTCCTTCGGCCATCCGGGCTTGCTGCGCGGCGCGGAGGAAATTGGCGATGGAGACGCCGGGAATTTCGCTCGGGTATTGGAAGGCGAGAAAGATGCCGGCGCGGGCGCGTTCGTCGGCTTCCTGGCCGAGAATTGAGGCACCGTCGAGGAGAACGTCGCCGGACGTGATGGTGTAGTCGGGATGCCCGGCGATGGCTTTGGAGAGCGTGGACTTGCCGGTGCCGTTGGGCCCCATGATGGCGTGAACTTCACCACTGTGAATCGTGAGGGTCAGGCCCTTAACGATTGGTTTTTCACCGATGGAAACATGGAGGTCTTTGATTTCGAGTTGGCTCATGGAAAAGGAAGAATAGGGGACAAAAGAGGTGGAAAAACGGTGAGGGAAATCAGTTTGAGGAGGTCTTGGCCTTCCCGCGGAAAGTGATCTCAACGGCGTTGGCGTCGAAGCCTGCCGGAAGTTCGGCTTTCAACTTGGCAAACAGAACGGGAGGCAGGTCGATGTCGTGGGTTCGGCCGGTTGCTTCGTCGTGGAAATGGGCGTGCGGACGCAAATTCGGGCAATATCTGGTCGGTTCCCGCTCGAAATTGACGGCTCGAACGAGGTCGCACTGCACGAGGGTTTCGAGGCAGTTGTAGACGGTCGCGAGCGAGATACCGGGGAGTTCGGGTTTCACGCGGGCAAAGACCTCATCGGCGGTGGGGTGGTCGCGCTTAGTGAGCAAAACTTCATAAACCAGTTCACGTTGCGGAGTGGAGCGCAGACCGCTGTCCGCGAGTTTTTGCGCGAGCCCGGTGGGGTGGAGGGCGTTGTTGGCTTGGGTGGACATTTTTTTGAGGAAGGTACAACAAATTGGAATGATTCTAAGGCGCAACCAATAATTAGAACTATTCCAGATTGCTAGACGGCTGCGGCAACAAACGTAATCGGCGATGAGCCAAATTCGGCGGATTGCAGCCGGGAACATCAGTGCAGGACGACGGAGCGAACGGGGTGACCGCGCAACCGCGCCAATCTATCACTATATCAGTCGGTTGTTCCCAGGAAGATACGCACCGCGTCACCCCACGACGATGAAACCAAACTCGGTCGAGGTGACCGGCTGGATATCGGCTTGTCGGCAGCGTTCAAGATGCGGTCGATGCGGGCAAACCATCCGGTAATTCGCACTTGCCAGAGCAAACTGGGTTCGCTGTTTTCTACACTCTGTCAGTTCACAACCCGTACAAAAAACAATCCAATAACCATCCAACGATCGCAAGGCGGCCCATCGGTCGACCTGTGTAACGTAGATACATAGATCATATGAGCATC
Source organism: Opitutus sp. GAS368 (assembly GCA_945882935.1). Taxonomy (GTDB): domain Bacteria; phylum Verrucomicrobiota; class Verrucomicrobiia; order Opitutales; family Opitutaceae; genus Tous-C4FEB. Next base: position 27,188 of record CAMCWW010000028.1, read on the forward strand.
AGCATCACACCAAAAGACCTCTTAGACGCTGGCGTCCACTTCGGACACCAAACCAAACGCTGGAATCCGCGTTCGAAGCCCTTCGTCTTCGATCATCGTCAAGGTATCAGCATCATCGATTTAGCTAAAACCCATGCGGCCCTCGAACATTCGGTCGCGTTTTTGGAAAACACCGTGGCCAACGGCGGTAACGTGCTCTTGGTGGGCACCAAGCGCCAAGCGAAGGAAATCATCCGCGAGGCAGCCGCTGCGACCAACATGCCTTTTTGCGTCGATCGCTGGCTTGGTGGGACGCTGACGAATTACGAGACGGTCAAAAAATCCATCGCAAAGTTTAAGAAATACCAAGCGATGGAGACGAACGGCGAGTTGTCCAAATTCTCCCGTAAGGAAGAGTCCGCGATCAAACGCGAGATGGTCCGCATGCAGAAAAATTTCAGCGGTATCGTTGATATGCCCGGCCTGCCGAATTCGATGTTCGTCATCGATGTGAATCATGAGGCGATCGCGGTCGCGGAAGCTGAACGCGCCGGTATCCCCTGCATCGGGTTGGTCGACACGAATTCCGATCCTGCGACGGTTTCGCACCCGATCCCCGGTAACGACGATGCGGTTAAGTCCATTCGGATCATCGTGGACGCCGTAGTCGCTGCGATTCAGAGCGGTTTGGCCCAGCGTGACTCCCGCCGCGCCGATCGCGGTGCAGCCGCTCAGGCTGCGGCCCAAGCGGCGGCGATCACCGCCGACCAAATCGATCTCGCGAAGATCGAGTTGCCTCCGGGGGTTGCGGCTGCCGTCGAAGGCGAGGCCGAGCCGACCGTTGCCAAGAAGATCGTCCGGGTGAAAAAGGCCGCCGTGAAAGCCGAATAACTTTCAGCATTCAAACCTTTCAGAAATGAGCACCATCATCACAGCCCAAATGGTCAACGAGCTCCGCGGCGCCACCGGCGCCGGTCTCCTTGATTGCAAGAAAGCCCTCACCGAAGCCAATGGCAGTGTCGCCGACGCGACGACGATTCTTCGCAAGAAGCTTGGCAGTAAACTGGACAAGTTGTCTTCGCGCACAACGAAGGAAGGTCTGATTGAGAGCTACATCCACCTCGGTGGAAAAGTTGGTGTATTGATCGAGATCAATTGCGAAACCGACTTCGTGGCCCGGAATGATGACTTCAAGTCGTTCGTGCGAGATTTGTGTTTGCAGATCGCTGCGGCAAATCCGCTTTACGTTTCGCGAGACCAGGTTTCGGAGGCTGATTTGGCCAAGGAGCGTGAGATCGCAGGCGCGGCGGTTGCCGGCAAACCACCGGCTGTGGTGCAAAAAATTGTGGAAGGAAAACTGGAGAATTTTTATTCGACCATTTGCCTGCTCGATCAGCCGTTCGTAAAACAAAACGACAAATCCATCAAGGAGCTCTTGACTGCTCAAATCGCCAAGACGGGAGAGAATATCGTTGTGCGGCGTTTTACGCGTTACCAGCTCGGCGCCTAAGTTCGCTGCGTTTTTACATTAGCCGCTCCCTGCCGGGAGCGGCTTTTTTGTGGCCGAACAGGACGGAGTCTGCCGACGGTATCTTGGCCGCGTGTGCTCGGCGCCATGTGGGCGATTGCAACTTGGGCAAATCGAAGCAGTGATGACCGAATGCACGTCTCCCGATCCCAGATCGTCGTTCGAGGTCTCACCCACTGCTGCCCCAACTGCGGCGGACGCACGCTTTTCAAGGCCGGAAAACTCTTTGAAGTGAACAAAGACTGTCCCGCCTGCGGTTTGAAAATCGAGCGGGCGAACGACGAGGGGTTTTTCCTTGGTTCCATGTCGTTAAATTACGGAGTGACCCTGGTGGTATTCTTGGTCCCCGTCATGCTGCTCGCTTATTTCGACGTGATCGGACTGACGGCGGCCATCGTGTTGGCTGGCGTCGGATCTATTCTTTTTCCCGCGCTGTTTTACCGGTCGTCGCGGAGTTGGTGGTTGATGAATTATTACCTGGTTTTGCCTCATCACCTACCGGCCAATCGGCCGCCGCTGGAGGCGCAGCAGGATGAAAATATATAGTCGGGCAAGGGGCGTATTTTCGGCTTCCGTTTTCAGCGTCACGACCTACGTTTTCGAATTCTTGCGCCGGAGAGGTGGCAGAGTGGTCTAACGCGCCTGACTCGAAATCAGGTGTTCTCGAAAGGGAACCGGGGGTTCGAATCCCTCCCTCTCCGCCAGTTATTCGGGGTAAGTTCCGGGTTTACCCAGAGGGTCGAACTATTGTTTCGATTCCGCATCCTCGTCTTTTGTCTTTTTTTCGGCATCGAACCGCCGCGACTTGCCAAATCTTTTTTCCGACTCAAACGTGCTAGCGTTACTCCTCATTTACCTCTCATGAACGAACAATCGTCCTCCCCACGCACCGAATACGGCTACGCTTTTCTTATCTTGCGCCTTTGGCTAGGCCTACGCGCACTTTTCGCCGGTTTGGAAAAATTTGAAAGCAAGGGTTCATACTCCTTTTCCTCTTATTACGAAAATATGGGGCGGATGGCGACCGGCATCGCGGGCGCGTCCTTCTTGCCCCTTTGGTCGACCAAGCTCTTTGCGTTTAGTGTCGGTTATCTTCTGCTCGTGTTTGGACTAACCTTGCTGCTCGGAATCAAAACACGTCTCACTCTTGCTGCGCACGGATTGCTCTACGTCGCCCTTTCTTTTGGCTTGATGGTTGTGCAAGAAGCGGAGGGCGTCGCCTGGCTTGGCATGCACGTCGTCCTGACCGTCGGAGCCTTGCTGCTTGTTCAATACAACCGGTTCGCGGTGACCCGCGATTAATTACCACCCGATCTTTTACCACCTTCCGCCATGTCTGACGTTAATTCCTCTCCTGTTTCTCGTCGTGATTTTATCAGCACCGGAGCCAAGCTCGGTGCTTTTCTGGCCGCGGCGCCTTATGTAGCGCGCGGTGCAGACGGTGCCGCCAAAGCCGATCAGTTAAATGTCGCTCTGATCGGCTGTGGCGAACAGGGCCGGATCCTCACCAACGCCGCCCTGCCTATCCCTGGAGTGCGTTTCAAGGCCGTCTGCGACATCTGGCCCTACAACCTCACGCGCACGGAGCGCCTCTTGAAAAAATTTGGCCACGAAGCTCGGCCGTTTGAGGACTATCGCGAGATGCTCTCATCGGTCGGCGACATCGATGCGGTCATTATCGCGACTCCGGACTTCCTGCATGCGGAGCATACCAATGCTGCGCTGCGAGCGGGAAAACACGTTTATTGCGAGAAGTTGATGTCCAATACAGTCGAAGGTGCTCGCTCGATGGTGGTCACGGCCCGAGAAACCAAAAAACTGCTCCAACTCGGCCACCAACGCCGCAGTAATCCGCGTTATCAGCACGCGCGTGATCGGATTCTTAATGGCGACCGCTTGCTGGGCCGGGTCACGAATATTTCCGGCCAGTGGCACCGCGCGGTGAGCGATGACTACGGTTATCCCGCCAACCAAGTCATCGTTGAGGCTAAACTCGGCAAATATGGCTACGCCAATATGCACGAGTTCCGCAATTGGCGGTGGTTTAAGCGCTATGCAGGTGGACCGATGTCCGACCTTGGTGCCCACCAGATCGACATGTATAATTGGATGCTCGGCTCCAACCCCAGTTCTTGCATGGCCAGTGGTGGGACCGATTATTACAAAACCCACGAGTGGTTCGACAACGCCATCGCTATTTTTGAGTTTCCCACCAAAGACGGAATGGTCCGAGCCTCCTATCAAGTTCTGACCACGACAAGTGCCGGCGGCGGTTACCATGAATATTTCATGGGAGACGAGGGGGCACTCAAACTTTCCGAGAACCCGAAATACACCAAACTCTATCGGGAGGCCCGCGCCCCGGAGTGGGATCAATGGGTAGCGAAAGGGATCGTGGCCAGCCCGTTGTCGGGTGAGGGCGCCCCTGCCGCCGTGAAACCTTGGGAAAAGGTCGGAGTCAAAAAACTCGCCGGTCCCTCTAAATCGGCCGGAGTCGATGTCCGTGAAACGGCGGCTCTTTCGGCTTGGGACATCCCCGTGACTCTGGACAAAGCCATTCACCAACCTCACCTTGAGAATTTCGTGGATGCGGTTCGCAAAGGCACTCCGCTTTCCTGTCCGGGCGAGTCGGCCTTCGCCACTGCGGTTACCGTGTTGAAAATCAATGAAGCGATCGCCGCTCAAAAGACCCTCAGGTTTAAGCCGGAAGATTTCATAGCTTAATTTTATTCCTTAATTTTCATTCTACCTATGATCCTCAAAAATCTGTCCCTCGTCCTCGCTGCTGCTGTGCTGACCGCCGGCGCCCAAGCGCAAGCCCCGGTTCCACTGCAGTTGGAATTGCCCAAACCGCTCTTTGCCGGCACTCCCCGTCCGATTTCTTTGCCCAACCTCGAGGCCCCTCGCGCCGGAAAACGTCCCGATCTCATGGTTCCGGCCGGCACGGCGAATCTATCCAAAGGCAAAGCTGTCACCAGCAGCGACTCTCTGCCGGTAATCGGCGAACTTTCCTACCTCACGGACGGTGACAAGTCGGGCACGGATGGCACGTATGTTGAGCTCGGGCCGACACCCCAATGGGTCCAAATCGACGTCGGAGCGAAAGCCAAGGTAGCCGCGATCGCCATCTGGCACTTCCACTCCCAAGCCCGCGTCTATCACGACGTCGTAGTTCAGGTTTCGGACGACAAAGACTTCAAGACCGGAGTGACCACGGTCTACAACAACGATGACGATAACTCTTCGAAGCTCGGCAAAGGCAAAGATCTCGCCTACATCGAAAACTTTGAAGGACGTCTGCTCGATGCCAAAGGGGCCGTGGGACGCTATGTCCGGCTCTCCAGCAACGGGAACACTTCGGATGAGCTCAATCATTACTGCGAGGTCGAAGTTCACGGGGCGCTGGTGAAGTAACGCCTGCGGGAATTTTTTAAGGCGGAAGGGCGGACCGCGGTCCGCCCTTTCTTGTGTCTGGGTTTCTACCTGCTTTCATCTCCCTCATGTTTGCTAACGTGCTCCGCTGGCTGCCCATCGCGTTGGTCGCAGTCACCGCCCTGTGGCTACGCACCCACGATCTCGCCGTGCGCCCCATGCACGCCGACGAGGCCAATCAAGCGGTAAAAGTGGGCGCCCTGCTCGAACGCGGCCATTACGAATTCGATCCCGCCGATCACCACGGTCCCACGCTTTATTACGCCGCGCTGCCGATCGCTTGGCTCCGGGGCGAACGGAATCTCGCGGCCCTTTCGGAAACCACGGTTCGGTTGGTGCCTGCGCTGAGCGGCACGTTAAGCGTGCTGTTGCTGTATTTTTTTGCTGCGGCGTTCGGTCGATGGGCGGCGATTAACGCGGCGGCGTTCTTGGCGATCGCTCCGGCGTCGGTTTATTATAGCCGCTACTTCATTCAGGAGTCGTTACTGCTGGCGTTCTTCCTGGCCACCATCGTCTGCACCCAGTGCTGGTGGCGCTCCGGGAACTGGCGCTGGGCGCTCGGTGCCGGCGTCGGCGCCGGCCTGATGCAGGCGACCAAGGCGAGTGCGCCGCTGTTCATTTTCGCGGCCTTGATCGCACTCTGGGTCGTTCGAATGAATACACTCCAAACGACACGGCCAAAACGTGATCTCGCCGTCTTCCTCGGGGCCTTTTTTCTGAGCGCGGCGCTTTTTTATTCATCTTTCGGTACCCATTTTGGCGGTCTCTCCGACGCGCTTTCAACGTATGCAACGGCTTCGGGGCGGGTGACGGAGGGCTCGGGCCACGAGAAGCCTTGGTTTTACTTTCTATCGCTCTTCGGTTGGCAACGCTCGGGCGGACTGCTTTGGCAACAATTCCTCTTCTCGGGCCTAGTGCTCGGCGGGGCGCTCGTCGCGCTGCGGCACTCGCACCCTTTCCTGCGGGGCGCGCTGATCTATACGATCGTGGTGGGGATCGCGCTTGCAGTTACTCCATACAAAACCCCGTGGCACGTCATTCACCTGATACCCGGACTCGCAGTGCTGGCCGCCGGTGCACTCGCCGCGATTCAATTGCGTAGCGTCGCCATCGTGCTGGCGTCTTTCGTGATTTTTTCCCAGTGGCGCCAAACCAATCTCGCGGTTTTTCTCCGACCGGCCGACGCCCGAAATCCTTACGCTTACGTCCATAGCTCACCCGATGTTCGCAAGGTCCGGGTGCTCGCCGAGTCGGCCTTGGCCCATTCGCCGCAAGGTGCGATCCGAGTCATCAGCGAAGAGTATTGGCCTCTCCCTTGGTATTTCCGGGGGCTTGATCGGGTGGGCTATTGGTCGCTTCCGCCGGATGATTGCGACGCCGCAATGATCCTCGCCTCGGCCGCGAATGCAGCAGCCGTGCGTTCGCGCCTGAGGGGACGATATAGAGAGTCTTTCCTCGGGTTGCGCCCGGGCTTCATTTGTACTGTGTTCATTGAGGAAACCCCATGAACCCGTCCCCGCGCTATTCGCTCGTGGTCCCTTTTTTCAACGAAGCGGGTAACATCCTACCCTTGATCGCCAATGCGGCCGAGGTTTTGGCGATGATGCGCGGCGATTGGGAAGCGATCCTCGTCAACGACGGCAGCACCGATGCGACGGCCGACGAGATCGGGTTGTGCATCGCCCGGTGGCCTCAATGTCGCGTCTTGAACCAACCCCAAAACCGCGGGCAGGCTGCGGCACTGTTCGATGGCCTGCGGGCCGCGCGGGGCGAATTCATTTTCACCATGGATGGCGACGGTCAAAATGATCCGCGCGATTTGCCCGCTCTCTTCGCACACCTGGAAACGGAGCGGCTCGATCTGGCCTGCGGTTGGCGCCACAAGCGGCACGACTCGTTGCTCCGTTTGGCCATGTCTCGCTTGGCGAACTTCGTCCGCGGTCGCCTGCTCGGCGACCATTTTCACGACAGCGGCTGCCAACTCCGGGTGATGCGCCGGGAGGTTGTTGCGGCACTTTTCCCGTTCGAGTTGCTGCAGTCCTTTATCCCCGCGGTGGTACTGGCGGCCGGCTTTAAGGTCGGTGAGTTTCGCGTTCGTCATCACCCCCGCACCCGGGGTGAAGCAAAGTATGGCTTTCGCCAGCTCTGGCTCCGCCCCATGTTGGCGATGTTCCGGCTCCGCCGCCGGCTTCGTCGATGATGCGTCACCCCTTCGCTCACGAGGCGATGGCCACGACTTTCACGATCGTGATCGCCGACCAACTGCGCGACTATGCCCGCCAGGCCACCAGTGCAGCTTTTCGCGAACTTGATCGCTTGGAGAACGAGCTCAGTCTCTACGTCGAATCCAGTGACATCGCCCGGGCCAACCGGATGAAATGTGGCGAAACGATTACGATCGGCGACGACGCTCTCCAGTGTTTGCTGCTGGCCGCTGAAGTTTCCCTAGTCACGGGCCGAGCCTTCGATGCGGCGTATGCCTCCGACTACGGACCGGATGTCCCCCTGGACCCCGTGCCGTTTACGCTCGATCCCGCCGCTCATACCTTAACTTCGCGCGTGCCGCGTCTCCAGCTGGATTTGGGGGCGATTGGCAAAGGCTACGCTCTCGACCAGCTCGACCGCACCCTCGATGAATGGTCGATCGCGAGTGCTTGCTTGAGCGCGGGCGGCAGCAGTGTCCTCACGACCGGGGCTCCCCTTGATGGCGAGGGCTGGCGCATCGGACTCGGCGAAGAAGCGTCTTATTGCACGCTTGATTTGACGCGATGGGCGCTGAGCGGCTCCGGCCTCGCGGTGCAAGGGGCTCATATCGCCGACCCACGCACACGAACGATCGCAGCGAGAGCGAATCGCACGTGGGCATTGGCGCCGACGGCAGCACTTTCCGACGCCCTTTCGACCGCTTTTTTTGTGAGCTCATCCGCGGAGATCGAGCGGGTGTGTTTGGAGCTTCCGACGGTCGGCGCGGCGTGGATCACGAACGGGGCGAGCCTGGAGACCTGCGGTCAACTTCGCACCCTCGTGGCCTGTGGCGGATGTCGCGAGGCGTGAAGGGACTAACTTCTGTTTCGGAAATTAGGGAAGAAAATGGCGGAGAGGGAGGGATTCGAACCCCCGGGACCTTTCGGCCCAATGGTTTTCAAGACCATCGCGATAGACCACTCTGCCACCTCTCCGTTCACCGACGGGGAGAGCTTTACGCCGCCCCGGCTGCTTTCAATCGCGATTTTTTCCGAGGAAAAATGCCAACCAGATGCCGAGCGCCAAAATCACCACCAGCCACCAGAGATATCTCAGCTCTCTGGCGGCAAGCTCGACGAACGCCAAAACCCGGGGGGAAATCACACACAGTGCGATGATCGCACCCACGCCCACCATCAGGCCTAGATTGCGCCGGGCGGCCGGGCTCATTTCTTAAGCGGAGGGGAAACGGCCGGGGTGCCGAGCGGAAGAATGAAATTGGTCCCCGTGTTTTCGCCGCCGCCGATCACGAGGGGCGATTTCCCATCCCACTTTTCAACGATCTGGAGCTGGATCAGTCCGGGAGTATCGCGGAGCGCTTCACCGCGGATGCGGATGGCTTCAGCTTCGCCTTTGGCCTTGATGATGACGGTGTCGGCTTCGATCTGCGACTTCTGTTGGGTGAAGCGCGCTTTGGCGGCCTCTTGCTCTTGGACCATTTTGGACTC
>CAMCWW010000029.1:0-35681 GCA_945882935.1 Opitutus sp. GAS368
CGAGATTCCGAATCCGAAGCGATTGCAGCATACAGGCAATGGGTCCAAAAAATCCGCCGCGATCAAGCGCGAGAACACAATCATTCGCCAGTATCTGCCCAGCCCGACCTAATCCGCTCACCACAAAAAAGCCCCTCAAGAACCACGGGCATTTGAGGGGCTTTTCAAAACTGGTGCGGCCAAAGGGAGTCGAACCCCTAACCTCCAGATTCGTAGTCTGGCGCTCTATCCAGTTGAGCTATGGCCGCAGAACTGAAGGAAAAGAGAAGCAAATATTCATCCGGCAGTGCAAGCGCGAACTTACCCTTCACCCCGCAAGTTTTTCCTTCTGTTACGCGGCGCAGTCACGCCGGCCCAGGCCCAACAATCGCCCCGCGAGTCCACGCACACCCTTCCCTCTTCCCGCCCGTCCGGGCGGGGCTCAAACCTCCGCCATGCGCCAATCGACCAGCTCAAGCTGCAGGAGTTTGCGATCGTTGAAATGATTCCAAGCCAGCTCGACGGCAAAATCCAAGGGGACACCCAACGGCGGCATCCGATGCGCCATCTTCCAAGCCACCCCGTGCAGCCGCCGACCTTGTGCATCGTCGAAACTGAAGCGGAAATGAATGTCTTTAAATGTCACCGGCCTCTGCCTCAGCACCACGCCCCGCACCCCAAACACCGGCTCCGGGTTACTCTGGCCAAAGGGTTGCATCGCTTCCAGTTCGCCCATCAGGCCGTCACTGATCTGCTCCGCCCTCAGCCACACGGCGATCTTCAGCTTGGCCTCGGCAATATCGCCGCCAGCGTGCGCCAGCACCGCCTCGGCGAACCTGCCGCGAAATTCATCCAGCCGAGTTTTCGGCAACGAGATTCCCACGGCCATCGGATGACCGCCCCAGCTCGTCAGTGACTTGCTGCAGGTGGCCAACACCTCGACCAAGTTCACTCCATCCACGCTGCGACCCGAGCCTTTCGCCAAGTCGCCTTCATTGCCGAGCACCACGCAAGGCCGGTTGTATTTTCGAGTCACGCGACCGGCCACGATTCCAACCACCCCGGGATGCCAATCCTCGCTGAACAACACGATGCCGGGCGACTGCGCATAATGACTCTCGATCATCCGCTCCGCTTCCTCGGTGATGCCGCGTTCAATGTCCTGCCGCTCCCGGTTGAACACCTCCAGCTGCTGCGCGGTCCGCGCACAGAACGCCCGGTCCTCACTCAATAAGAGTTCAACCGACAATGACGCATCGGCCAGGCGACCCGAAGCGTTGATACGAGGCCCCAGCCGGAAGGAGATGTCCGAAGGCTTGATCGATTGGCCGGGACGAACGCCGGCAATCTCCATCAACGCCCGCAGTCCCGGACGCTCCGACCCTTCGATGATGCGCAAACCTTGTCTGGCCAGCAGTCGGTTCTCCCCCGTCAGTGGCACCAAATCGGCGATCGTTCCCAGCGCGACCAAATCAAGCTGGTCGCGCAGCTTGATCCGAAAAGCCACTGGATTGTTTTCCGCCCGCAGCAACTTGAGCAAGCCGTGCACCAGCTTAAAAACCAAACCTACCGTGCAGAGATTCCGCCACGCGGCATCCGCGCCGGTTTCATCCGCCGCCACGTGCGGGTTGATCAAAATGCCCTCAATCAGAGGGATCTCCTTTGATCGGTGATGATCTACGACCAGCACGTCGATGCCCAAGCCACGCAGGTAGGCAACCTCGTCGAGGGAATTTGTGCCGCAGTCCAACGCCACGAACAAAGCCGGCTTCTCCTTCTCAAGCGCGCGGTCGATCGCACTGCGCGAAAGACCGTAGCCATCAGCCGATCGCCGCGGCACGACAAACTTCGGATCGAGCCCGAATCGCCTCAAAATCGTGACCAATAACGCCGTGCTGCTCACGCCGTCGACGTCATAATCTCCCAAAACGACCACCGATTCGCGCCGCGCGATCGCCATTCGCAGGCGATCCGCGCCGGCCTCGAGATTGCGCAGAAGAAACGGATCCCGCAACGCCGAGAGCGAAGGCTGGAGGAACTCTGCGGCTGACGCAGGATCCGTGACCCCGGCCGAAAGCAACAGCTCCGCCAGCACCGGGCTTACGCCGGCGATTTTCCCGAAGGCCGCGACCTGTTCGGCCGGGCAGGGCGAATAAATCCAACGCATGGGGATGCTCCGGGGGTGCGCAATGCTCGCATTGCGCCCGTCGCGCCGGCGGTCAGCTTCCGACCGGCACGCACCACCCCGAACCCGTTACTCCGACGCCTTGCTGGAGCCGCTCCACTCGTATTTCGGAGCGACATCGGCATGGGCCTCGACGTGTTTCCGATCGCCCTTGTGCCACCAGTAAAACACCGGCGTGGCGATGAACAGCGAGGAAAATGTCCCGGTGAGCACACCGATCAGCAGGGTGAAGGCGATGTCATTTACCTCCCCCGTGGTCGTGACGATTAGAGTGATAGCGGTAAGCAACGTCGTGCCACCGGTGATGATCGTGCGCGAAAGCGTGAGGTTCAGCGAGCGGTTGATGATGGCCCGCAACGTGCCGCTCGGATTGAGTTTCAGCTCTTCGCGGATGCGGTCGAATACGACCACGGTGTCATTGATGGAGTAACCGATGATCAGCAAAATCGCCGCCACCATCGACGCGTTGAACTGGCGGTCAAAAAGGACAAAGATACCGATCGTGATCAGTAAATCGTGGATCGTGGAGACGACCGCCCCGACGCCAAATCCCATTTCGAAACGAAACGCCACGTAGCCGAAAATCAAAACCAAGGCCCAGAAGATCGACTTCCATGCGTTCCACTGGATCTCTTTTCCGACCGAAGCGCCGATCCGTGTTTCCCCGACCACTTCAAAGCCTGCTTTCGGCAGCGCTTGCTGGAGTTTTCCGACCGCGGGTTTGGCCTCATCAAACGGCGCCGTGATCAGCAACACCTCGCGGGCACCGCCGATCGGTTGCTGGTAGGAAAATGAAACGTCCTTCAGCTTTTGCTGGGCCGCCGCGCGGTTCAGGTCGGCGATTTCAAGTTTCTCCGAGAACTTCAGGGTAACGGTGTCTCCGCCGACGAAGTCGATGCCGTAGATATCCTTGCCCTTGTAAACGACCACTCCGGCTCCGACGAGAACGATGATCCAAGACGCAATGAAGGCAGGTTTGGCGTGCTTCAGGAAATCGATGTTGGTGTCCTGCAAAATCGAGAACATTTTCAGGTTCTTGATGTTTGCGCTATAGACCAAGAATTCGAGCAGCAGTTTGCTGATCACAACGGCCGCAAACATCGTCGTGAAGATACCGACGCCGAGCGTGAAGCCGAAACCCTTCACCGAGCCGGTGCCGAGCAAATACATGATGAGCGCGACGAGGAAGGTCGTCACGTTTGAGTCGAGAATCGCCGACCACGCCTTCTCAAAACCGGCTTCGAGCGACGCTGCGAGCGATTTACCGAGCTTCAATTCTTCGCGCATGCGCTCAAAAATCAGGATGTTCGAGTCCACGGACATCGCCAGCGTGAGCACGATACCGGCGATGCCGGGCATCGTGAGCGTCGCACCGAACGAGGCCATCACGCCCAACGTCACGAGCACGTTCAGGCCCATGCCGATCGCAGCTACCAACCCGCCCAAGGTGTAAAACATCAGCATGAAACCGATGGTCAGCGATACGCTGACGATAAAGGCGTTGCGGGCGCTGAGGACGGCATCTTTCGCCAAGGTGGGACCGACCTCGTATTGCTCCTTGATGATGAGCGGCAGGTCGAGGGGGTTGTTCAGGACGTTGGCGAGGTTGATCGCCTCACGGTCCGTGAAGTTACCGGAAATCACGGCGGAGTCGCTGTTGATCTCCTGCTTCACCGTCGGTGCGGAATAAAGTTTGCCGTCGAGAACAATGGCAAGCCGGCCAAGGCGCTGGGCCTGTTGGCCGCCTTCCGCAATGGCGCGGGTAACTTCGGCGAAGCGTTTCGAACCGTCTTTCGTGAATTGCAAGATCACCTCGGGCTTCCCGTAAAGGTCGGGCCGGGCGAACGCGCTTGAAATCATCTCACCTGTCATTTCAGGGATGCGTTTGACGAAGAGCTCCTCGGTGCCCGATTCGCCACCGCGACCTTCATAGTCCAAAGTCAAAACCTCGTATCCGGGAGGGGCGTCGATGGGCGAGGTTGTCAGCGGAGACTGGTTCGGGTTGACGATCCGGAACGCGAGTTGCGCCGGCTTCTTCACGTTATCGACCACCTCGGGGTTATCCTTGGTGTTGATATCGGGCAGTTGCACTTCGATACGATTATTGCCCAGCGGACGGATCACCGGCTCGGCCACGCCGAACGCGTTGATGCGAGCGCCGATGATTTCGATCGCCTTGTTCAGCTTTTCTTCTCGCCGGGTATCGTCTCCCGCCAACCCGCCCGCGGCTTTTTCATCGACCTCGAGCGTAAAGGCCACGCCGCCTTTCAAATCGAGACCGAGTTGCAGACGGCTCTTGGAGCGACGCAGCAATTCTCCGAGCAAAATTTCGTTTCGCTTGGGGATGTTCTTCAGCGACTCCTCTAATTTGATCTCGGGAAAATAGACCGTGAGGTCGATTTTTCGCTCGGTGCCGATCTGCTTCAACGCGACAAATTCGCTGGGAGCGGTGCCGGCCTTTTTGTGGGCGGCAGCTTCATCGAGGAGCTTGGCGAATTCGGCCGGCTTGGCTTTGGCGTGCTCCTTCGCATAGGTCACAAAAGGGACGGCATTGAACGGGATGAGTTCGGCGACCGCCCACCCCGCGGTGACGACGGATAGGATGATTTTCCAGAGATTGCGTTTGAACATGTTCGTTTTGGTTAAATGGGGACTGGGTTCCCGGCCGCCCCGCAGGGAAAACCGGATCGAAACCAAGCTGGCGGGAATCGCCGGTTACTTCTTTTCCTCTACACCGTTTCTCTTGGTCACCGAGGAAATGAAGCCCTTGGCAATTTCGACTTTCGTCGTTTCCGAGATCCGCACGATGAAACGATCCTCTTTAACATTCGTCACAACACCGTAAATGCCGCCGGTCGTGAGGACTTCGTCGCCCGATTGTAACTCGCTCAACATTTTCTCGTGCGCCTTCTGCTTTTTGCGCTGGGGGGCGATAAACAGGAAATAAAAACCACCCGCGATCAGCGCGTAAAAGAGCAGCATCTGCCACATCGGGCCCGGACCGGCGGGTGCCGTCGAAGGCGCGGTGGCTTGAGCAAAGTGGGTAAGAGCGGCGAAAGGAGACATATTCGTCATTGCGTGTTGATGTTTTTGAAAAAAGAAACACGTAGGAAATCAATTCCCACTCCGCAAAAGCAAGCCCTATCACCTCCCCGCTCCGCATTGAAAAGCAAAACCTCTTCCACCTGGTCCGCCGCAAAGTCCGAAGACCTCTACGGTTTCAAGCGCTGGGGCTCCGGCCATCTCTCCGTCGATGACGCGGGCTTCCTAAATGTTCAACCACTCGCCGACGGTCGCGCGATCCGCGCTCTTGACGTGATCAACGAGGCCGTGGGCATGGGCCTCAAGGCGCCGTTGGTCATCCGCTTCCAAGACCTCCTCCGCCACCGGGTCGCCCAGCTTAACGAGGTCTTTCGTAAGGCCATCAAACAAGAGGGCTACAAAGGATCCTACCGCGGAGTTTTTCCGATTAAGGTCAACCAGCTCCGCGAAGTCGTCGACGAGATCGTCGCCGCCGGCAAAGAGTTCAACTACGGCCTAGAGGCGGGCTCCAAGCCCGAGTTGATGATCGCCTTGGCCATGCATGAGGGCGCTAACCGCCTCATTATTTGCAACGGTTATAAGGACCACGACTACATCCGTCTCGCCCTCTTGGGTCGCAAGCTCGGCAAGAAAATCATCCTCGTGGTCGAACAGCTCTCCGAACTCGACGATATCATCTCCATTTCGGAAGAGACCGGAGTAAAACCGATGATCGGCTTCCGAGCCAAGCTTCAGACCCGCGGCGAGGGCAAGTGGGCCATGTCCACCGGCGATAGCGCCAAATTCGGCCTCAACACCGCCGAGATTCTCTTTGCCTGTGAAAAACTGCACGCCGCCAAGCTCCAGTCCTGCCTGCGCCTAGTCCATTTTCACATCGGCTCACAGGTCCCCAATATCATCACGATTAAAAACGCCGTCATCGAGGCGACGCGCTTCTATTGCCAGTTGGCAAAAATGGGGTTTCCGATGGGATTCCTCGACGTCGGCGGCGGCCTCGGCGTCGATTACGACGGTTCGCGCACCAATTTCGAGAGCTCCATGAACTACTCGATGGAGGAATACGCCCGCGACGTCGTGTTCAACGTCCGCGAAATCTGCACCGCTTCCAAAGTCCCCGTTCCCGACATTGTCAGCGAGTCGGGCCGCGCCATCGTCGCTCCCCACTCCCTGCTCGTGGTCGAGGTTTTCGAGCGCATTAACAAACGCGAGTCTCTCGGCCAACAGCACCAGCCGAAGGTCAAACACAAGGTCGTCGAAGACCTTGAGGTCATGCTCAAGAACAAGACCAAACTCGGCCGCCTAGAACGTTTTCACGACGCCACCCAGAAAAAGGAAGAAGCCTTTTCCCTTTTCAATCTCGGCTACCTCAACCTCGAAAACCGAGCCGCCGCCGAATCTCTGTTTTGGCAGATCTGCGAAAATATCGCCAAGGAGGGTCAAAAATCCGGCTACGAGCCCGAGGAACTCCGCGATCTATCCAAGCTCCTTGCGGACCAATACGTCTGCAATTTTTCGGTCTTCCAATCGCTTCTCGACCACTGGGCTCTCAAACAACTCTTTCCCGTCGCACCGCTCCATCGCCTCACGGAAAAGCCCACCGTTAACGCGATCCTCGCCGACATCACCTGCGACTCCGACGGCAAGATCAGCAGCTTCATCGACCTTCAGGACACGAAGGATTACATCACCCTTCACCCGCTCAACGGGAAGCCTTACTACCTCGGCATCTTCCTGACCGGCGCCTACCAAGACATCATGGGCGACCTCCATAATCTGTTCGGTCGCGTCAACGAGGTCCACGTCTTCCTCGAAGACGATGAACCCAACGGCTATTACGTCGAAGAGGCACTCAGCGGCAGTCGCATCGCCGATGTCCTCGAGGCCGTGCAATACCAGCAGGAAGAATTGTGCCGTAAAATGAAGGCCCAAATCGATGCGGCGACGAAGAAAGACGTCGTCAAACCCCGCGAGGGCGTTCGCCTGCTCGAACTCTACGAAAGCCAGATGCTCAGCAAAACTTACCTGAACATCGAGGCCAAGACCGGCCGGAAAAAGAAGCCCGGCGCCTGATCAATTCGGCGCATTGGCTTTGCCAACTGCGTCGCACGCAGGGGCCCAAAAATCCAGGGTCAGGCCAACCTACCCTGCACCCGTTTGCTCACTGCGCCGAAGTCAATCAGCGCCGCATCGGGGTGCGCCTTGAGCACTCCAATCACTTTGCCCATCTCTTTTTTCGTTGTCGCCCCGGTGCTGGCGATCGCTTCGGCAATCAGGCTATCGAGTTTCGCCGCATCGAGACCCGCCGGCAGATATTTTTGGAGAATTTCGATTTCTACCTCGTTGGCGGCGACCAAGTCGGCGCGTCCGCCCTTGGTGAACTCGACGTTAGCGTCGGTCAGGTTCTTGACCGCCTTGCGCAAGGTCGCGAGCGAGAGCCCATCTTCGATCTCCTTGTTGCCGTCCATCGCGGCGCGTTTGATCGCGGCATCGGCCGTGCGCAGCGCCATCGTGGTCGCGCTATCGCGGGCTTTCATGGAAACAATGATGTCGGCACGGAGGGTTTCGTAGATCGATAACATAGCGCCAGCGTGCGCTCGCACCTGCCCTTGTCGAGACGGCAAGCGCGCGACCTTGCGCCCCGCACTCCCGGTCACATCGTCCCTTACGTGAGTCCTCAACCTTCCATCAACGTCCTCGGCGGCCCGCTCAAACTTTGCTCGAACCAACCGCTCACGGGCTTCTTTCGCAACGGTCACTGCGATACCTGCGCCGACGACCACGGGTGCCACACGGTATGCGTCGAAGTCTCGGCCGAGTTTCTCGCCTTCAGCCTCGCGGCCGGAAACGACCTCTCCACGCCGATGCCCGACTACGATTTCCCCGGCTTGCACCCCGGTGACCGTTGGTGCGTATGCGCCGCGCGGTGGCAAGAGGCGCTCGCCGCCGGAGTTCCTGCTCCGGTCTCACTTGCGGCGACGCACGCCCGTTCGCTCGAAATCGTGCCGCTCGCCCTGCTGCAAAAACACGCCACCGCCTGATGGCTGCCACGCTCTTCCGATGAACGAAACTCGCCGCCCCGCCAAGGACCCGCTGCACGGCGTCACCCTCGAGGCCATGCTCAACACCCTCGTCGCCCGAAGGGGCTGGGAAGGACTGGCCAGCCAGATCGACATTCGCTGCTTCAATTTCGATCCGAGCATCAAATCCAGTCTCACCTTTCTGCGGAAAACCCCTTGGGCGCGTAAAAAAGTCGAGGACCTTTACCTCTATGATTTCCGCCGACACGGCGAATTCCGATCCGAGCCGTCCACGGCTTAACTCTTCGCGGCGGCCCGCAAGCCCCGGCGGCCGACTCTCACGCTCCACCCGATCATCAGCAGGCCCGCGGCGAGACCGGGCTAACCAGCGCCACACCTCGCCCCGCGAAATCCCCAAAGCCACTTCGTCCGGCGGCTCGAGTAAAATCCAGGCGCGGACCAAATTCAGCGTCGCGGAGAGCACCACCGTCGCTCCGCCACCGAGCAAAAGAAAGGAAACGATCCGGCGTTTCGTTGCGGCCACGATCATCGCTGAATCCCCGGCGACAGTTGTTCAAATCCGCATCCTGCCAATAATTCGTGCCCTGTAATGTCGCCTGCAGCCCGATCCCGTTCTTGGTGATCTGATACACCTCAACGCCGCTCAATACCAACGCCGCTCAATACCGTCGCCGCGCCCACCGCCGCCGCGCCCACCGCCGCCGCGCCCACCGCCGCCGCGCCCTCGTCCCCGGACTGAGTCGCCGCATCTGCTTGGGCTCCGAAGTCCCAGCCTTTCTCGATGAAATGCGTGAGCTGCTCCTTTTTGCGAAACACAAACACCGACCGAAAATCTTTAATCCCAAGATCGATGCCGAGTCCGCCCGAGGCCATTTTCATGAGCACTTCTTTTCCTTTCCGATCCACGACGATGCCCTTCCCGCCCGCGACCCTCGCGAAAATCAAATTCACCCCGACATTAGAGAAAACCGCGCAGCCATCCGCTGGGTTGATCGTTTGCTTGATCGAAGCGTCCTGCTTGTAGAGCTCGGCCAAGACTTCATCGCGCACGTTCAGGCCCAGGCAAAGCGCTTTAGCCTCGCCTCCACCCTCCACCCGGCAAAACCCTATCTTCTGCAAACTCCCATGCCACGCACTCTCGTCAAAGACGCCCTCGCCCGCACCGAAGCCCTCGACTCCATTCTTCTGCAAGGTTGGGTTCGCACTCGCCGCGACGCCAAAGCCTTCTCTTTTATCGAGCTCAACGACGGCTCCTGCCTCAAGGGCGTCCAAGTCATCGTCGATGCCACACTGCCCGATTACAGTGCGGTCGCACGGGCGCATACCGGCGCCTCGGTCGTCGTCCACGGCAAACTGGTTCCCTCCCAAGGCCAGGGGCAAAAATGGGAAGTTGTCGCTCAGAAATTTGAGGTCGTCGGCGAAGCCGATGCCACCTACCCGCTCCAGAAAAAGGGCCACACTCTCGAGTTTCTCCGCGAAATCGCCCATCTCCGCCCACGTTCCAATCTTTTCGGCGCCGTCTTCCGCGTCCGCAGCCGTCTCGCCTACGCGGTGCATCAATTTTTTCAGGAAAAGGCCTTCGTCTACGTCCACACGCCCATCATCACCGCCAGCGACGCCGAGGGCGCCGGCGACATGTTTCGTGTCACCACTCTTGATCTCGCCAAGCCGCCACGCACCGAAGACGGGGCGGTCGACTCGACCCAGGACTTTTTCGCCAAGAAAACGTTCCTCACCGTCAGCGGGCAGCTCGAAGCCGAGATTTTCGCCACCGCCCTTTCAAACGTCTACACCTTCGGCCCCACTTTCCGCGCCGAGAATTCCCACACGTCGCGCCACGCCTCCGAGTTCTGGATGATCGAGCCCGAGATGGCTTTTTGCGATCTCACCGGCGATATGGAGCTCGCTGAGGAGTTCGTGAAATACCTCATCCGCGACGCGAAACAACACTGCGCCGCCGACCTCGAATTCTTCTCCAAGTTCGTCGACAAAGACCTGCTCGCCCGCCTCGACTTCGTTCTCGAACGCCCGTTCCAGCGCTGCAGCTACACCGAGGCCATCACGATTCTCAACCAATCCGGCCGCATATGGGAACACCCCGTCGCTTGGGGCGACAACCTGCAGTCGGAACACGAGCGTTTTCTCAGCGAGGAGCACTTCAAGTGTCCCGTCACCGTCTACAACTATCCGCGCGCCATCAAAGCCTTCTACATGCGTAAAAACGACGGCGACGCCCCCGACCGCCAGACGGTCGCCGCCATGGACCTGCTGGTGCCGGGCATCGGCGAGATCATTGGCGGCAGCCAGCGGGAGGAGCGCCTCACCGAACTCCGCGAGGGCATGGCCCTCCATCACCTCGACGAAAAATCCTACTGGTGGTACCTTGATCTCCGCCGTTACGGCACCGTCCCGCACGCCGGCTTCGGCCTTGGGTTCGAGCGCATGCTCATGTTCGTCACCGGTGTGGCCAACATTCGCGACGTCATACCCTTCGCCCGCACCCCCGGCACCGCGGAGTTCTGATTTCACCCGCCGCGCCATTACGATTCCGGGATTGCCGGCCCACCCAACCCTTCCAACCCTTCCTAATTTTATGGGACGTCAATGGCTCCACGCAAAGCGCGCGATCGTCAACGAACGCAAAAGCAAAGTCTCCGGTAAGCTGACCAAGGAAATCAGCGTCGCCGCCAAGCTCGGTGGTGCCGATCTCGGGGCCAACGCCCGACTCTTCACCGCCGTCGAAAAAGCCAAAAAGGCCAGCGTCACCCGCGACGTGATCGAGCGGGCCATCAAAAAGGGCGCCGGCATCGGTGACGAAAAATTGGTCCTCGAGCACGTCGTCTTCGAAGGTTACGCCCCGCACAAAGTCCCCGTTATCGTTGAGGTTTATACCGACAACCACCAGCGCACCGCGCCCGAGATGCGGGTCCTTTTCAAGCGCGGCATCCTCGGCGGCGGCGGCAGTAACAAGTTTCTCTTCGAGCACGTCGGACTCGTCGAAGCCCACCACCCCGTCGCGACGACCGATCTCGAGGCCGCCGCGATCGAGGCCGGCGCCAACGATTTCGAAATCGTGGACCACGACAAAAACGACGACATCCCCGCCGATCACGCCGGCGCCCGTTTCATCACCGGACTCAAGGACGTCCACGCCGTCTCGACTTGGCTCGGGAAAAACGGCTGGGCCGTCGTCACCGCCGAACTCGGCTACCTCGCTAAAAATTATCCCGAGCTCGACGAAGCGGCCCGCATCGAAGTCGGCGAGTTTCTCCATGAGCTCGACGACCATGACGATGTCCAACGCGTCTGGGCCGCCTTCAAGTAAGCTCCCGCGGCGACGCTATTTCTGCGCGCGCCAGCGCGCCAAGGCCGCTCCGGTCAACGACCGCGCGCACGCCTCGATCCCTGGGCGCGGTCCCGCGTAGACCAGCTCGCCCCCGTCCCGCCCGCCGCCGGGCCCGAGGTCGATCAGCCAATCGGCGAGGTGGATCACATCGAGGTTGTGCTCGATCACGATCACGGTGTTACCCGCGTCGCGCAGTTTGAAAAGCAGGTCCATCAGTTTTTGGATATCCACCCAATGCAGCCCCGTCGTGGGCTCATCGAGGATGTAGAGCGTTGAACCTTGCTGGCGCTTACTCAGCTCAAGCGAGAGCTTGATCCGTTGGGCCTCGCCGCCGGAGAGCGTGGTCGAAGATTGCCCGAGGGTCAGATAGCCGAGCCCCACGGCGTCGAGGGTCGCGAGTTTGTCCAGCACCCGCGGGATCGCGCGAAACAGCGTGATCGCCTCACGCACCGTCATGGCGAGCACGTCCGCGATCGACTTGCCGTGAAATAGGATCTCCAACGTCTCACGGTTAAACCGCTTCCCGCCGCAACTCGGGCACGGTGCATAAGCGTCGGCCATAAACTGCATATCGAGTTTGATCGCGCCGTCGCCTTGGCACCGCTCGCAGCGACCGCCGCGCACATTGAAAGAAAACCGGCTCGCTTTATAGCCGCGCACTTTTGCCAGCGGCACCATCGCAAACAGATCGCGCAACAACCCAAGCAGCTCGATATACGTCGCCGGATTCGACCGTGGGCTTCGACCGATCGGCTCTTGATCCACCTGCACCAATTTCTCGAAAAAATCCAAGTTCTCGATGTGCCGGTGTTTTCCCGGCAGCCCGCGGGCACCGTTCAGTTTCTTCGCCGCCGCCATCGCCAGCACGTCGTTGACGAGCGTGCTTTTGCCCGAGCCTGAAACCCCCGTCACACACGTCAACAACCCCACGGGGAACTGCGCGTCGACGCCTTTGAGATTGTGCTCCCGGGCCTCGCGCACAGTGAGCCAAGCGCCATCAGGCTTCTTCACTTTCGCCCCCTTGGTCACCGCCATCGTGCCCGCCAGAAACGGCCCGGTCCGCGAGAGCGTCGGCGGTAGCGCCGCGCACTGCGCCGGCGTGCCTTGGAACAGCACCCGCCCGCCTTCGGTGCCCGCTTCGGGACCCAGTTCAATGATCTCATCGGCCGCGCGCATCGTGTCTTCGTCATGCTCCACCACGAGCACCGTGTTCCCGCGGTCACGCAGAGCGACCAGCGTCTCGATTAACTTTTGGTTATCATGGGCGTGCAGCCCGATGCTCGGCTCGTCGAGCACGTAGATCACGCCGATCAGGCCCATCCCGAGCTGCGTGGCGAGCCGCACGCGCTGTGACTCGCCACCGGAGAGCGTCGCGTAGTCCCGTTCGAGCGTCAGATACCCGAGTCCCGTCTCCAGCAAAAAGTGCAGCCGTTGCTCGATGCCGATGACCACGTCACCCAACGCCGCATTCTCGCGAAAGGCCGCGACCAGTTCCTGCGCAAACCCGTGGGCTTCGCCGATGTCGAGCGTCATGAATTCCGGAAACGTTTTGCCTGCCACCCGCACCGCTCCGCTCCGCCCGTTCAGTCTCGCGCCATGGCACTCGGGGCATTCTCCGCTCACCATAAAAGTCGTCAGCCGCGCCAGAAAACCTTCGCTGTCGGTGTGCCGAAAGCTCTCCTCGAGATCCGCGATCACGCCGGCAAACGGCATCGCCTTCGCTTCGCGCATCCGCCGCATTTTGAATGCAAACTCGCGTTCGCCCGCCCCGTGCAAAATCGCATCACGGGTCTTCTGGGGCAGATCCTTCCAAGGCGTATCGGCGTCGAAGGGCAACTGTTCGGCCAACTGCTTCAGCAAGGAGTTGTGCTTGATGATCAGGTTTTTTCCGCCGATGCGCCAGGGCTTGAGCGCGCCGCCGCGCACTGATTTGTCCGGGTCGGCCACGATCAGCTCCGGCACAAACCGCAGCTTCCGGCCCAGGCCGCCGCAGGTTCCGCACGCACCGTCACTGTGATTGAATGAAAAATGGCGCGGCGTGAGCTTCTCGAAAACATCCCCGCAGATCTCGCACGCGAGCGACTGGCTGAGCGCCACCTCACGCCATGGCGCCTCGGCGGTTTTCTGCGCCAGCACGATCACCCGATCTTTTCCCTCGCGAAACGCCAGCTCCAGCGAATCTGCGAGCCGGCTGCGTTGGTCCACGGTCGCCACCAACCGGTCGATGACCAATTCCACCGTCAGCTCCTTGGTGCCCGCACCGGGCGGGATCAGCTTGGGTTCGTCGAGATTCTTAATCTCGCCGTTGAGCCGCACCCGTTGAAACCCCCGCAGCCGCATGCGCGGCAACTCATCGCGCAGCACACTCGGCTTCGCCCGCATGAAAGGCGCCAGCAGCACCACCCGTTCTCCGGCACACTCGGCCAGCACGCGCTTCACATTGTCATCCAGCGAGCGCTGCACCACCCGCCCTCCGTCCTTCGGACAACGTTGTTCACCCGCGAGCGCCCAGAGCAATTGCGCGTAGTCCGCGATCTCCGTGACGGTGGCGATCGTGCTGCGCGGCGAGCCTCCGCCCGTGCGTTGTTCAATCGCCAGTACCGGCGAGAGTCCGTGGATGAAGTCGACGTCCGGCCGCTTGAGTTGATCCAGCACCTGCCGGGCTTGGGTCGACAGGCTCTCCATGTATTTTCGGTAGCCCTCCGCGTAAATCGTGTCGAAGGCCAGCGAGGACTTCCCCGATCCGCTCGGACCCGTGATCACGACTAATTTTCCTCGGGGCACGCGCACGTCCAAGTTCTTCAAGTTGTGCTCTCGAGCACCTTTGACGTGAATGTGAGTGGCAGCCTGCATGAAAGGCGCAGCTTACGCATCCCGGAGCGGCGTCAACGCCCTAAGCGTTTCCGCTCACGGCAAATGTTAAATCCAGGTAAATTCACCCTTGAAGCACACGGCAGCGGCGCTTTTGGTCAATGCTTCACAAAACCATCGTGTTTCTCGGTCAACGGGCACTTCAGCTCTTCGTCCGAGGGCCCTTCAGTAGAACCCACCATCGATCATGCCCTCACCCTACGTTCGTCATGCCCTGAAATCCCGTATTCTCGGCGCCCTCACCGCAGCTTTGGCTTCCGCCATATTGGTCGCCCCCGCCTACGCCGTCCCGTTTTCTTACGGCGAACTTAAAGGCAGCTTCGACTCCACGTTTTCGGTCGGCGCGCTTTACCGGCTCAACAACCCCAGCCCGACCTACTACGGCACCACCAACTCCTTCAACGGCGTCGCGGGCCTCCAGACCTCGGTCAACACCGACGACGCCAATCTCAATTACAAGAAGGGCACGGTCTCCCAGTTGCTCAAGGGCTCGCACGACCTCGAACTGCGCTACCGTAACTTCGGTGGCTTTGCCCGCGGCTACTATTTTCGCGATTTAAAAGCCGGCAACACCGCCCGCACCCCGCTCACCGACCAAGCCCAAGACCGCGTCAAAAAAGGCGCCGAACTCCTCGATGCTTACGTCCTCGCGAAGTTCGATGCCGCTAATTCAATACCGGTCGATCTTCGCTTCGGCCGCCAAGTGCTCAGCCTCGGCGAGAGCACCTTCATCCCCAACGGCATCAATATCATCAATCCCGTTGATCTCTCGAAATTGCGCGTTCCCGGCGCCGAGCTCAAAGAAGCGTTCCTCCCCGTCAACATGCTCAAAGCCTCCATCGGCCTCACCAAGGATCTCACGATTGAGCCGTTCTGGTTGCTAGAGTTCCGCCGCAACGAGATCGAGCCCGCCGGCACCTATTTTTCGACCAACGATTTCGCCAGCCGCGGCGGTCGCAACGTATTTTTGGGCTTCGGCACTCTCGCCGACAACGGCACCCTCGGCGGCATTCCCCGCGACCTCGACCGCGAGGGCGGTAATTTCAATCAATACGGCGTCTCGGCCCGCTACACGGCCGCCGCCCTCAACGACACCGATCTCGGCTTCTACTACGCGAAGTATCACAGCCGCTCGCCGCTGATCAGCTCCCGCACCCCCACCGTCCCGATCAACACCGACCTGACCGGTCCCCTGACTGCTGTCTTTATCCGCGCGGGCCTGCCGGCCGCCACCGCCGCCGCTCAAGCCTCCGGCATTTTCCAACTCATCGTTCTCTCGCAGACGAATCCCGCCGCACTCACCCCGGTGCAGATTGCTACCCTGCAAGCCGCCCAGACTCAGGCCGCAATTGCTGGCGCCCGTTCCATCGCTCTGCTCACCTCCGCTGCGACCGGCCGCTACTTCATCGAGTATCCCGAGGGCGTTGATTTGTTCGGCGTCAGCTTCAACACGGCTCTCGGTAAAACCGGCATCTCCTGGCAGGGCGAGTTTTCCTACAAAAAAGACCAGCCGCTCCAAGTCGACGACGTTGAGTTGCTCTTCGCAACGCTCTCGGCCCTCAACCCCGCGTTCGGCGCCAACAACCAAATTGGCAACTACCTCGGCCAGCTCGGCCGCGAGCTCTCCGGCTTCCGCCGTCACAACGTCTCCACCGCGCAGACCACGCTGACCAAAGTCTTCGGCCCCCTGCTCGGTTCGCAGCAATTCACCCTCCTCGGTGAAGTGGGTGGCGTCTGGGCGAATCTTCCCTCGAAAGATCTGCTCCGCTACGATGGCTCCGGCACCTTCACCAGCGCCAATGCCGCCACCATGATCAACACCGGTAACGGCGCCTTCCCGCCCACCCCTTCGTCCGCCTTTGCCGATGAATTCTCCTGGGGCTATCAAGTCGCCGGCCGCCTCGATTACACCAACGTCTTCGCCAACGTGAACGTTTCGCCGTCCCTCGCATTCACCCACGACGTGAGCGGAAACACGCCGCTCCCACTCGGCAACTACCTCGCCAAGCGCAAGAGCGTGAACCTCGGCGTCGAGTTTACTTACCAACAAAAATGGTCCCTCGAGGTTCGTTATGTGAACTTCTTTGGCGGCGACCGCTACAACCTCCTCGCCGACCGCGACTACGTCTCCACCACCCTGCGTTACTCTTTTTAAAAAAGTAGGGCGGGTCTCCGACCCGCCCTCCAAGCCCCGTCCTTCCCCTTTCATCGCCGCACTCCCGCTTCACATGAAAAAATCTTCCCCCTCTCTCCTTCTGTCCTTCTCCCTCCTCCTCGTGCTCCTCGCCGCCACGACCGCTCACGCCGCCGTCTCCGCCGCCGAAGCCGCTCGCCTCGGCGCCGACCTGACGCCCCTCGGCGCCGAAACCGCCGGCAATGCCGCCGGCACGATCCCAAAGTGGAACGGCGGTATCCTCACCCCGCCCGCCGGCTACAAGGTCGGCGATCACCACCCCGATCCGTTCGCCTCCGATCAACCGCGGTTTACGATCACACCCTCAAACTTCACCCAGCACGAAGCCCAGCTCACCGCCGGCTCCGTCGCGCTGTTGAAGGCCTACCCGAGCTACAAACTCATCGTCTATCCAACCCGCCGCAGCGTCTCCAATCCCCAGCGGATCTACGACGCGACGAAGGCCAACGCCACCACCGCCGTCCTCGCCAATAATGGCAGCTCCTTCGAAAACGCCATCGTCGGCGCGCCGTTTCCAATTCCGTCCCAAGGCCTCGAGGTCATGTGGAACCACCTTGCCCGCTACCGGGGCATCGCCGCCACCCGCAATATCGGCCAAGCCGCTCCCACCCGCGGTGGCAGCTACACGCTGGTCCAGTTCGAGGATGAGTTCCTCTTCAACTACGCCCGCCCCGGACTCACTTCCGCCCAGCTCGAGAACATTCTCGTCTACTACAAACAAGCCGTCATCGCTCCCGCCCGTCAGGCCGGCACCATTCTCCTCGCCCACGAGACGCTCGACCAAGTGAAAGAGAAGCGGAACGCCTGGGTCTACAACACCGGACAGCGCCGCGTGCGCCGCGCTCCCGACGTCGCCTACGACAATCCCGGCACCGCCGCCGACGGTATGCGCACCAGCGACCAGTTCGACATGTATAACGGCGCCCCCGACCGCTACGACTGGAAGCTCGTCGGCAAAAAGGAAATGATCGTGCCCTACAACTCCTACAAATTGCACAGCGATTCGCTGAAATACGCCGACATCCTAAAACCCCTTCACATCAACCAAGACCTCGCTCGCTACGAACTTCACCGCGTCTGGGTCGTCGAGGCCACCCTCAAGCCCGGCGCTTCTCACATCTACAAACGCCGCACGTTCTACGTCGACGAAGACAGTTGGCAGATTCTCGCCGTCGACCAATACGATTCCCGAGACCAGATGTGGCGCGTCTCCGAGGCCCATTGCATCAATTATTACGATGCGCAGACGTTCTGGAGCACCCTCGAAGCCCACACCGACCTCGTCGCCGGCCGCTACCTAGTCGTCGGCTTGGACAACGAAAAAAAAATGTATGATTTCAGCGTGAAGCGCACGCCCGCCGACTACACCACTGACGCCCTCCGCCGCGACGGCGTCCGTTAAGAAAGTAGGGCGAGGTCTCCGACCCGCCCTCCGCGCCCAATGCCCCTGCGCCCGAGTCTCCGAATGAGCCCGATGTCCCCATCGGGCTTTTTCTTTGTCTCTCTCCTCGTCGTCTTACTTTCCACCCCGCTCCGTGCCTCCATCCCGCCCACGCCAACCCCGAGAATGCTGCTCCTCGCCGGCGCCTACGCCGGTCCTGCCACAATCATCGCCGTCGGCGAACGCACCACCATCCTCCGCTCCTCCGACTCCGCAGGCACGTGGCGCCCAATCGCCGTCCCCGCCAACCTCTCCGCGGCGCTCACCGGCATCACCGTCGCCCCCGACGCTCTAAACGGTTGGGCCGTCGGCCACGACGCGCTCATCCTCGCCACCTCGGACGCCGGCCTCACCTGGCGGAAATCGTGGCAAGGCAACGACCTCACCGCCTCGTTCCTCGACGTCCTCGCCCTCGATGACCGCCACATCCTCGCCATCGGCGCCAACGGCCTTTGCCTAGAAACCCGCGACGCCGGCGCCACGTGGCAGCGTCGCAAACTCATCGACGACGATCTCCACCTCAACCGCCTCACCCGCGGCCCCACCGGCACGCTCTACATCG
Organism: Opitutus sp. GAS368; assembly: GCA_945882935.1. Taxonomy (GTDB): domain Bacteria; phylum Verrucomicrobiota; class Verrucomicrobiia; order Opitutales; family Opitutaceae; genus Tous-C4FEB. Next base: position 18,659 of record CAMCWW010000029.1, read on the forward strand.
CCGGCGAACGCGGCACGTTGCTCCGTTCCGTCGACTCTGGCGCCACGTGGCAACCCATCGAGTCTCCCTACGACGGCTCCTTCTACGGCATCATCCCGCTCGGCCCGACCGCTCTCGTCGCCCATGGTCTGCGCGGCCGCATCTACCGCTCATCCGACGACGGCCGCGTTTGGGAACTCGTTCCGCTCGCCGACCGCGTTCTGCTGGCCGCCGCCATTAAACTCAAAAACAACCAACTCCTAATTGCCGGCCAAGCCCGAGCCTTTTTTACGAGTCGGGACGGCGCGCGCTCCGTCGCGCCACTCCGTGTGCCTTTCACCTCCGCCGTCGCCGCCCTGCTTGAGCTGCCCGACGGACGCATCCTCGCCCTCGGCGAAGGCGGCGCCACGGTCTTCGACATCCCCGCGACTCCACCCACGCCATGACCGAACGTTTCGCCACTTGGCTTTTTCGCTGGCGCACTCCCTTGCTCATCGGCTTTGCGCTGCTCACCGGCGTGATGGTGTGGTTCGCCGCCCAACTTCGCGTCGATGCGAGTTTCAACAAATCGCTTCCGCTCGACCACCCCTACATCCGCACGTTCACCAAACATCAGGCCGAGTTCGGCGGCGCCAACCGCGTGCTCATCGCGCTCGTGCCGGCCAAAGGCGACATCTTTACCGCTGAGTTCTTCGCCACGCTCAAGACCGTTACCGACGAGGCCTACTACGTCCCCGGCGTCGACCGCGCCCAGGTCCAGTCGCTCTTCACCCCCAACGTCCGTTTCATCGAGGTGGTCGAAGACGGTTTTGCCGGCGGCAACGTCATCCCCGCCGATTTCGCCCCAACCGCCGATGGCTTCGCGAAAGTCCGCGAAAACATCATCAAGTCGGGAAAACTCGGCCAGCTCGTCGCCAACGATTTCACCGGCGCCATCGTCTCCGCCTCACTCCTCGAAATTGATCCGGCCACCGGCGAAAAAATCGACTACATCAAAGTCGCCGCCGCTCTCGAAAAAATTCGCGACCGGGTCACCGCCGATTCCAAAGGCACCGTTTCCGCCCACATCATTGGCTTCGCCAAGATCATCGGCGATATCTCCGACGGCGCCCGCGGCGTCGTCACGCTTTTCGGCATTTCCATCCTCGTGACCGCGCTCCTCGTCTGGCATTACGCCGGCCGCTGGAAACTCGCCTTCGCCCCCGTCCTTTGCTCACTCATCGCCGTCATCTGGCAACTCGGCGCCCTCACCGCCCTCGGCTACGGCGTCGATCCGTTTTCCATCCTCGTGCCGTTTCTCGTCTTTGCCATCGGCGTCAGCCACGGCGTCCAGAAAATCTGCACGTTTCGCAACGAGATCTTTCTTGGCCACGACGGCCCCACCGCCGCCCGCAACGCTTTCATCGGCCTCATCGTCCCCGGCATGGTCGCGCTTTCAACCGATACCATCGGCTTCCTCACGATGCTCGTCATCAAGATCGAGACGATCCACGAGCTCGCCATCACCGCCAGCCTCGGTGTCGGCGTCATCATCATCACCAATTTTTTCCTTTTGCCCATTCTGCTTTCGTATCTCCGCCTGCCAAAAAGCTACGCCGAATGGGTCACTCGCCGCCGGGCGCGCGCCGACCGTTTTTGGACTTGGCTGGCCCGCAGTCTGCGCCCCCGCCCCTCCATCGCCATCACCGTGGGCTGCCTCGCTCTCGGCGTCTGGGCTTGGTTCAAGGCCGGCGAGATCCGCATCGGCGACACCCATGCCGGCGTCCCCGAACTCCGTCAGGATTCCCGTTACAACCGAGACAGCCGCCTCATCACGGAAAAATTCAGCATCGGCGTCGATATTCTCTCCGTCATCGTCGAGACGATCCCCAACGGTTGCGTCGATCACGAGGTCGTCACGCTGATGGACAAATTCGAGGGCCACATTCGCGAGGTCCCCGGGGTCCAATCGGTCGTCTCGCTCACCTCGGCGGCCAAAACGATCAACTCCGGTTTTAACGAGGGCTCGCTCAAATGGCGCATCTTGCCCCGCCAGCCCCAGACGCTGGCGCAGTCCGTCTCGCCCATCGAGACCGCCACCGGCCTACTCAACGCCGATGCTTCGGTGCTGCCCGTCCTCATCTTCCTTTCGGACCACAAAGCCGAAACGCTTCACGCCGTCACCGCGGCGGTGAAAAAATTCGCGACCGAGAACCCTTCGCCCAAAGCCAGCTTTCTCCTCGCCAGCGGCAACGCCGGCGTGATGGCCGCGACCAACGAGGTCGTCGCCGCCGCCGAGCGGCCCATCCTCTATTGGGTCTTCGGCGCCGTGATCGCACTCTGCCTGATTACCTTCCGATCCCTCCGCGCCACGCTCTGCATCATCGTCCCTCTCGCGATTGTCAGCTACCTCGCCTATGTGGTCATGATTTACCTGGGCATCGGCCTAAAAACGTCGACCCTTCCGGTCGTCGCCCTCGGCGTCGGCATCGGCGTTGACTACGGCATCTATCTTTTCGCCCGGCTCGAGTCCGCGCTGAAAAACGGCGAGTATTTCGAAGCTGCGATGATCATCGCCTACAAAGATACGGGCGCCGCCATCGTCTTCACCGGCCTCACCCTCGCGGTCGGTGTGAGCCTCTGGGTGTTCTCCGATCTGAAATTCCAAGCTGACATGGGAATCCTCCTCACCTTTATGTTCGTCGTGAATATGGTGGGTGCTATCATCCTCCTCCCCGCCATGGCCCGCTGGTTCTGGCGCCACCACACCGGCCGCACCGCGGCCCCTTTTTCGATGCGCAAGTAACCCGGCACCCTGAGCCTTCCGATTAGCCCCACCCCCACCTTGATCATGTTCGCTCGCCTCCTTCTCGTTGCCGGCCTCATTGCTCCCGCGCTCGCAGCCAAGGCCACCGACTGGTCCACCTATCTCGGCGACAAGCAGCGCTCGCTCTACTCTCCGCTCGCCCAAATCACCCGGGCCAACGTCGATCGACTCGCCGTCGCGTGGACCTACGACACCGGAGAAACCGGCGAATATCAGGCCAACAACCTCATCATCGGCGGGATCCTTTACACCGCCACCCCGAGCCGGCGCGTCATCGCGCTCGATGCCGCCACCGGCCGCGAACGCTGGATCTGGGACCCCGCGCAAACGCCCGCCGGCGCCGGCGGGCGCCGCCAACGTGGCCTCGTCTTCTGGCAAAACGAGACCGGCGGCGAGCAGCGTCTCTTCACCGCCGTCGGCAATTCCCTTTTCGCCCTAGATCCCGCGACCGGCCGACCCCTGCCCGATTTCGGCACCGCCGGCGCGATCCCGCTCAGCTTCGCCTCCGAGACCGAAGGCACCCATCGCGTCGGGCTCAACACTCCCGGCGTCACCTACCGCGATCTGCTCATCGTCGGCGGCTTCGGCGGTCCCGGCGCCGTCCGCGCCTTCGATGTGCGCACCGGTCTCCGCCGCTGGATTTTTCACCTCATTCCGCGCCCGGGCGAAGTCGGCCACGACACCTGGCCGGCCGACGCCTACAAAACCGCCACTGGCGCGATGCCGTGGTCCGGCCAAGCGCTCGACGAGGCCCGCGGCATCGTCTACATCGCCACAAAAACCGCTGAACCGGATTTTTACGGCGCCGACCGGCTTGGCCAAAATCTCTTCGCCAACTCCCTCGTCGCCCTCGACGCCGCCACCGGAAAACGCCTCTGGCACTATCAAATCGTTCACCACGACCTCCTCGACAAAGACCTCCCCTGCGCCCCTATCCTGCTCACCGTCACGCACCGCGGCAAAAAAATCGACGCCGTCGCCCAAGGCACTAAGCACGGCTACCTCTTCGTTTTCAATCGCGTCACCGGAGAGCCGCTCTGGCCGATCGAGGAAAAACCCGTGCCTGCCTCTACGCTGCGCGGCGAACACGCATGGCCGACTCAGCCGTTCCCCACCAAACCCGCCCCGCTCACCCGCCAAGCTTACACCGAGGCCGACGTTTCCACGATCTCCCCCGAGGCGCGCGCACTCACCACCGACCGCATCCGCCTATCGCCCAATTTCGGTCCCTTTCCCGCGCCCAGTCTCACCGAGACGATTATGTTTCCTGGCTTTGACGGCGGCATGGAGTGGGGCGGCGGTGCCGTCGATCCCGCCGGCGTCTACTACGTCAACGTAAACGAGATTCCGTGGTTGCTTCAGATCGTGGAGACGCGGCGCGCCGACGGCAGCCCACTCCCGCGCGGCGAGCGCGACTACCTCATCCACTGCGCCTCCTGCCACGGCATCGATCGCAAGGGGTACCCTGACGCCGGATTCCCATCGCTGCTCGACCTCGAAAAACGCCGCACGTCCGCCGAGATCGCGCAGATCACCCGCCACGGTTTCGGCCGGATGCCCGCCTTCGACAAAATCCCCGAGCCGCAACGCGAAGCGCTCATCGCCTACGTGCTCGGCCAGCCTGCGGCATCCGCCAGCGGCCGGCCCGACGAAGCGTCCGCGAAAAAATCCACCGATAAAACTTCACCCTATGCCTTTGGCGGTTTCCGCCGCTGGACTGATCAGGCCGGTTACCCCGCGATCAATCCGCCGTGGGGCACGCTCAACGCCGTCGATCTCAACACCGGCGAGCTCAAGTGGAAAGTGCCGCTCGGCGAATACCGCGAGCTTTCCGCCAAAGGCATTCCGCCCACCGGCACCGAGAACTACGGCGGCCCCGTCGCGACCGCCGGCGGTCTGCTCTTCATCGCCGCCACGGCCGACGAGACCATTCGCGCCTTCGATCAGGCCACAGGAAAAATTCTCTGGCAGGCGCCGCTCCCGTTCAGCGGCAACGCCACTCCGAGCACCTACACCGTCGACGGCCGCCAATATGTTGTGATCTCTGCCGGCGGCGGGAAATCCAACCGCCCCGCCGGCGGCATGATCGTCGCCTTCGCTTTGCCTCCGCCCTGATCGAAGTCATTCGCCGGACCAGCCCGCACTTCGGCCCGCGTCCTTTCCAGTCTCGTCAACTCCCGCGGCATTCGCTCATCGTCGGTCCCATGCCCGACGAGCCCACGCCTTCCGCGCCCGACTCTGCTTTCCTCACCCCGAGCCAGCGCCGCACCGTCGGCTTCACCCTCACCCTCGCCGCGCTCTTCGGTGCCGTCGCCCTGATCATCGGCGGGGGCATCGTCCTCGGTCGCATGGTCAGCTACTTCTCCAGCGTCCTCTGGCCGCTCGCCGTTGCCGGCGTCCTCGCTCTCATTCTCCGTCCGATCGTCGATCTATTTGTCGGTCGGCTCAAACTTCGCCGGCCCGCTTCGGTCACCTTGCTCTACGGCTTGGCCTCCCTCGTCTTCGCGGTTTTTCTTTTTTTACTCCTCCCGCCCCTCATCGACCAACTGCTCACCTTTATCACTTACGTCCCGACTCTCTGGGTCAACGCGGGCAACTACATCGAACGCAACTACCCTGACTGGGTCGCGCTGGCCCAACGCCAACTCGCCAACCCCACCGTCCGCCAGCTCGCCGACGCCGCCTTGGTCGAGGCTCGTGGCCTGCTCTCCCACACGCTCCCGTCGCTCAAAGCCGCTGGCGGTGGTCTGCTCGGCGTCGGCGCTTTCGCCGCCAACATCGCCATCATCCCCGTTTACCTCTTCTTCTTTCTGCTGTCGTCCGGCGAGCCCACCCGGCACATCCGCAACCAACTTCCGTTTCTCAAACCTTCGCTGCGCGAGGACCTCGTCTTCCTCGTCCGCGAATTCATCGGCATCGTCGAATCTTTTTTCCGGGGCCAACTGCTCATCGGCCTCATCATGGGCGCCCTGCTCGCCGTGGGCTTCACGCTCATCGGCCTAAAATTCGGCCTCGTCATCGGTCTCTTCGTTGGAGTGCTCAACATCGTGCCCTACCTCGGCAGCATCATTGGCATCGCGATTACGCTGCCGCTCGCCTTTCTCCAGCCCGCCGGGGGTTGGCAACTCGTCGGCCTCGTCGTCCTCGTGAAGGTCATCGTGCAGACGATCGAGGGCTGGTTCCTCACCCCAAAAATCATGGGCGAGCGCACCGGCCTGCATCCGGTGACCATCATCGTCGCGATTTTCTTCTGGGGCACCGCCTTCGACGGTATCCTCGGCATGTTGCTCGCCATTCCTCTCACCGCCTTCTTTGTGACCGCTTGGCGTCTCGCAAAGCACAAATACCTTCCGGCCTGATTTCCTCCACGGTCATTGCGAGAGGCGTAGCGCCTCGGCCATCACTCCGGAAATTCCCGCGCGTTACGCGCGCCCTGTCTCTCGTCCTCGGCCCCCGCCCACCCCACCATGCCCCACGACCCCGCGCCTCCTGCCGAATGCGCCCAGTGCGGCGCGGACATCCCGCCCCGCGCCCACGCCTGCCCCGGCTGCGGCGCCGATGAACGCACCGGCTGGCGCGAGCAGTCGCTTTACGACGGACTTAACCTTCCCGACGACGATACCGACGTCCCCCGCTCCGCCCCCCGCAGCTCGCGCCCCCGCGACCGCCTCGCGTGGTATTGGGTTCTCACGATTGTTGCCGTCCTGCTGCTATTGATCGTGTCCGCCCTCGGTCTGCGGTGACCGCGGACGGTTAATCAAACCATTCGTCTCTCGGATCGAAGGCCGGCACCGGGATGTTCACGATTCTCATCTTTCCCACCGCGCGATGCCGACACCCCGGCTTGATAAAAATCGATGTCATCGGCTTTACCGGAATCATTTCGCCGTCGAGTTCCATGAACCCCTCACCCTCGAGGATCAGATAAATCTCCGTCAGCTTCTTGTGATAGTGCGTGCGCGCGTCGCTTTGGATGTCAACGAGGTGGATCGTCGCGGTCGTGTTCTCCGGCGTCGCAAACCCCCGCCGGGCGAAACCACACGGACAGGCGACCGCCGGCACCGCATCGAGTTGCGTCACCATGAAATTCTTCCCCTCGAATGATGCGACCGACGTGGAATTCATACCCGAATTCAAAGCCCCCGACCCATTTAAGCCAACCCCGATCGCTCCCCGTCTCTCCTTCTCTCCTTCTCTCCAATCCACCCCGTCTTTCTCCTTCCTCTGAGCCCGCCGCGCCCTTTGCGTGAGACATGGCTTGGGAAATCAATTTCAAACACGGCATCCACCTTCCTCAGATCGGCTGGTCGCTCGACGCCACCCGCCGAGCTGAGCGCAGTTTCGTTTCCCACGCCCACTCCGATCACATGGCGCGCCATGCTGAGGTCCTCTGCACCCGCGCCACGGCCCGCCTCATGCGCGCCCGCCTCCCATCGAAGCAACGCACCGAGCACATCCTCCCCTTCGGCCACACCGAGCAACTCACCGCCGACTGCACCGTCACGCTCCACCCCGCCGGCCACATCTACGGCTCCGCCCAAATTCTCCTCGATCACGCCGAGCACGGCACGCTCCTCTACACCGGCGATTTCAAACTCCTGCCCAGCCACGCCGCCGAAACCTGCGCCTCTCCGCGCGCCGACACGCTCATCATGGAAACGACGTTCGGCCTCCCTCGCTACGTCTTCCCGCCCGCCGCCGAAATCGTCGCCAACCTCCTCACGTTCTGCCGCGACACTCTCGCCGCCGGCGCCACGCCCGTCCTGCTCTGCTACAGCCTCGGCAAGAGCCAGGAAGTCCTCCGCGCCCTTGCTGCCTCCGGCCTGCCGATCATGCTCCAGTCCGAGACGCATCGCCTCACCCGCATCTGCGCGCAACTTGGCCTCGACTTCCCTCCGTACGTCGAGTTCGACCCCGCCACCCACGCCGGCCACGTCGTCATCTGCCCGCCCCATTCGCCCGGTCTCCTCAAGCGCGTCCCCGCACCCCGTACCGCGTCCGTCACCGGCTGGGCCCTCGACCACCGCTCCTTCCACGGCTCGCGCCACGCCGCCGCTTTCCCCCTTTCCGACCACGCCGATTTCCCGTCACTCCTCCGCTTCGTCGAGCTTGTTCAACCCAAGCGCGTCCTCACGCTCCACGGCTTCGCCAAAGAATTTGCCAAGACTCTCCGCGACCGCGGGATTGCTGCGACGCCCATCGGCGAGCCGTTACAGTGCGAACTTCCCTTGGGCTGACCGGTCTCTTTCCGCCTCCATGCACCGTCCTTGGCCCGCCGCAGTTTTCTCCGCCCTCACCTTGGTTTCATCCACCATCGCCCAACCCGCCCTCCTCCTTGGCGAGGCACTCACCTATCGCGTCGGCTGGGGCATTTTCTTCGCGGCTGGCGAAATCAAGATCTGCGCCGAGCCGGCCCCGGCCGCCACCCCTTCCGATCGCATCCTCAACGTTACGACCACCGCAACCCGCGGCTTTGCCCGCGCGCTCTACGCCTTCGACGCCCGCGCCGAGGCGCTCGTCGAGGCCCCGACTGGCCGCCTCATTGCCCACGTCGAAACGACCACGACCAAGGAAATGCAAACGCGGCACATCACCACGCTCGACTACGCCAAACGTCTCGCGCTCTACCGCGACGAGATCGAACCCGGACGAAACCTCGATGTGCCGCTCCCGCCCGGCGATCCGCTCGACCTCATCATGAGCCTCATCACCACCCGCCAATGGGATCTCAAGCCCGGCGAAAAGCGCGATGCGCTCGTGCTCTTTGATCAAGATGCCTACGAGCTAACCATCCACGCGGTCCGCTACGAGGAGATCACCACCCGCTTCGGCACTTTCCAAACCCTCGTCCTTGAGCCGCGCATGGACAAAACCCCGCCCAAAGGGATGTTCAAAAAAGGCTCCGCCGTCCGCGTCTGGATCGCGCAAAGCGACCCGCGCCGCCTCCCAGTGAAATTCGAAGTCGAACTCAAATTCGGCTCCGGCGTCGCCACCCTAGTCGGCTACCAACCGCCCGCGCCACCCACCCAGAAGTAGCCCACGGAACACACGGAAGACACGGAATGAAAACCTCTCCCATTCTCTGTTTTTTTCCGTGTATTCCGTGTGTTCCGTGGGCGCTCCTCCGATGCCTTCTCTGCCTCCTCCTTTCGTGTATTTCGTGTTTTTCGTGGTGCCCCCCCCCTCCGATCGCCCCATGCGCCGCATACTAATTCTCCGCGGCGGTGCCCTCGGCGATTTCCTCGTCACGCTCCCTGCCCTCGCCGCCCTTCGCTCCGCCTACCCCGCCGCCCGCATCGAACTCGCCGGCAACGCCCCCGCCGCCGCCCTCGCTGTTTCCCGCGGACTGCTCGACGCCGCCCACTCCCAGCACGAATCCCGCTGGGCTGCGCTCTACGACTCCGCTCCGCTCCCGCCCACCTTCGCCGCCTGGCTCACGTCGTTCGACCTCGTCCTCAACTTCTGGCCCGACCCCGACGCCATTCTCGCCCGTCATTTCCAAAATCTTTCTGTCTCCATTTTTCTGACCTCCTCCGCGCACCCCACCCGCGCCCCCGCCGCCGCCCACTACTGCGAACCCCTCCGCACCCTCGGCCTCCCAATAACTAATTTCTCCTATCCGCTACTCGCCCGCGCTAACGCACGACCCCTTCGGGAATTCGATCTCTCAACTCTCAACTCTCGACTCTCAACTTCCCCCACCATCGCTCTCCACCCCGGCAGCGGTTCCGCGAAAAAAAACTGGCCTTTGCCCCGCTGGCTCGAACTCGCGACGTGGCTCCGCCGCGCCCATGCCGCTGAACTCCTCATCATCACCGGCGAAGCCGAATCCCCCGCCACCCGCGCCGCGCTCGCACCCTTTGGCTCCTCCGCGCACGACCTCCCGCTCGAAGACCTGATCACGCGCCTCGCCCCTTGCGATTATTTCATCGGCCACGACTCCGGCATCGGTCACCTCGCCACCGCCTGCGGCGTCCCGAGCCTCATCCTCTTCGGCCCCACCGATCCCGCCCTCTGGGCTCCGCCCGCACCGCACGTTACCGTCCTCCAACGCGCCCCGTCCCTCGACGTCCTCGGCCTCGCCGACGTCCGAGCCGTCCTCCTCCCTGCACTTCAAAGTCCGGGTTTCGGCTCGCGCTTTCGCTTTGATTATCCCGGCCACGCCCTTTGATTGCGCGCCAAACCAACGTGAACGCAACCACCGCGCGCGCCGCCGCCGACCAACGCAAAGCCGACCTCGCCCGCAGCTTCCGCCTGTGCACGGCCGACGGCCTCGTGGCCATGCCGCTGGTCACGATGTCGCTCCCGGTAAACGTCTTCGTCACCGCCCTCGTCACCAAAGCCTACGTCCTGCCCAAGACCGAAATCGGCGTCCTCACCGCGATGCCGTTCGTCGCAAACTTTCTTCAAATCTTCGCCGCGCCATTCATCGCCCGCTGGCGTCCGCCCAAGACCGTCACTGTCGTCGCCGCGAGCATTCATCTCGCCCTCTGGGTCGTGCTCGGCGCGCTCCTGCCGCTCATCCCGCGCGAGAATCCCGTCGCCGCCGCGCATTGGCTCATTCTGTGGTTTTTCGTCTCCAGCTGCTTTGCCGCCATCGCCGGCGTTTCATGGAACTCCTGGATTCAAGAATGGGTCCCCGCCCGCCTGCGGGGAAAATACTTCGCCCGCCGCAACGCCTACCTGCAATTCTCCACTCTCACGTTTCTTTTCGCCGCCGGCTGGGCCCTCGCCCACTGGAACTACGCGATCCCGGCATTTCAGGCAGTGATCGGCGTCGCCTGCTTCATCCGCATCTACTCGCTCTACTGGCAATGGATCTCGCCCACCCACCCGCTGCCCCAAGCGCAGGCTCCAACAATTTTGTTCCGCGCCCAAGTCGATGTCTTGTCCCGTTCGCGCTCGTTCCTGCTGTTTGTGCTCTTCGGCTCCGTGTGGTCGTTCGCCGCCAACTGCTTCGGCCCGTTCTACCACGTCTTCATGTTTGAGCAGCTCAACTTTTCCGCCTTCGACGTCGGCATCCTCTCGACGTTGACCGCCCTCGGCGGCGCGCTCGCGTTACCCGCGTGGGGCCGGCTCCTCGACCGTTTCGGCAACAAGCCCGTCATGACCTTCGCCCTCATCGCGTGGCAGCTGCAAAATTTTCTCTGGTGTTTCATCACCCCGGAAAATCGCAGCCTGCTTTACGGCATGTGGGTTTTTGGCGGTCTTACTAGCGCGTGTTTCATCCTCGGCCAGTTCACCCTCCTGCTCCGCCTGCTGCCGGTCGAAGCCAAGAATCTCGCGATCGGTTTTAACCTCGCCGTCACCTCGCTCGTCGCCGCGATCGCGCCCATCATCGGCGGCGCGGTTCTGCAATGGGCGCTCCCCCGCTGGCAAAACGACCTCGCCGTTTACCACGTCTGCTTTTTGCTCCAGCCCTTGCTCTCGCTCATCGCGGCCGGCATTTTGCTTCGCGTCCATGAACCCGCCGCCGGCTCAATCACCATGGTCTTCGGCGCGATGCGCAACATCCGCACCCTCGGCGGCGTCCTTGGTCTCGATTTCCTCATCAATTACGTTTTCTACCGCGCTCCGTCCAAACGTCCGTGACCTCCGCCGCTCCCCAGATTTTCACGCTTACCGGCAACCTGCTGGCCGAGCGCACCCTCACCTTCGACTCTTGGACCCCCGGCCGCACCCAACGCGCCACCGCCGAATCCTTCCAAGTCGGGGGCAAAGGCATCAACGTCGCGAAAATGCTCGCGCGGCTCGGCGCGCCGCACACCGCGCTCTGTTTCACGGGTGGCGCTGCCGGCGACGAGTGTCTCGCCGCGCTTCATGCCTCGGGCCGGCCGTTTCAAAATTTTCCTTCCACCGCGCCCACCCGCACCGGCACGGTCATCCGCACCCCCGGTCGGCCCGAGACGACTTTTCTCGCCCCCGATGCCGCGCCCGATGCCCTCGCGCTCTCCGCCTGCGCCGCCTTTCTTGACGCCCAACCCGACGGACAAGTCCTCGCGCTTTGCGGCAGTTTTCCCGGTTGGTCCTCATCTGCCTACGAGCCGCTCCGCGCCGCCTTGGCTCGTTGGCTGACTCGCGGCATCCTCGTCGCCGATACCTACGGGCCGCCGCTCGCTTGGGCGGTCTCGCGGCCCGTCGCGTTGATCAAGATCAACGCCGACGAACTTCGCACCCTCGCGCCCGATCTCGCCCACCTCCCCACCCACGCCACCGCCCGGCGCTGGATCGTGACCGACGGTCCCCGCTCCATCCAGATTCGCGACGATACCGGCTCCCTCTCCACCGCCACCCCGCCGCCCACCGACGAAGTCTCCGCTACCGGCTCCGGCGATGTCTTTTTTGCCTGCGTGCTTCAGGCGTGGTTTCACCTTGGTCGCGACCTCGCCGCCGCGGTCCAATTCGCCCTACCCTTCGCCGCCGCCAACGCCGCGCATCCCGGGGTGGCCGATTTTCCGCTGCCCGAGGCGGGCCCTTCCGGCAATTTCACCAAATAAAGCCTTGCTTTCACTGCGCCAAAACCGCTCTTTCACCGGTTTTATTTATGAAAGCCACCATTAAGACCCAAGGCCAGCAGTTCACTGTCACCGAGGGCGACGTCCTTTTCGTTAACCGTTACCCGAACACCGAGGCCGGACAGATCATCGAGATCAAGGAAGTCCTCGCCGCCGGTGAAGGCGCTGACTACAAAGTCGGCCGTCCCACCCTCGCCGGAGCCATTGTTTCGGCCAAGATCCTTGAGAATAAACGCGGTGACAAGGTCATCGTCTTCAAGAAAAAGAAGCGCAAAGGTTACGAGAAGAAGCGCGGCCACCGCCAAGAGCTTTCCGTGATCAAGATCCAATCCATCACCGTTTAAAGGAAACCACCCACCATGGCGCATAAAACAGGTCAGAGCTCCACGTCCAACGGCCGCTCCAGCAAATCAAAGCGGCTCGGGATCAAACTTTTCGGCGGCGAAGTCGTTCGCGCCGGCGGCATCATCGTCCGCCAACGCGGCTCCAAGACCCACGCCGGCAAGAATGTCGGCATCGGTCGTGACTGGACCCTCTTCGCGCTGAAGGACGGCGTCGTGAAATACGACAAGCCCCACCGCAGCGTCGGTGTCGTCGAGCACGCTTCTTAAGCGGCCCTCTCGCTTTACCTGCCCAACGCAGCCCGAAACGGCTGCGTTTTTTATTGTCCCCATGACGCCGCCCGATCGGCTAACCGAACTTCGCCGCCAACAGGCCTTGCTCCAGCAGCACACCGATTGGCTCGACCGGGAAATCACCCGGGCCACGCTCGACGCTCCCCCGGAGGAGCTCACCTGCAGTCGCTCCACCCACTCCTAGCCTCAACCTCACGCTGCGGGCCGCCGAGCCTACTCATCACTGCCGATCCCGACGCGATTCTGAGCCGATACCGCAGCGATGAAGGCCGGCTGAAACCGACGTCCGCAAAGGCTGCCTGCTTTACCGCGTCGGCGCGTTTGCCCTCTCGGGCCTGAGCGTGGTCATCGTCTACTACCTCCTCACCGGATCGAAGTAGCGATGCGCGCGCCGGACGCGCCGCCCCTCAATTCGCCGCCGGATAGCTCCCGAGCCACTTCACCAGCGGACACGTCGCGCGTAGTTCCGCTAGCGCCGCCTTCATTGCCGCGTCTTCGTAGTGACCGCTCACATCGAGGAAAAAACAGTAGTCCCACGGGCGCTTCTTGCTCGGCCGCGATTCGATCTTGGAAAGATTCACCCCGCGCTCGGCCAGCGGCATCAACATCTTCAAAAGTGCACCGGAGTGCGACGCCGCCTCATCGCCGAGCGACACCAGCAGGCTCGTCACATCCTTACCGTTGCCCACCGCACCCGCCGCTTTGCGGCCGAGCACGAAAAACCGCGTAGTATTGTCGGCCTTGTCATGGATATTTCTCGCCTGCACCGGCACGCCGTAGTGCGCCGCCGCCAGTTCGCCCGCGACCGCCGCCGCCGTGGGCTCGCCTTTGGCGATCTGCACCGCGCGCGACGTGCTCGAAGCGTCGACGAGCTGCGCATGCGGCAGATGCCGGTTCAGCCACAGCCGGCACTGCGCCAGCGCCTGATCCTTCGAGTAAACGTGCGTGATCTTGTCCAGCGGCGACTGCGACACCAGCGCATGGGTGATCTCCAGGTAAATCTGGCCAACAATCTTCAGGTCGCTCTCAACAAAACTGTCCAGGGTCTCGCGCACGCTGCCTTCGGTGGAATTCTCAATCGGAATGACCGCGTGGTCCGCCTCACCCTTCTCCACCGCGGTGAAAATATCCGCAATGGTCGCCATCGCGTGATAGTCCACGCTTGCACCGAACTTCTTCATCGCCGCCGCGTGGGTGTTGCTCGCCTCGGGCCCGAGGTAGGCGATCATCAACGGCTTTTCGAGCGCGATCGCCGCCGACATGATCTCGCGGTAGATTGCCCGCAGCGCGTCGCTCTTGATCGGCCCTTGGTTTTGCCCGGAGACCTTGCGAAAGACCGCATCTTCTCGCTCCGGCACGTAGATTTCCCCACCCGTGCTGCGTTTGATTTTTCCAATCTCAGCCGCGAGTGCCAGCCGTTGGTTGATCAACTCGACCAACTGCCGGTCGAGCACATCGATCTTTTCGCGAATCGGGCCGAGTTCCATATTAAGCTGTGGGCGCGCGACCGCCGTCGACCGCATCCGGGGTTGCCTGCTCCGCCACCACTTCCACCGGCGCAACCGCCGTCGTTTCGTCCGCCACGACGAATTCCGGCGTGAACGTTACGACGCCTTCCAGTGGCAGCTGCTCGTCCGCCAGACCCATGTCCGTATCCGTCGGGGTCGGCGCGGTCGTCGCTTTCTGTAACCACTCGTCGATTTGTCGCGAGCTGAGCACGTCCGACGCCGGCAACTCGTCCAACGACTTCATGCCGGCAAACTCCAAAAACTTGTCCGTGGTGCCATACTGCAACGGCCGTCCCGGCAAATCCGCCCGGCCCACGATGTAGATCAGGTCTCGCTCCAGCAATTTGTTCACCCCCGCCTCCGCCGACACTCCGCGGATCGTCTCAATCTCCGTCCGCGTCACGGGTTGCCGGTAGGAAACCACCGCGAGCGTCTCGAGCGCCGACTGGCTCAGCTTCACCGGCGGCGGCTCCTGCCGCAAAATCCGTAGCCAACGCGCAAACCTCGGGTGCGTCATCAGTCGGTAGCCGCTCGATCCTTCGATGAGCAAAAGCCCTTCGTCCGACAACCGCAGCTCCGCCGCGATCAGATCCATCGCCTCGCGGATCTGGGTCGCGGTGATGAGCGACGGCACGTCTTGGTAAAGTTCATTATCCTCCGGCACCTCCGCGATGACTTCCACCGGCTCTTCGGCTGCGGGCGCGTCCGCCGGCGTCACCGGCGCTTCGTCTCCCGCCGCCGCGTCCACCGGCGACGCATAATCCATCACCACTCCCGGCAGCGGCAGCGTCATCTGCTCGTGGAACCGCGTGAACACCGCTTGGATATCCTTGATCGCAAGCGGCTGGTTGGACGACAGCAACAGAGCCTTGAGAACTTTTTTTAGGTTAAACGCCATGCGAAGAGGTTCGCCCTCAGTGAATGCCCCTGCGTTTCCCCTCCGCAACCACGAAAAACGCCTCCCCATTGCCTCAGCCAAATTGCCCCGGTTCATCACCCCGCAAACACACTTGCCCGTCCCTTGGCCCCTTGGTTCGCTCCACTTTCCTGTCTCCCGCAATCCCATCCCCTCTCTTTTATCTTCCACCTCCAAGCTCCCATGTCCTCCGCCGTCAATCCTCGCACTCACTCCTCTATTATCGTCGACGGCAACGACCGCGCCCCCGCCCGCTCCATGCTGCGCGCCGTCGGCTTCACCGACGAAGACTTCAAGAAACCCCAGATCGCAGTCGCCTCGTCCGCGTCCAACATGACGCCGTGCAACGTCCATCTCGGCGAACTCAGCGAGCACGCGCAAAAGGGCATCAACGCCGCCGGCGGCAAGGCCGTCTACTTCAATACTATCACCGTCACCGACGGCATCAGCATGGGCACGCAGGGTATGCGCTACTCCCTCGTCTCCCGCGATGTCATCGCCGACTCCATCGAGACCGCCGTCGCCGCCGAGGGCTTTGACGGCCTCGTCGCCATCGGGGGCTGCGACAAAAACATGCCCGGTTTCATGATGGCCATCGCCCGCCTCAACCGCCCCGCCGTCTTCATCTACGGCGGCACCATTCTCCCCGGCTTCCTCGCCTCCGACTGCGACAAACAAAAGCCCCTCGATATCGTCTCCGTCTTCGAAGCGGTCGGCAAACACGCCAAGGGCGAACTCGACGACGCCGGCCTCAAGGCCGTCGAGACTACCGCCATCCCCGGCCCCGGCTCCTGCGGCGGCATGTACACCGCCAACACCATGGCCTCCGCCATCGAGGCGCTCGGCATGAGCCTGCCCAACAGCAGCGCCCAACTCGCCGTCGGCAAAGAGAAGCGCGAGGACTGCGAGCGCGCCGGTGCCGCCGTCATGGCCATGCTCCAAAAGGGTATCAAACCCCGCAATATCCTCACCCGAAAGGCCTTCGAAAATTGCATCACCGTCTGCACCGCTCTCGGCGGCTCGACCAATCTCGTCCTCCACCTGCTCGCTATCGCCCATTCCGCTGAGGTCCCGCTCGGGATCGATGACTTCAAGACCATCGGCGCCCGCGTCCCACTCCTTGCCGACGTAAAGCCCTTCGGCAAATACGGCATGGCCCACCTCATCCGCATCGGCGGCATCCGCCCGCTCATGAAGATGCTCCTCGACCGCGGCATGGTGCACGGCGATTGCCTGACGGTCTCCGGCGAGACCATCGCCGAGTCCCTCAAAAACGTGCCGCCCTACCCGTCCTACCCGGACCAACAGGACGTCATTCACCCCTTCGATCAGCCGATCAAAGCCGACACCCACCTCCGCATCCTTCACGGCAACCTCGCCCCCGGCGGCGCCGTCGGCAAGATCACCGGCAAGGAAGGCCTCTATTTTAAAGGCACCGCCAAAGTCTACGAAAGCGAAGAAGACGCGCTTCAAGGGGTTCTCCGTGGCGACGTCGTCAAAGGTAACGTCGTCGTCATCCGCAACGAAGGCCCCGTCGGCGGTCCCGGCATGAGAGAAATGCTCTCACCCACCAGTGCCATCGCCGGCCGCGGCCTCATCAAGGATGTCGCGCTCATCACCGACGGCCGCTTCTCCGGCGGCAGCCACGGCTTCGACGTCGGCCA
>CAMCWW010000030.1:0-35261 GCA_945882935.1 Opitutus sp. GAS368
AACTCGCCTTCCTCAACTCCGGCCTCGAAATCATCTTCACCGACGAACGCCCCGCCGAACCCAAACCCGAACGCTACTTCTATAAGGACGGCGTCGAAGAATTCGTAAAACAAATCAATCAGGGCAAAACTCCGCTCCACCCCAAGCCCATCCGCTTCGTCAAGGAAACCAAACTCCAACTCGACGACAAACCCGCCGAGATCCACTGCGAAGTCGTGCTGCAGTACAACGACACCTACAACGACCAGGTGATGTGTTACACCAACACTATTCACAACCCCGACGGCGGCACGCATCTCTCTGGCTTCCGCAGCGCCCTCACCCGCGCCATCAACCAGTATTCTAAGGCCAACAACCTCCTCAAAGAGAAAGACCCACAGATCACCGGCGACGACGTCCGCGAAGGCCTCGCTGCCGTCATCTCCATCAAACACAGCGACCCCAAGTTCGAATCCCAAACTAAGGTCAAACTCCTCTCCCCCGAAGTCGAAAGCGTCGTCGGCTCTGTCACCTACGAGGGCTTGATGCAGTACTTCGAGACCAACCCGCCGATCGCCAAACGAATCGTCGATAAAGCCCTGAACGGCGCCCGCGCCCGCGAAGCCGCCCGCAAAGCCCGCGAAACCGTCCGCAAAGGTGCCCTCTCCGGCGGCGGTCTCCCCGGTAAACTCGCCGACTGCTCCGAACGCGACCCCGCCCTCACCGAGCTCTACATCGTCGAGGGTGACTCCGCCGGCGGCTCCGCCAAACAGGGTCGCGACCGCCGCTTCCAAGCCATCCTCCCGCTCCGCGGCAAACTCATCAACACCGAGAAAGCCCGTCTCGACAAGGTGCTCGCCAACGAGGAAATCCGCACCCTCATCACCGCCTGCGGTACCGGCATTGGTGAAGGCGACGAATCCGTCGGTGGCTTCAACGCCGCCAAGGCCCGTTACCACAAAATCATCATCATGACGGATGCCGACGTCGACGGCTCCCACATCCGCACCCTGCTGCTCACCTTCCTTTATCGTCAGATGAAGGGCCTGATCGAGCGCGGCTACATCTACATCGCCCAACCCCCGCTCTACAAAATCAAGCGTAAGAAACGTGAGCAATACGTCGACAACGACGAACAGCTCAACCGCATCCTCCTCGAACTCGGCTCCGAAGACATCGTCCTCAGCCGCCTCACCGACGGTCACATCTTCGCCCCCGCGCAGATCGAGCAGATCGTCGAAAACCTCGCCCTCCTCGAGAAATTCGGCAGCGGCGTCACCCGCTACGGGGCTTCGCTCCCCGAGTACCTCGACACCCAGGACGCCACCACGCGCGCCCTCCCCCGCTACGTCGCCCGCCTCCGCGAGGGCAACAAAGAGAGCCATCAATTCCTCCGCGACGAACACGCCCGCGCCGACTTCCTGAGCGCCCACAAGCTCAACGCCGACCTCACCGACCAAGTCGAGCCCCTCGCGCCCGACGCCGTCGCCGCGCCCCTGGAGAAAAAATCCTACGCCACTCAGAAACGCGTCACTATTCACGAAATCTTCGAGAGCACCGAGATGACCAAAATCCTCGTCACGCTCGCCAAGACCGGCCTCGACATCGCCACCGTCACCCCCACGGCCACCGCGCGCTACACCGTCACCGAAAATCTCGGCACGAAAAACGAAAATAAAACCGAACTCTTCGGCCCCCTCGAAATCGTGAGCCAGATCCGCGCCAACGGCCGCAAGGGCCTCAGCATCCAGCGCTACAAGGGTCTTGGCGAAATGAACCCGAAACAGCTCTTCGAGACGACGATGGACCCCGAGAAACGCCGCCTCCTCAAAGTCTCCATCCAAGACGCCGCCAAAGCCGACGCCCTCTTCACCCTCCTCATGGGCGACGAAGTCCCCCCGCGCCGCCAGTTCATCGAAGACAACGCCCTCAACGTCCAATTCCTCGACGTCTGATCCGCGCCCCGCATCGGCCACCACCTAACGTTTATCGCTCATCGCCCCCTCTTCTGTGTACACCGCCAACGAAAAACTCTCCTCGGCCAACATCACCGACATCATGCAGTCAGCCTACATCGAGTACTCGATGTCGGTCATCATCTCGCGCGCCCTCCCCGACGCCCGCGATGGCCTGAAGCCCGTGCAACGCCGCGTCCTCTACGCCATGCTCCGCGAGGGCCTCGTGCACAACCGCGCCTTCGACAAGTGCGCCGGCGTCGTCGGCGAGGTGCTCAAGAACTACCACCCCCACGGCGATTCTTCCGTCTACGATACCCTCGTTCGCATGGCCCAACCGTGGGTGATGCGCTACCCGCTCATCGACCCGCAGGGTAACTTCGGCTCCGTGGACGGCGATCCACCCGCGGCCTATCGTTACACCGAGGCGCGCCTGAAGGACATCGCCGAGGATCTCCTGAAGGACATTGAAGAAGACACGGTCGACTTCGTGCCCAACTACAAGGAGTCCACCACCGAGCCCACCGTCCTCCCGTCCGCCCTGCCGAATCTGCTGATGAACGGCTCCACCGGCATCGCCGTCGGCATGACGACCAACATCCCGCCGCACAACCTCGACGAGATCATCGACGCCACCTTCGCCATCATCGACAACCCGCGCATCTCCGTCGACGCCCTGTGCGACATCGTGCGCGGCCCCGACTACCCCACCGGCGGCATCATCTCCGGCCGCGATGGCATTCTCAGTTACTTAAAAACCGGCAAAGGCATCGTCCGGACTCGCGGCAAGGCCCACACCGAGGAACTCAAGGGCGGGATGGAGCAGATCGTCATCACCGAGATCCCCTACAACGTTAACCGCAACACCCTCGTCACCCGCATCGCCGAGCTCGTCGGCGAAAAAGAAATCGACGGCATCCGCGACCTCCGCGACGAGTCCGACGAAAACACCCGCATCGTCATCGAGCTGAAACGCGGCGAACAGGCCAAGGTTGTCATCAACCAGCTCTTCCAGAAAACCGCCCTCGAATCTTCCTTCGGTGTCACGCTCCTCGCCCTCGACAAGAAGCGCCCGAAGCAGATGAACATCAAGGAACTCATCGAGTGCTACATCGAGCACCGCCGCGATGTCGTCACCCGCCGCACGAAGTTCCGCCTCAAAGAGGCCGAAGACCGCGCCCACATCCTCGAGGGCTACATCATCGCCCTCGATAACCTCGACGACTTCGTCAAAATCATCCGCGCCTCCTCCAATCGCGAAGAAGCCAAGGTGAAGTTGATGGCCAAGTATCCGCTCTCCGAGCGCCAGACCGACGCCATCCTCGAACTCCGCCTCTACCAGCTCACCGGCCTCGAGCGCGGCAAGATCGAGGCCGAATACATCGAGCTGATGAAGCTCATCGAGGAACTCCGCGCCATCCTTGAGTCCGAGACCATCTTGATGGCTCTCATCAAAAAAGAACTCGGCGACATGAAGGCGAAATATCCCTCGCCCCGCCGCACCGAGATCATCGGCTCCGCCGGCGAATTCCGCATGGAAGACGTCATCCCCAACGAGGGCTGCGTCATCACCGTCTCCCACCTCGGCTTCATCAAGCGCACGCCCGTTGCCGACTACCGCTCGCAGAAACGCGGCGGCAAGGGCGTCATCGGCGCCGAGACTTACGACGAGGATTTCGTGGAGAATCTCTTCACCGCCTCGACCCACGATTACATCCTGTTCCTGACGAGCATCGGCCAGTGCCATGCGAAGAAGGTCTACGATGTCCCCGAGGGCACCCGCGCCTCCAAGGGCAAGTCCGTCGCCAGCTTCCTTCGGCTCGCCGAGGGCGAAAAAATCGCCGCGATGATCTGCGTGAAGGACTTTGCCGAGGACCGTTTCCTCGTCATGGCCACCAAGAGCGGCATGATCAAAAAATCCTCGCTCGCCGACTACGCCAACTGCACCCGCGACGGCGGCCTCATCGGCATCAATCTCGCCGAGAAGGACACCGTCATCGGCACTGTGCTCACGACCGGCAACGACGAGCTGATCCTTGTTTCCCACCAAGGTCTCGCCGTCCGCTTCCGCGAACGTGATCCCGAGAGCGGTGAAGCCAACTTCCGCCCCACCGGCCGCGCCACCGCCGGCGTCACCGGCATGAGGTTCAAGCTCGATAGCGACTACCTCGACGTCATCGAGGTCGTGGACCACACCGCCAAATTCCTCGTCGCCAGCGAAGCCGGCCTCGGCGTCCGCACGCGCTTCGAAGACTACCGCCTGATCAACCGCGGCGGCAGCGGCGTCTGGGCCATTGACCTCCCCGAGGACGGCTCCGTCCACCTCGCCGGTGCCCTCAGCATCAAGGACACGGACGAAATCATGCTCCTTACCGCCAAGGGCCAAAGCGTGCGTTGCCCGGTAAACACGATCCGTGAGGTCAACCGCGGTGGCAAAGGCGTGAAGCTCCTCACCCTCGCCCCCGGCGACAAACTCCTGAGCATCGCGCGCGTCGTCGAGAGCGCTGAGGAACAGGAAGCCGCCGCCGCCGGCGAAGCCTCCGACGCCGCTCCGACGGGCTGATTCCGCCCGGCGGTTCGCGACCCATCGGCACCGTCCTCCCCCTAGGCCGGTGCCTTTTTTTCGCCCGCTCTGCGACGGCGCGGCGGCATGCCCCGCGGCGCCGCCCTCGCTTCACTTCGCCCCTAGCGGCAGAACCTTGACCCGGTTCGCCACCCCCTCGATCGACATCCAAAATCCACCAAGGTTTGCCGGCACGATCTTCACGTTCGGACTAGGCAACAACGGCGTCGTGTAGGTTCCGCCATTGGCGATCTGCCACCGCTGCCCGTTCTGCAGCGTCAGCACCGCCCGCCCCTCCCAACCCGAGAAATCTCCCACGATCCGGCTCTCCACCGTCTCATACTCGATCTCGGTGCCCGGCGAGAGCAGCACCTTCGCCTTCGCCAAGAAACCCTCCCCCGCAGGCTTCGCCGCCGCCGCCGCTTTCGTCGCCACCACCTCAACCTCCGCCTTGGCCGCTTTCTTCTCCGCCACCGCCCGCGCGGCCGCTGCCGCCGCGACCTCGGCGCGCGCCGCCGCCATCACGCCGCTCTTGTAGGCCTCCACCAAAGCATCGAGCCGCGCCCACTCCTCCGGCGACAGCTTCGTCAGACCCGCCGCCGCCAAGTCTTCCGGCCTCACCGCCTGCGAAAATTTCTCCTGCGCGCGCGCCGTCACAACCCACATCCCCGCTCCGATCAAGCCTATCAAAAGCAATCGTTTCATCGACGTAACCTGAGTCGGCACGCGCTGCGCCCGCAATGTCATTTCCGCCCTTGCCAACGCCTTCGCGCGAGCCTGACTTGCCCGAAAACTCACTCGAAACGCTCGATCGTATGGCCGGTAAAATTTCTTCGCTCCTCGACCCCTCCCGTATCGCGCTCGACGTCAAGAGCACCCAGCGCACGGCCGCGCTCAATGAGATTTCTAGGCTACTCACAACTCATCCTGCCGTGACGAATTTCGACGGCTTCTACCGAGAACTGCTCGCCCGCGACCGGCTCGAGACCACCTGCATCGGCCACGGCGTTTCACTACCCCACGCCCGCACCGAACACGTCAAATCCATCGCTCTCGCCGTCGGCCGCAGCTCTGCCACCATCACCTGCGGCGACCACCCCGACGAACGGATCCGCCTCGTCTTCATGCTCGGCACCCCGAAGACCAATCCCGCCGACTACCTCGCCGTCGTGAGCTCCCTCTGCAAAATTCTGAAGCACGAGGTCAATCGCACCGCTTTCCTCACCGCCGCGACTCCCGAAGAATTCATCGCCGCCGTCGTCGCCGCCGAAGAATGCCTAGCCACGCCGATCCCGGCATAGCTCGAACTTTCCCATGATCCACTCGTTCGTCTTCAGCGAGGGCAAGCTCGTCAGCCGCGACCTCGAACTTGAGGCGCTTCGGCTCGTCCACGGCGACAAGGGCCTGATCCTTTGGGTCGATCTCGAAGCGCCCACCGACGAAGAGATCAAGCTGATCCTCGAAGGCGTTTTCAACTTCCACCCCCTCGCCATCGAGGACTGCGTCACTCCGAGTTCCCTCCCCAAAATCGAGGACTACGACGACTACTTGTTCATGGTGACGCACGCGGTCGATTTCACCCGCACCGACAAATTTGCCACCACCGAACTCGACCTGTTTCTCGGCAAAGAATTCCTCGTCACCTTTCACCGCACCCCTCTCCGCTCCGTCGCCACCGCCCTCGAACGCGTTTCCAAGAGCACGGCGCGAGGTCCCGACCGCCTCGCCCACACCCTCCTCGACCATCTCGTCGATAACTATCAACCGGTCATGGACGAACTCCAGGCCGAGCTCGAGGAACTCGAGGAGAGCGTCCTCGCCCGCGACTCCTCCCACGAAAAACTCGTTACCGAGCTCTTGGCCGTGCGCGCCGACTTTTCGCGCCTCCGCACTATTGTCCGCCCCCAACGCGACGTGATCGACCGTCTCGCCCGCGGCGACAGCAAATTTATCCGGCCCATCCTTCTGCCTTATTTCCGGGACTTGCGGGACAATCTCGCCCGCCTCGACGACACCGCTATCAGTTACCACGAGCGCCTCATGATGGCTTTCGATATCTACCTCAACAAAGCCGCGTTCGAGGCCAACGAGGGCATTAAATTTCTCACCGCCATCACCGCCGTCACCATTCCGATCATGGTTATCGGCACTTGGTTTGGCATGAATTTCGAGAGCATGCCGGAGCTCAAAAACGGCTATCCGCTGGCCCTCGGCGCCACCGCCGTCACCACGCTGCTGATGGTCATCTACCTGAAGCGGAAGCGCTGGTTCTAAAGGCGAAGCGCGTTTTTCCCTTCGGCCCTTTCCGCCTCCCCGCCGCTTAAGCCGGAGCCCCCGCCCCGATTCCAAGCCCCTCGCCTGATTCCGATTCACAGCGCCCGCGCTCGGCCACCTGTTTCAAGGGCCAAATCTCCACGTCCACCGCCCGCGCCACCGCCACGTGTTCCGGCGCTCGGCCGGCCACGTCGAAGCCCGCCAGCGCCATCGTCTGGTCGGACCACGTCGCCTGCGGGGCCGAAGTGATCCGATACGGCGTGTGCTGCACGCGCCCTGAAAACAACCGCTCGCCCCGGCCGTCCCAAGCAAACAGCCGGTAGCGCTCCACTAAAAAGAATTCCAAGCTCCCCCGCTCCGCCTCCTTCGCTTTCGTCTCGGCCGGCGTTTGATAGCTGAATCGGCTCTCCTCATCCTCGCCCGCTCGCCGCGACCGAAAATCTACGTCGCACCCGTTTCCTTCCGCGCGTGACGTCACGGTCGCGCTCATTTTCGCATGTTCATACGGCAGGTGAAAGAGCGCCCGCGCCACTTTCACCGCGAGCCACTGATTCGCATCCAGCGAATAGAACCACACGCCCGGCCGGCCCTGCGCGTCGTGCACGTAAGTCCGCACGTTCAATTCCAAAAAATTCGAAATCCCCGGCACCGCCGGCAATCCCCGCGGCCTGACCTGCTCCATAAAAAACGGCACAACCCCCACCCACGCCCGACCCTCGTGTAAATCCACCGTCAGCCCCGGCGGCAAGGTCGCCTGGATCGCCGCCGGTTCCCACGCCCAGTGTAAAAACAGCAACCGCGCCCAACGCTGTCGCATCACCGGAGCCCCTTCGGGCCGCTCCCGCTCCGCGAGCCGTTGTGCCATCGTCGGAGTCTTCATGACCCAATCCTACCCGCCACTCCACCCGCTGCAACCCCGCTCCGTTTGTCATCTAATGGATAACAAACATTCCGGCCCGGTGGGTGCGCTTCGCCGACCGGCTCATCGCCGCAGAAGTTGCCTAACCGCGCGCGGACTGCCGGCCACTCCGCCGCCACAATGGCGAACATCACCGTGTACCGCCCCCAGCCGTCGGGCATCACCATGTGCGCCCGCAACACCCTTTCCCGCACCGCTCCCAGCCGCGCGATCGCCGCCGGCGAATACTCATTGCGCGCATCCGTTTTCAACCGCACCCGGTTGCACCCCAGCCGCTCAAACGCAAACTACAGCAGCAGCAACTTCGCCGCCGTGTAATACCAACTTCCCTTGATAAACAGACTGTCATTGCGAAAAGCGCAGCGCCGAAGCAATCGGATTGCCACGGCGCGCTTCGCGCACCTCGCAATGACAAGCGTCTAGAAATTAAGGGACGTTGGTGTAACCCTCTGTGCGCTGCACCGTCCTCCCGAGCCCAATATTCCCGATCTCGACTCGCCGGTCCGCCAAGGTCACGTCCAGAAAAGTCGTTCCTCCCACCGCCTCGCCGCGCGCATCGACCACTCCCCAAGCCAAGCCTTCGCCCCGCGCCTGCATCGCCGCCACCGCCGTGCCCCAAGCTGGCAACGACTCCCGCGGGTCCAGCCGTGCGGGCTGCGTGTGGCGCCGCAGCAGCGGCTCGTTCGCGTGGCTCGCTAAGGATGCAACATACCCGTCCGCCGAGGGCGCCAACCGCGCGTGAGGCCCCGCCCACGTCACCGGGCTCCACCGCATTTTTCATCGCCGCCGATTCGCCGCTTGCGACCCACCCCGCACGGCTAAAATCTCCGCCGATTCCGAGTCCCCCACGCCTCCGCCTTGCCCATCCTGCGGTGATCCCCCGGCGAATACCGTCAGGGCTTCTTCTGCTGGAGGAACCAGCTCGCCGAAACCGGGGCGCTGCGCTTCGAGAAGGTGACCGGCAACGGGTTCGCGGCCGAGGCGCGCCTGCGCTACAATCGGGAAAAGCAGCGGTACGAGCCCGCCTCCGACGCCAAGGCGCCCGGCCTGCCCTACCTCGCCGTGGCCGACGTGGACAACGACGGCCTCCCGGACCTCTTCGCCACCGGGCCCAGCGACTTGAGCTGGTCTCCGCGGATCGAATACGTCGGCGGCCGGTTTTGGCGCAATAGCGGCGGCTTCCAGTTCGAGGAGCGTACGGAGGCGGCGGGTCTCGCGGCCATCAACAATACCTACCGCCGTTGGTATGAGTTTTTCGACTGCCCGCTTTCCAGCTTTCACCGGAACTGGAAGCCCCGCGTCTCGAAGCTCCCCAGCCAGCCCGGTCTCGCGCCCACCAATCCCATCGACAACCGCCCCTACTATGCCGACGCGATTTTTGGGGATTTCGACAACGACGGCTGGCAGGACCTCGTCGTGCTCGATCGCCGCGAAAGCCCTGCTCTCGTCGTCCGCAGTTTCCTCTTCCTGAACCGGGGCGACGGCACGTTCGAGCCGAAGCCCACCACCTTCAGCGGCCTCGACGCCAGCGGCATCGCCGGCGAAGCGGCCGACCTCGACGGTGACGGGCTGCTCGATCTCGTGATCGCCGCCGACCCGGACAACACTGGCGGCGCCACCGACCTCACCCGCTACGAGAGCAAGGTCTACTGGAACACCGGCGAACACGGCGCTCGCCGCAACCACTGGCTGCGCCTCACCTTCGCCGGGGTCAAGGACGCCGAACTCATCGGCGCCCGCGTCGAAGTCACCGCGGCCGGCCGGAAGCAATACCGCTGGATCCATAGCAACCACAGCTACAAGAGTGGCGGTGCGCTGGACGCCCATTTCGGTCTCGGCGCGGCTACCGAAGGCCAGGTCACGGTTACCCTGCTTTCCGGAAAAGCCATCGCGCTCGGAACCCTCGCGGCCAATCGCCTCGTACTTGTCAACCTTTCGCGCGGGACGGTGACCCACCTGCCGACGCCACCCGCGCCATCCTCGGTCCCGCCGCAGTAGCCCGCGATTCCTCTTTCCACATGAAACTCCCCCTCGTTCTTCTCATGCCAGTCCTGCTGGCGTCGCGCGCCCTTGCGGCTCAGCCGCCCAGCGCCGCGTCGGATGTCTTCTCCCGTTTCGATCGCGACGGCGACGGCAAGGTCACCTCGGCCGAACTTGCCAACCCCCAGGCCTTCGAACGTTTCGATCTCGATCGCGACGGCGTGATCACCCGCGCGGAGTTCGAGCGGGTCGCGGGCGCCGCGGCACCCGCCACCGCCGAACGCGGAACAGCTCAGCCGACTCCCGGGGCCGGTGGCCTCGCGGCCTGGTTGCGCTCGCTCGACCGCGATGGCGACAACCGGCTCTCCCGGGAGGAGGCTGGCGGCGCCGCCTGGTTCGATCGCATTGATCAGAACGGCGACGGATTCGCCGACGCTACGGAGCTCGCGCGCCTGCGCGAACTCGCCGGGCAAGTGGGCCGCGCGGGCCAGGCCGGCGCCGGCCGTCGCGCCTCCGCCGCTCCCGGAGTCACCGCTGCTGAAGTCGAATCGCTGTCCACCGGCCCGGAAATCCTGAAGCCCGGCGACGTCGGCATCGGCCGCCAGATCGCCGACGTCGCGTTCACGGATCTCGCCGGCCGGCCGCGCCGCCTGAGCGGCTGGAAGAACCGGGCGGGCCTCGTGATCGCCGTGACCAGTGCCACCTGCCCCGTGAGCAAACGCTACCTGCCCAGCCTGGCCGCGCTCGAGGCGGAACTGCGGGCGCAGGACATCGGGCTGGTGCTGGTAAACCCCTTCGCCAGCGAGTCCGCCGACGAGATTCGCGCCCAACTGCGCGACCACGCGTTGGCGGCGCCATATGTGCACGACACGACCCAGGCGCTGGTCGCCGCCCTGCAGGCGCGCACCACCACCGAGGTCTTCCTCCTCGATCCCACCCGCACGCTGATCTACCGCGGGGCGCTCGATGACCAGTACGGGTTGAACTACAACCTCGCCGCGCCGCGCGTGCGCTATCTGCTGCGCGCGGTCGAAGCGCTGCGCCGGGGCAAAGCTCCGGACATCGCCGCCACCGCCGCGCCGGGTTGCGAACTCGATGTTCGCCCGGCGCCCACCGCAGCGTCGTCGCCGGTCACCTACCACCGCGACGTCGCGCGCATCCTCCAGCAGAACTGCGTCTCCTGCCATCACCCCGGCGGCATCGCGCCCTTTGCGCTCGACACTCCGGAGGCCGTCAAGGACCGCGCGCGCACCATTCGCCGTGTCGTCACCCAGGGCACCATGCCCCCGTGGTTCGCGGCTCCGCAACCGAAGGGCTCGACGAGCCCGTGGGCCAACGACCGCTCCCTCTCGGCCCGCGACAAGGCAGACTTGCTCGCGTGGATCGCCTCCGCCGATCGCCCCCCGGGCGATCCCGCTGACGCCCCGGCGAAACGCACTTTTGCCACCGACTGGACCATCGGCACGCCCGATCTCGTCGTGCCGCTCAGCCGTGCCCATGACATTCCCGCCACCGGCGTAATGCCCTATCAATTCGACGTCGCGACCACCACGCTGACCGAGGACAAGTGGGTCACCGCCTACGAGATCCTGCCGAGTGCCCGCGATGTGGTGCATCATGTGATCGTCAACGTCCACGAACGCGGCAGTGCCGTACGCGATCACGAGGAAGGTGCGACCGGCTACTGGGCGGTTTACGTGCCGGGCAACGCCGCGCACACCTATCCCGAGGGCTTCGCCCGCCGCCTGCCCGCCGGCGCCCGCGTGAGTTTCCAGATCCACTACACGCCCAGTGGGAAGGCGACGCAGGAGCGGTTGCGCCTCGGGCTGGTGTTTGCCAAGGCACCGCCGCGCTACGAGGTGAAGACGCTGCCGATCGTCGACCGCGATCTGCGCATCCCGCCGGGCGCGGCAAACCACGTCGAAACCGCCAGCCTGCGCCTCCCGTACGACGTGCCGATCCTCAGCTTCATGGCGCACCTGCACGTGCGCGGGAAGGCCTTCAAGTACGAGTTGATCGGCGCCGAGGGTGCGGCGGAGACCCTGCTCGACATCCCGCGTTACGACTTCAACTGGCAGCTCCGCTACGACCTGAAGCAACCGCGCCTCATCCCGCGCGGCAGCACGCTACGCGTCACCGCCGTCTTCGACAACAGCACGGGCAACCCCGCCAATCCCGATCCCACCAAACTCGTGCGCTGGGGCCCGCAGACCTATGACGAGATGCTGATCGGCTACCTCGAATATTTCGCGCCGGCCAAAGCCGCGCCGCCCGCGGCGCCATGACGCTGTTCCGACGTTTCACCATCGGTCGAACCTCTGATGCAGATGAAAGACTCTCTCTCCTGGCGCTCCGCTCTCTTCCAATGCCTGGTAGCCACTCTGGCGGCGACGCTCCTGTCGGTGCTTTTCACCCGGTGCGCCCGACCCCACTCGCACTTGTCCGGAGTCGGCGCCCGCGCCGCACCGCTCGTTGAAGCGGAGATCAGGCCCTTCCCCTCATGAAACTACACCACCTCTCCTTCGCCTTGCTCGTGCTTGGTACCGTGTTGCCCATGCCCGCGCTGCGGTCGGCGGCAGCGCAGGCGGGCTCCGGCGCCGCCCCTGCTCCGACCTTGCGTCGGGCTGCGTTGCCGGCCGGCGTCGTAAGGCGCGAGGTCGTGATCTTCAGCGACGGCGTGCGCATGGCCGGCGACCTCTATCTGCCCCGCTTGGATGAGCCGCCGATGAAACACCCGGCTGTGGTGCTATGCGCTGGCACCGGCGGCACGAAGGGCGGCACCGGGGCGCGCCTCGGGCCGCTTCTCGCCCAGGCGGGATACGTGGCGCTCGCTTTCGATTATCGCGGTTGGGGCGAGAGCGACAGCAAGTTGATCACGGTGAATCCACAGCCCCGCCCCGATGCGCACGGCAATGTCCAGGTCACGGCGCGGGCCGTCCGCTGGCAGATGGACTTCGCCGATCAGGCCATGGACATCCGGGCGGCGATCAGTTTCGTGGCCGGCGAACCACGCGTGGACCCGGGGCGGATCGGGATCTGGGGCAGCAGCTACGGCGGCGGCCTGGTGACATGGACCGCGGGCAACGATCCGCGCGTGAAATGCGTGGTGGCCCAGGTGCCTGGCCTCGGGGCCCGCCCGGCGCAGGCCGTGGCGCGCGCGTTCGATCTGCTCACGAGACAAGCGCGCGGCGAAACCGAACCGGTGCCGTTCGAGACGGGTCGGATGACCGGCCAGTTGGCCCGTTATGCTCAGATGCGCGTGAATCCGGGCAAGTCCATCGGATACAATCCAACCGAAGCGGCGGAAACAATCATCACACCCGCTCTGTTCGTGGTCGCAGAGAACGAAGAACTCAGCAGCAACGCTGCCGTCGAGCGCGTCCACCGACGCTTGCGCGAGCGTGGAGTGCCCACACGATTGCATGTCATCAAGGGCATCGGCCACTACGGCATCTACCGCGAGGGCTTCGACGAGGCCACCCGGGTCGAACTCGAGTGGTTCAACACTCACCTGCAACCGGCGCGCCCGGCACCGTCGCAGCCTCTCCCAACCCAGGTTTCCCCGCGATGAAGGCACGCTTCCTCCTTGCGCCTGCCGCACTGGCCATCGCTGCCGTGGCGCAATCCGCCGCTCCCGCCTCGTCCCTCGAGTGGTTTCAGCGCCTGGATCGCGATGGCGACGGCAAGCTGAGCCGCGAGGAGGTGGCGGATCTGCCTCGGCTGCGCGCCGGGTTCGACACCCTCGACACCGATCGCGACGGGCTCATCTCGCCGGAGGAGCTCCGTGCCGCCGTGGTCCGGGCGTGGCGGAAGCCGGCCGCCGCCAAGTCGGGAAATGGGAACACAATCCCCTTGCAGCCATGAAGTACCCCCGTCCGTTCTTCGAACGTAGTCTCACCGGCATCCTCCGCGCCGTGATTCCCTTTCCAGCTCCGATTGCCGGCCGTCGATCCGGATCGCTCGGGCGAAGGCCTGCCGCCGCCCCGATGGCGGCTCATTCTACCCCTGGCCGCCCCGCGGCGCCGAATGTGGTGCCTGGCGTTCCTCGGCCTGCTCGCCGCACTCGCCGTGGAGACGGATGCTCCGGCATCGACCGCGTCTCCTTGCGCGCAACACGGAGGCAGGCGGCGCCCTTCAGCGTCTTCGCATGCCGAAACTCATGGCGATCAAGTCGTGGTTGTTTCCCTGTCTCTTGGTCCTTGGTCCCTTGGTCTTGGGCGCAGCCCCGCCACGGAGACGAGCTTCAGGCCCTGGAGGGGTGACCGCCGAGACCGCCTCCGGCCTTCAGCCGTATCCACTCAGTCGATGTTCGTCCTACCGCTTGAAACGAAACCACTGACAGGCGCGGCGGCGTCTCACCTCCCTCGGGCACTGCGGACGGCGCCCTTCCGACCGCTTCGGCTGCATGGTTCCGTATTGGCATCAGATCTCTGCGGGCTTGACGGCGAAGCGATTTGTGCTCGCGTCAGGCCATCGTGCCGCCCGATTCCGACCAAGCCAGTTGGTTCACCAAGGAGGTGCACCCCCACGATGCGCAACTGAAGTCCTACCTGCGCGGAGCGTTTCCGACGGTGCGCGATGTCGAGGACGTGGTGCAGGAATCCTACCTGCGGGTCTGGAAGGCCCGGACCACCCGCCCCATCCAGTCTGCCAAGGCGTTCCTCTTCGCGGTCGCGCGGCGGCTGGCGCTCGACCTCGTGCGGCGCGAGCGGCGCTCGCCGTTTGTCGCCGTAAAGGATTTCGAGGCCTTGTTCGTCTCAACCGATGCGCCCGACGCCGCGGAAGCCGCCGACCACGCCGAGGACATCCAACTCCTGGTCGCGGCCATCGAGTCGCTGCCGGCGCGCTGCCGTGAAATTTTTGTGCTCTGTCAACTCGAAGGCCGGCCGCAACGCGAGGTCGCGGAGCGACTCGGCCTGTCGGAAAACACCGTGGCCGTGCAGTCGGCCCGCGGCCTGAAGCGCTGCGAGGAATTTGTCCGCCGCCGCCTGAACCTCCGATGAGTTCCGCTCCGCTGCCTTCTCCGACCCTCGGCCCCCGCGCCGCCCGCGCCATCGACACGGCGGCGGCACAGTGGGCGGTGCGCCGACGGACCGGGCTCGACTGCGCCGGCGAGGCGGAGCTTGCCGCCTGGCTGGCGGCGGATCCCGCCCATGCCGAGGCTCTGGGGCGGATGACGGCGATGGCCGAGGCGGTGCAGCGGGCGCGGGCCAGTGGGACCGGCGACGCGATTGTCACCCAATTGAAGGTGCGCGAGCGCCAGCGGCGGAGCCGGCGGCGCGCCGGGGCCGCGGCGGGTTTGGCGGCGGCGCTCGTGCTGGGCGCAAGCCTGTGGTGGCACGCCCGCCCGTTCGCGTCGCGGGCCGAACCGGCCCGCCTGGTGGAATCCGCCGAGACCATCAGGCGCCTGCCGGATGGATCGATCGTGGAGTTGAACGGCAGCGTCCGGATGGCGGTGAAATTCGAAGATGCGCGCCGGCTCGTTGAGCTGTTCGAGGGCGAGGCGCTCTTCCGGGTGGAGAAGGATGAGGCCCGGCCCTTCCTCGTGCGCGCGGCCGGCGTGGAGGTGCGGGCCGTCGGCACCGCCTTCTGCGTGAAACTGGCCGGAGCAGCGGTGGAAGTGCTCGTGACCGAGGGGCGCGTGGGGGTGGACGACGCCGTGCGCGGTCGGTCCCTTCTGCCCTCGGCCGGGAATGAAACCGCGCCGGTGCTCGCGGCCGGCCAGCGGGTGACGGTGGAGCGGGCGCCGGAGACGGACGCGCCCCCGGTGGTGCAGGTGACGAGGGTCGAGGCTCCCGAGATGAAGCAGCGACTGGCGTGGCGGATCCCGCGCCTGGAATTCGACGGCGCGGAACTCGCCCTGGCGGTGGAGCAACTGAACCGCGTGAACCGCGTGCAGATTTCGCTCGAAGGGGCGGGCACCGGGCGCCTCCGCATCAGCGGGACGTTTCGCCCGGACGATCCGCGGACGTTTGCGCGACTGGCGGCCACGTCGCTCGGCCTCGAACTCGAAGTCCGGGGTGAGGGCGAGTTCGTGTTGCGGGAGGTTTCCGCGGCACGGAACCCGTAGTTTCTCCGCCTCGCGGAAAAACCCTGTAAAGGTTTCGCCGGGTGGTTCGTCTTCCTTAGGCGAACACGAACCACCCCATGATCCCTCGCATCGGATTTTCCCCGGCCGCGGCCCTGTGCGCCGCCGTTATGTTCTGCCTGCCAACGCCGACCGCAATATCTGCGCCGGTGGCGGAAAACGCTACGAAGCGCTTCGACGTGCCCGCCGGTGTGGCGCAGGACACCCTCAAGCAGTTTTCCGCGCAGTCGCGGGTGCAACTCGTCTACGCGACTGACTTGGTGCGGGGCGTGCGCACCAACGCCGTGAAAGGCGAGCAGGCGCCCTTGGCTGCGCTTGAGATGATGCTCGCCGGCACGGTCCTCACGGCCGTGCCCGATGCCACCCCCGGCGCCTTCGCCGTGCGGAAAGGAGCGGCCGACCCAAACGCAACCACGGCGGCGCCGGTGCAGGTCGCCGCCCTGCCCGAGGCAAAGATTCCTGCGACTGACGAGGCCGTGGAACTGTCGCCTTTCGAGGTAAGGACTGACCGAACCGACACTTACCAAAGTACGAATACGAACTCTCTCGCTGGCATCAACACACCGCTATCGAGAGTTCCTATTTCGGCAGAAGTTCTAAATCGCACTCTACTCGACGATCTTGGAGCAGACAGCCTCAACCGCGTACTCGGTGATTTTCTCGCCCTTGGTTCACCAGTGATCTCGTTCAACGAGCTCGGCCGCGGCGGATTGGATGGGGACGATTTCTCAAGTGGGGGTTTGCGGTCGCGCGGGTTGGCCGCGACGGCATCCCGCAACTCGCTCGGATCAGGGGAGATCGCCGGACTTGACGGTTATGCGGTGGAGCGTGTCGAAGTGATCCGCGGCCCGCAGTCGCTGCTCTACGGCCCGGGCGAGCCCGGCGGCGTGATTAACTACGTCACGAAGCAGGCACGCCTCTCTCACACGCGAGGATCCGCCACGCTTAGGCTTAATAGTGAGGGGTCGGAGCGTGGCGAAGTGGACCTCAACACCGGCACTGGTACGATGGCGGTTCGCTTTGTCGGCCTGCGGGAGAATCACAAAACGTGGCGCGTGAACCTTGGCCGTCGACACGAGGGCGCGCTACTTTCGCTTGTGGCCCGGCCGACCAAGGCGGTGACCTTTAGAGCCGATTACCAGCGCCTGATGGCCGTGAATATCAACGCGACGATCAACTTCGGCATGGTCTATCGCGCCCCCGCCGGAGCACCAGCGGATCCCCGAGCCAACGTGAATCTCACGCGGCTGGTCGCGGAGGGAAACGCGGGCGGGTTGGCAAACGGAATCCTCAATTTCAGCACCGTCGATTCCTTTCTCGGAAACGGCAACTTCCGCGCGCGCGATGCTGACTCGTTCTCCGCCAGTGCGGAAGCGGTCCTCACCGATTGGTTTTCCCTGCAGGTGCGTTACGCTCATGACGACCTGACCAGCACACTCGGCTTGGCAAACGACACTAACGGTCTGCGTGGCGCAACGGATCCCGCCAATCTCGCGACTGGCCATTGGGCGGTCGGCTATACCCCGGGTCGAAGGCAGATCGTCAATGAACTCGATTCCGGCCGCTTGCTGGCGAACGCCAAGCTGCCGACCCTGCGATGGGTGAAGAGCTCGCTGACGTTTGGGTCGGATTGGCAGAAGTCGTTCGCTTCATCGCAGGACCGCCGGTTTTATCGTCTGAATCAAGCCGGAGAGATCCTCCAAGATCCCGCGCAGCTGGCGAGCGCGACAGGCGGCCGGTTTGTGATGCCCGTGCAATGGGTGCCGATCGACACCGGGAATTTCTCGGGGCCGTTCAATCGCAAGCAGACCGTCGTTGCCGCTTCCGACGGATTCTCCTACAAACTGGCTCCTTTGCAAATCGAGGGCGTGCTGCCGCCGACACCGACTAATCCCCGCGGAGTCAACGGCGGCTTCCCAAGCAGCACAAGCCGCACGATGTTCCGACTGCGGAGTGCGCAGGCAGTCTGGATCGCTGAGTGGTTTGACGGGAGATTCGACACTCTGGTCGGTTATCGCGCGAATTCCTACGAGAGTTCCAGCTACTTCACAGGCGATGCTCGCCATTTGTCCAGCGCTGCAAGAAATCTAGGCGCCCTCTGGCATTTTCACAGGGAGGCCTCTGTATACTACGGCTACTCCAGTTCCAACAATCTTCCCACTGCAGCGCCAACCTATTTTGGTACGCTTCCGGGTTTGAGCCAGGGCCGAGCCCACGAAATTGGGCTAAAACTCGATCTCTTCGAAGGCCGGCTTTCAGGGTCGATCACCGGATACACTGGCGAGCAGAAGAATGCCACGCAGAACCTGGCATTCCGCGGAATACTCGATCCGGTGGGAATTAACGGTAGCGTCGTCTTCGCCATCGCTTCCATGGTCTTCGACGTGGAGGTACGGGGCGTCGAAGTCGCGCTTTCGGCACAGCCGGCCAGGGGGTTCAGTCTGCGTTTCAGTTTCGCGAACCAAGACGGCAAGACAGGCACCTCGGTCGAGTTGCCCCGCCGGTATAACGATGAGTTCAATGTGCTGGTCGCCAACGGAGTGCGCGTGGTCGCCGTGAACATCGGTGGCGTGCTTACACCGCTCGATCCTCCCGGGGTCGCCACCACGTTGCCGGTTGCCAACCTCACGAATCCTGCTAGCGGCCAGTTTGCTGTGCTGAACCCCGACTCAGGGGTTATCACCAATGCGGCGGCGCTCGGTTTGACGACTCCCGGTGTCGGCACCGGACGGGTGGGGCTGCCCATCACCGAGCACCAACTCGGTTGGACTCCGCCGGGCGGCAACACAATCACCGTACTCCGGGGCGGGGAAAAGACGGTCGGCTATCCGGAGCAGTCCTTCTCGCTCGCTGCCTCCTATCGCGTCTCAAGAGGCCTTCTCCGCGGCATGACAGTCGGCATCAACGGCAGCTATCAGCCGAACTTCCGGCAATACTGGGTCTCGGACCAGCAGGTCGGACGTTACATTTTCTACCGATCTGACCTTTTCAACACCGGCGCGTTTGCCAGCTATGAATTCAGAGTCGGCTCCAAGCTGCGGCTCAAGAGTCAACTCAACATCTCGAATATGTTCGATACCCAGTCGGTGGACATCCGGCCAAACCCGCAGACCGGCGCCCTGAATGTCGCGGGCGTGATGTACACGCCGCGGCTGTTCACTTGGAGCAACACTGTGGCGTTTTGACCCCCGGGGGAAGCAGAACTGCTCAAAGTGCTATGTTTCCGTCCCGTCCAATTGGCTCCGCCTCCGGATCAACACGACGGCCGATGAGTCCGAGTGCTCGACTATCCGGGACCGTTCTGCTGGCGTTTCTGTTGGGTGGTGGCGCGGTCTTCGGTGCTCCCGGCTTGCGTCCGAATATCGTGTTCTTCCTCGTCGACGATCTCGGCCAGCGGGACCTCGGCGTGTATGGCAGCACCTTCTACGAGACGCCGTGGATCGATCGACTGGCGCGCGAGGGTGCTCGGTTCACTGACGCCTATGCCGCGAGCCCCGTCTGTTCGCCCACACGCGCGAGCATTCTCACCGGGCTCTGGCCCCAACGGACTGGGATTACCGACTATATCGGTCACGCGAATCGACCCGGCCAATGGAAGCGCAACACTAAGCTGCTGAACGCGCCTTACGTGGACCGGCTGAACCTCGACGCATGGGTGCTGGCGAAAGCCCTCAAAGGCGCGGGCTATGCCACTTTCTTTGCCGGAAAGTGGCATCTCGGTCCGGAGGGATTCTGGCCCGAAGATCAGGGTTTCGACATCAACCGGGGCGGTACGGAGCGCGGGCGTCCCGACGGCGCCGCCCGCTATTTTTCGCCCTACGGAAATCCGCGGCTGGCGGATGGCCCGCTTGGAGAACACCTCCCGGCAAGGCTGGCCCAAGAGACAACTAAGTTTCTCTCCGGCCACCGGGATCGGCCGTTCTTCGCCTTTTTTTCGTTCTATTCGGTGCACACGCCGCTCGTGACGCGCGAGGACCTCAGGCTCAAGTACGAAGAAAAACGTCGGCGCCTGGGACTTGTCGCGCGGTGGGGCCGGGAACATGAGCGCGATGTTAGGCTCGTGCAGGAACATGCGGTCTACGCAGGCATGGTTGAGGCAGTGGACGAGGCAGTGGGCGTCGTGTTGGCGGCATTGGACGAACACGGACTGCGTGAGCGGACCATCGTGATCTTCACAAGCGACAACGGCGGTGTTTCGACCAGCGAAGGGTGGCCCACTTCCAACATGCCGCTGCGGGCGGGAAAGGGATGGATCTATGAAGGTGGGATTCGCGTGCCGCTCATCGTGCGCTGGCCGGGTGTCAGCAGACCGGGCAGCATTGTGCAGGCTCCGGTCAGCAGCCCAGATTTCTTTCCGACGCTCGCGGCGGCGGCCGGCGTTCAGCTTTCCCCCGGCCGCAGCTGCGACGGAAGCGATCTAGCTCCCTTGCTGCGTGGCGACGTGGCCCCGGAGCGCGCGCTGTTCTGGCACTATCCACACTATGGTGTTCAAGGCGGCGCGCCGGCTGCGGCCATCCGCCGCGGTAACTGGAAACTCATCGAGTGGATGGAGGGCGACCGGGTTGAATTGTTCAACGTTGTCAAAGATCCGGGTGAAAGAGACGACCGCGTTGCGCTTGAACCCGACCGGGTCGCACTACTCCAGACCGAGTTGCGTACCTGGCAGCAGCAAGTTGGCGCGAAATTCCCCCTGCCCAATCCCAACTACGATCCCTCGAAGCCCGATGGCCGCTCGGCCGTAAGGAAGGATGAATGAACGATTGCACCACAAGACCCAAGACCGTCCCCGCTATCTCTCTTCGCCCCTATCCACGACGCCGCTAGTTGCAGCTACCCTTTCATGAAATCATCCTTCACCGTTCCTCGCCGGTCATTCCTGAAGTCGTGCTTTGTTGCCGGTACCGTTTATGGCATTCCGCAGATCGTCCCGTCTGGAGTCCTTCGCGGCGACAGCACTCCATCGAAGCGGCTGAGCGTCGCCGTCATTGGCTGCGGCAATCGAAGCCGCACCCTGATCCCGTCCATTCTGCAGGAGGGGCACCATGTGGCGGCACTCTGCGACGTCGATGCGGAGCAACGCGCCCGGCTCAAAGCGGGCCGAGTTGGGGCTTACGACAGACGGACGCGATCCAGCGACTTCATGGCAGGTTTGGACCGCGCGAAGCAGGGGCTATCCAAAGCTAGCGAATACGCCGACTACCGAGTTTTGTTTGACAAGGAGAAGTCGCTCGACGCGGTTATCATTTCCGTCGGACAACGCTGGCACGTGCCCATGATCAAGGCATCACTCAGAGCGGGCCTTGCTGTTTACTGCGAGAAGCCGCTTGCCCACAGTGTCGCCGAGGCCCGGGAAGTTGCTACGACGATGAAGGCTGCTACAGCGATTACGCAAATCGGCACCCAAGGCGGAGCAACCGATGCGTTTCGCCGCAGCATGGAGATCATCCAGTCTGGCCTGCTCGGAGATGTGCTTGAAGTGCACTGCTGGATGGATCGGACCTTTCCGCCGAGTGAAACGATCTCCAGCCACGCCGACCCTGTTCCAGCGGAACTGAACTGGGATGCCTGGTGCGGTCCGTCGCCTCTTCATCCATTCAGAGTTCATTACCTTGGAACATGTCTTAACTGGGGCCGCTGGCTTGATTATGGTGACGGTCACCTCGCCGACATGGGAGCGCACGCCCTCAATCTTCCGCTCCGCGCACTCGACCTCCCCGCGCCCACCCGTGTGTCGGTAGTTAGTGCCGAGCCGGTGCTCGATTCCTATCCATCAAAGAACGATTTCCGGTGGGACTTCTCGACGCGACCAGACTCGAAACCGGTCAGTATGTGGTGGCACGACGGCCCCGGAGCTGCCCCTCCGCGCGATCTTTGTGGTGACCTGATGGCAACTTACGGCAGGGTGCCGTCCGACGGCTGTCTTTTCGTCGGCGAAAAGGGCCTTTTGTTCGCCGATGCATGGGGCCAGAAGGGTGTCATGCGTCTCAAGTCCGATGCATCGCCAAAGTGTCGTGGTGTGCTGGACCACGAGGCCGCGAAACCGCTGCCGGTAAAATACCGGCGGGCCAAGGACCAGAATCACATGAAGGAGTTTCTCGATGCGTGCCGCGGAGAGGTGCAGACTTTCCAGAATTTCGCCATGGCGGCGCGCTCGGCCGAAATCACGACGACGGGCATCGTCGCGTTGCGGCTCGGTCGCGGGTTCGAGTGGGACAGTGGAAACCTGAGGGCCAAGGGTGCACCTGATGCTGACCGCTGGATCCATCTCCCACGTCGAGGAAAGTGGGTCGTTTGAGGGTGGTCAGCCGGCTTTCGATTCCAGTCAATTGCCAGCGCGATAACACTGCTACTCGTTGTCATGCAATCCAGACCCATATCACTCTACCCGGTCCGATTCGCCCTCTTCTGTTGTGTGGTGCTTGCCACCGACGGAAACGCTGTCGACAGGCGTGCGCTGCTTGTTGCGGGCCCGCCGAGCCACGGCCCAGGCGCCCACGAGCACAACGCTGGGGTGCTGCTCATGCAGAAGTGCCTCCTGCCCGTAGAGGGGCTCAAGGTCGACGTCGCGCTCAGCGGCTGGCCCAAGGACGAAAGCTTGTTCGAGGGAGTCCACGCGCTGGTAATGTACTGCGATGGCGGAGTGAAACATCTAGCGCTCGCCGACATCCGCCTTGGCGTCCTTTGCGCGCTTGCGCGCCGCGGTGTCGGCATCGGCTGCATCCACTACGCCGTCGAACCAGCCTTGGAAAGAGGGCACGCCGAATTTCTTCAAATGATCGGAGGTGCCTTTGAGATCCAGTGGTCGGTCAACCCACACTGGACCGCCGCCTTCACCTCGCACGGTGACTACCACGAGCTGCTGGCCCGGTCCGATATCGACGCCGTCGTGATCAGCACGCCCGACCACTGGCACGCGGAGCCTGCGCTGGCGGCGGTGCCCGCGGGCAAGGATGTCTACCTGCAGAAGCCGATGACGATGACGCATGCCGAGGGCAATCTCCTGCGGGATGCGGTTGCGAAATCCGGCCGGATCTTTCAACTCGGCAGCCAGCAGCGCAGCAACGACCAGCAGTTCCGCCGGGCGTGCGAGTTTGTCCGCAGCGGGCGGGTCGGCCGGGTGCTGCGGGTCGAGATCGGCCTGCCGGTTGATCCGACGGCGCCCGACGAGCCGGCGCAGCCGGTGCCTGCGCATCTCGATTTCGACCGCTGGCTCGGCTCGACGCCGTTGCAGCCCTACACCGAGCAGCGAGTGCGTCCGACGACCGGATACGACCGTCCCGGCTGGCTGCGGAATGACGCCTACTGCCTCGGCATGATCACCGGCTGGGGGGCGCACCACTACGACATCCTGCACTGGGCGCTGGACGTGGAGTTGGGCGGACCAAGCCGGGTCGAGGGCCGGGCTGACTTCCCGAAGAACACGATCTGGAACGTCCACGGCGCCTACGACATCGAACTCACGTACCCCGGCGGCGTGAAGGTGGCTGTCTCGGACAAGCTTCCCAACGGACTCCGCTTCATCGGCGACGAAGGCTGGATCTTCGTCTCGCGCGGCAGCCAGCCGACGAAGGATCCGACCGTGCCGCGCGGCCGGTTGAAGCCCCTGCACGCGAACGACGAGCGGCTGCTCGACCCCAAGGGCATGAAGGTCGAGCTGCCACGCAGCTCCGAGCATCATCTGAACTGGCTGGAGGGCGTGCGCGCGCGGCGCACGCCACTGGTGCCGGTGCCCGTGGCGCACCGCAGCAACGCCGCGTGCATCGTGAGCTGGGTCGCGATGAAGCTGGGCCGGCCGCTGACCTGGGATGCGGTGGCGGAGCGTTTCGTGGACGACGTTGCGGCCAATGCGCTGCTCGTCCGCCCCGAACGCGCGCCCTACGGTGCCACGCGGCTGGCCGGCAAGCTGGCCCGCGCATGAGGATCGAGCGCATCGAGCTCTTCCCAGTCAGGTATCCCATGACCGGATACTTCAAGTTCTCCGCCGGCCCGGCGGGGGAGGCCGGACGCGCGGCCGTGATCGTGAAAGTGACCGCCGATGACGGCACAATCGGCTGGGGTGAGAGTGTGCCGCTGCCGACCTGGAGCGATGAGACGCTCGAGACGGCGGTCGTCGCCCTGCGGCATTATCTGATTCCAGCCCTGATCGGCCACGACCCGACGGATCTGCCAGGGGCGCACCGGCGGCTCGATGCGGCCATCGCGCCCGGTTTCAGCACCGCGATGCCGATGACGCGCGCGGGGCTCGATCTCGCGCTGCACGACGTCGCGGGCCGGGCGACGGGACAGCCGCTGCACGTCTTGTGGGGACGGCCCAGAGGTGGGCCGCTGACCCTGAGAGCTCGACGGTGAACGTGCGTGCGCTCGACGAGGTGGATGCATTGATGGCCGAGGGCCGGCGGCGCGGCTACCGGCACTTCAACATCAAGATCGCGCCCAAGCTTGAGTTCGATGTCGTGCTCGCTCGGTTCGTCCGGCGGCTCGCGCCGGAGGGGTTTCTCTGGGCTGATGCGAACTGCGGCTACGATCCCGCGACCGCGCTGCTGGCCGCGCCGCGGCTGGCGGAAGCGGGGGTCGATGTGCTCGAGGCACCGGTGCGACCGAACCTGCTCGGCGCGTACCAGGCGCTGAAGCGCCAGGGCGCGCTGCCCATCTACATGGACGAGGGCGTCGTGTCGCCGGACGAACTCGGAGAGTTCATCCGCCTCGGCATGCTCGACGGTGTGGCGCAGAAGCCTTCCCGCTGCGGCGGACTCTGGTCGTGCCGGCGGCAGATCGAGCTGCTGCAGGCGCACGGGCTCGCGTTCCTCGGCAGCGGGCTGACCGATCCCGATATTTCGCTGGCGGCGACCGTGGCGTTGTGCGCCGCGTACGGTCTGGAGAAACCGGCCGCGCTCAACGGCCCGCAGTTCGTAGCCGCGGGTGTGCTGCGGGAGCCGCTCGTCGTGCGCGATGGCATGATCGACGTTCTGGTGGGTGCCGGCCTGGGCATCACGGTTGACGAGGGCAAGGTGCGTGCGCTTTCCGGCCGCTGCGTTCTGGCCGGGTAAACGCGCGGGCACGTTGGCGGGGAGATGAATGGCGTGTGACTTTTTGGTGACGTCTGCGTCGACCGCCGGCCGGCTGCCATGTCACCTTCCACCGTCTTCGCCGGGGAGAAGCGAGAGTTCGCCACCGAGCTCAAGTTCGTCGTCGATGTCGCAACGGCGAAGCGAATCCGCGCGTGGGCGCGGGAGCGGCTGACGGCGGATCCGAATGCCGCCGGGGCGTGTGGCGACACCTATCGGGTCGCGAGCATCTATCACGGTAAGCGGCCGGGCGAGGACCCCTCATGAGGTGTTGATGGTGACCAATGCGAGGGTCGCAATGGTCACCAATGAGCGGGGAACTACGACGTCGCCGGTTGCCAGAGCCGTGGCGTGAGGAAGCGGAGATCGTCGCGATTGGTCATCCGCGGCAAGCGGGTGAGGATATCCTTCAAGTCAAGTAGGCCAGCGGGTCCTTGCCGTGGCGCTGGCACGAGACGATCAGCGAGTAGAGGATGGCCGAGCGCTGGCCGGCGTCGGGGTGCCCGATAAACAACCAGTTCTTGGCGTTACGCACAGCTGTGCGTTCAATGGGCCCAGCAGCTCAACCAAACGACCGCCGGCGGGGCGACTCTGGATCGACCGCTCAGAGGCCGTCGAAAAACCCGCTTTCGCTACGGTGCAGCCTCGGAGGTAGCTGCGTTGGAGCGCAGCCACAACGTGGCCTCAACCCCGGCCACGCTTTCGCTTCGCTCAAGCGCGGCTACCGGCGCGTTTGGGCGCGCAGGGAAAGGAACGGTACGGTTCTTGGTTGCATCGCTCGTGCCACCCCGCTGCCTCCCGCGCCTGGCGCGGCAACCCGCGCGGCGAAGTCGCCGCGCCCACCAGGAGCGCTGCCTGGTGGCCGTGTGCCTCTCCCCGTTTTCAGTCCTCGGATTGTTTCTTCGCCGCCTTCATACCGGCGGAGGCGGGTTGGGGAAAGCGGCGGACCTCGACGTCGTTTGCCTGGGTGGGGCCGGGCGTGCTGCGGCCGCGGGCCAGCAGCTGTTCGTACAGCGCCTTCAGCTCGGCGACGCGCGCCGGGTGCTCGGCGGCGAGGTTGCGGGTTTCGCCGAGGTCCGCCGCGAGATCGTACAGCT
This sequence comes from Opitutus sp. GAS368, assembly GCA_945882935.1. GTDB lineage: Bacteria > Verrucomicrobiota > Verrucomicrobiia > Opitutales > Opitutaceae > Tous-C4FEB. The sequence continues at coordinate 25,921 of CAMCWW010000030.1, forward strand.
CGAAGCCGGCCCCGGCCGCCGCGGTGGCGGGGTAGATCAGTTTCCACTGACCGGAGCGCACACCCGGCATGCCGGACGCGGCGCAGCTGACCGCGTGGGGGCGGATCGGGGCGGTGCCGCCGCGAAGCAGGGAGAGGAAACTGAAGCTGTCTTCACCGGCATTCGCCGGGAGCGTCGCGCCGAGGACGTCGGCGAGAGTCGCGAGCACGTCGGCGTGGTGCACCAGTTGATCGCAGACGGTCCCAGCCTTCACCACGCCGGGCCAGCGCACGACGAAGGGCACGCGGTGGCCACCTTCGTGGACGTCACGCTTATAGCCGCGGAGCGGGCCGCTTGGGAAGTGTCCCATTGCCTCCAGCGGTTTGACGCCGATGCCGGCCTCGTAGCCGTTGTCGCTCGAAAACAACACCAACGTGTTCGGTGCCACGCCGGCGTGATCGAGCGCGGCGAGCACGCGGCCGACGGCGTCGTCGGTTTCCATCACCAGATCGGCATAGTCGTTGAGGCCGCTGCGCCCCTGCCATTTTGCGCTGGGGACGATCGGCGTGTGCGGGGTCGTGAGCGGGAGATAGATCAGGAACGGCTCGGTGCGCGCCGCGCGCTCGCGGATGTAGGCGGAGGCCCGATCGGCGAGCGTGCCAAGGATCTCCTCGAAGCGCCAACCCGGGAGGGCCGGACCCTGGAGGCTGCCGCGAAAGCCGTCGAACTCCCGTGCGGGCAGAAGCTCGGTGGGAATTCCGACGGTGCGGTCGTTGTCGATGAAGGCGTAGGGCGGCCAGTTGGGCACATCGGTGCCGAAGTAGCGCTCAAAGCCCCGGGTCGTGGGGCCTCCACGGATGCGCTGCGCGAAAATCGCGGCCCACGCCTCGCGCTGCGCCGGCGTCGGTTGGGTGATGAGCGTGCCTTGGGCGCGCCCCTGGCGGCCGCCGAGCCCGCGCACGAGGGGCCGTTGCTCGGCGGTGATGGGCCAGTCCCAGCCGAGGTGCCACTTGCCGAAGGCGGCGGTGACGTAGCCCTGTGCCTGCGCGAGTCCGGCGAGAGTGAGTCGATCCGGTGCGATCAGCGGATGCTCCCAGAGATCGACGATGCCGGTCTGCAGCCGGGTGCGCCAGTGGTAGCGGCCTGTGAGAAGGGTATAGCGCGAAGGTGAGCAGACGCCCGACGATGAGTGTCCGTCGGTGAAACGCATGCCTTGGGCGGCGAGGCGGTCGAGGTGGGGCGTGGGGATCTTTCCGCGCGCCGGGTTGTAGCATTGCACATCGCCGTAGCCGAGGTCGTCGGCGAGGATGATGACGAAGTTGGGCCGCTTCGTCGCGGTCGCCGCACCGAGGGCGGCCGGAAGCAGCAGTAGAAGCGCGAGGGCGGAACCGAGGGCGAGACGGAGCGAGCGGGCGGAGGGGTACATGGCGGGCAACGGAGTCAAGGCCGGGGGTGCGGCCACCGCGACACATTTTTCACGGCGGAAGGTTGCAACACCGATCGCCAGGTAGGCCGGGCTATTTCTCCAGGAGTTCGATTTCGCTCTTAGGAAACAGCCACCGGTTCGGCTGGGTGGAGGGAGAAACCGAGGAGGGCCGCCTGCTTGCGCAGGGCGCGCTCCTTGCGTTGGCGGATGAGGGCTGGATTTCCGAGCTTGGTGGGATCGAAGGCCGTGCGCATCTTGATCATGGTGTAGAGGATGCGCGCCAGTTTGTGGGCCAAGGCCGTGATGGCCCCGGCCGGGCCGAGTTTGGCGCGCATGCGGCGGAAGAGGTCGCCCAGTACTGATTCGACGCGATTGAGCGATTGCGCGGCCATCCGCAGGGCCGACGCCAGCCGGTTGGACACCGGTCTCGTGCTGACGCTGAGCTTGTGGTTGCCGCTGACCTTGTTGTTCGGGCACAGGCCCAGCCAGGAGCAGAAGTTCTCGGGACTGGCAAACCGGCTCAGATCGGGACCGACCACGGTGAGCCAGGTGTACCCGACGTGCGTGTTGACGCCGTCCACCGCCGTGACGTCGACCCCGAACTTCTGGAAAAGCAGCGTGCGCACGACCTCGTCGGGTTGCTTGCCTCGCTTCTTGCCGGAGGCGGCGACTCCTTCGTGCAGCTCTTGAGCTTGGTGGCCAGACGATGAACTTCCTGCAGACATTCCTCGGCCAGTTGGTGGTGAAACTGCTTCCGGGATAGGCCCGTCCGACCCGACGGCCGGACGAGGCCCCCCACAGAACCGAACGAGCCCAATTAAGGCATTCGGTTCCTCGAAGTGCGGATTCGAACCCATTTCTATGTGGCGCCATATGGTGAACACGGTGACGCGGGCACAGGTCCCGCACGCGTTGCCGACGACACGCCCGCAGCTCGACCGCTGCCTTCACTACTCCCGGGCTCCCGTGGGTCGGTTTTCCCGGTTTCAATCGCTACTATGCGGCGGCTAAGACTGCCTCTGTTTGTCTCTGCACCTTCGCTTTGTCGCTCGGTGCGCGATACCTCGGCTCCCCGGCTGTTTTCGCCACCGACCGACCGCGGGGGCGTCGGACTTGGTTCAGGACCTTGGTTCACCGGATGGTCCACTTCCCGGTCATTTCCGAGGAGACAGGAGGCTCTCCCAGCTTCCCGAGAAACCCTATACTGCTCTGCCCTGCTCTCAGACCCCGGGCGGACTTCGGCGTCAGACCGTAACGACGCCTCCGTGCTGCCCACGCTTTTCCTACGACGCAGGCTCCACCGATATAATCCATTTCGGGGCTCAATCACACGGCTTTGCAGTTCGCTGCCTACGCTTGAAGGCGCCATTTCGGACGCCAGCCAAGGCTCGCTTCCGGCTGCTGGTCAGGCTTTGCCGGGCGGGTTGGTTCCCGCAGGGTTTCAGTTGAGACTTTCGTTCGCTCATTCGCTGTCGTTGTCCTTTCGTTGTTGGTTAGAGCGCCATCCCGCCTCATCGGACTTTTGCTGGCGCCAAGGAAACTGGATTTTGTACTGGCGTTTGGGGTCTGAACGGAAATTCCTCGGTCTCATGAAATTTCTCCACCAGACCCCGACGTCACAACAGAATGTTGACGAACATCGTTTCCTGTGGGGAGGCCAAGGGGACGCCGGGGGAGAGGAAGAATGCGGGGCCGCCGATAAAAAATCGGTTAAGTCATGCCAGAGCATCGGCCCATCAAGGTGAGTTTCCCCTTTTATCCGACCGACACAACGGCGTTGGCTGCGCGGGTGGCGGAGTTGAAAAAGGCGGGTGCGGTGATCCCCCTGCTCCTTCGATCCCATGGCCAGATTCGCTTCCTCCCTCACACCCGCCCACCGCGACTTCATCGCCGCGCAGAAAATCTATTTCATCGCCTCCGCTCCCGCCGCCGGCCGGGTCAATCTTTCGCCCAAGGGCATCGACACCTTCCGCGTCCTCTCCCCCACCCGCGTCGGCTACCTCGATGTCACCGGCAGCGGGAACGAGACCGCCGCCCACCTTCTAGAGAACGGTCGCCTCACGGTGATGATGTGCTCCTTCGACGCGGCCCCACTCATCTTCCGCATTTACGGGCGCGGTTGTTCCGTCCAACCGGCCGACACCGCCTGGATCCAACTCCGTCCGCTCTTCGGCCCCACGCTCCCCGGCGAACGCCAGCTGATCATCGTCGAGATCGAAAGCATTCAGACGTCGTGCGGCTTCGGCGTTCCGTTTTTCACCTACACCGGCGAACGCGAAACCTTGATCGACTACGCCGTAAAGAAAGGCCCTGAAGGCATGGCCGCCTACCGCGCCGAAAAAAACACCCGCAGTATCGACGGTCTGCCCACCGGCCTCGCCGTAAAGTAGGGCGGCGTCTCAAACCCGCCCTCCACGCCCACGCCCTCCGCTTCACTCCCCATGATCCGCGCTCTCATTTTCGATTTCGACGGCCTTATCCTCGACACCGAGTCCGCCCTCATCCGCTCCTACGCCGATATTCACGAAGCCCATCGCGTGCCGTTCGATTATTCGCGCTTCCTGCGCGCCGTCGGCCACGCCGACTACACGTTTCAACCTTGGTCCGATTTCCCCGCCGCCCATGACCGCATCGCGCTCGAAGCCGAGCGCCAGCGCACCAAAATCGGCCGCCTCGAACTCCTCGCCCCACTCCCGGGAGTGATCGACCTCTTGGACGAAGCCCGTGCCGCCGCCGTGCCTATTGCCGTCGCTTCCAACTCCGAACACTCATGGGTTGAGTCCCATCTCGCCCGCTTGGGCCTCGTCGATCGCTTCGCCTTCATCGCCTGCCGTGAGGACGTCCCTTCGCCCAAACCCGAGCCCGATCTCTACAAACTCGTCCTACAACACTTCGGCCTGCGCGGCCACGAGGCCATCGCCTTCGAGGACTCCCACACTGGCAGCCTCGCCGCGAAACGCGCCCACCTCTGGTGCGTCGCCGCGCCGGGCCCTTCAACCACGCATCACGACTTCGCCCACGTCGATCTCCGCGTCGCGTCTCTCGCCGAAGTCACCCTCGCTTCGCTGCGCCAGCGCTTCGAAAAGTAGGGCAGGGTCTCCGACCCGCCCTCTACGCCGCGCTACGCCCGCCGCCTCCCCCCGACCCTACCCGCCCAGTTCCTCCCAGCGCTTATACCCTTTCGCCAACTCCGCTTCGATTTCATGCAAACGCGCCGTCGCCTGCGTGACCTCAACCGGCGGCTTCCGGAAGAAAAGCGGATCAGCAAGTTTGCCCGTCAGAATCGTCTGCTCGGCTTCGAGTTTCTCGATCAGCTTCGGCAAAGCCTCCAGCTCCATCCGCTCCTTGTTCGAAAGCTTCGGCCCTTTCACCACCGGTGCCGCTCCGCCCGACGCCGATTTGGCCGCGCGCTTGGCCAACTCTTCGGCCGCCAGGGCAGCCGCGACTTTACGCGCCGTCTCTTTCTGCCAGTCGTCATAGCCACCGATGTAGTCGGTGACTTTTCCGTCGCCCTCAAAAACCAACAGGCTCGTGCAGACTTCGTTGAGAAACGCGCGATCATGGCTCACGAGCAGTACCGTGCCGCCGAACTCCACGACCAAGTCCTCCAGCAATTCAAGCGTCTCGGCGTCGAGGTCGTTGGTCGGCTCGTCGAGCACGAGCACGTTTGCGGGCTTCGTAAACAGCCGTGCGAGCAACAAGCGGTTTCGCTCGCCGCCCGAAAGCGCTTTGATCGGCGTACGCGCCCGCGTTGGCTCGAACAGGAAGTCTTCCAGATACGAAATCACGTGCCGCGTGCGGCCGTTGATCGTGATCATCGTGTTGCCGTCGGCCACCGCGTCCTGCACGCGCATCGTGTCGTCGAGCTGCGCCCGCAATTGGTCGAAATAGACAATCTCCAACTGGGTGCCCTGTTCGACGGTGCCGGCCTGCGGTTTGAGCTGCCCAAGCAGCAGCTTCAGCAGCGTCGTCTTACCCGCGCCGTTCGGCCCCACAATTCCGATCTTGTCGCCCCGCTCGATCCGCGTCGTCACGTCGCGCACGATCCACGGTGAGTCCGGCCCATAGCGGAAGCCCGCGCCTTCGCACGTGATCACTTTAAAGCCGCTCCGGTCCGCCTCCTGCGCGGTCATCGTCGCCTTGCCGGTCCGGTCCCGTCGCGCGACCCGCTCGGCCCGCATTTTTTCGAGCGCATGGATGCGGTTGTTCGCCCGCGAGCGCTGAGCCTTCACGCCGCGGCGGATCCACACTTCCTCTTGGGCAAGCTTCTTGTCGAACTGCGCCCGCTCGACTTCCTCGGCCTCCAACACGGCCTGTTTGCGCACGAGGAACGTATCGTAATCGCAGGCCCAGCCGATGAGTTTGCCGCGGTCCACTTCCACGATGCGGGTCGCCAGCTTCCGGAGAAACGCCCGGTCGTGAGTCACGAAGAGCAGCGCCCCGCCCCATTCCAACAAAAACGTCTCCAACCACTCGATCGAAGCGAGGTCCAGATGGTTCGTCGGCTCGTCGAGCAGCAACAACTGCGGCGCCTCGACCAAGCCGCGCGCGAGCAACACGCGGCGCTTTTGTCCCGCCGACAACGCCGCGAATTCCATGTCCACCGGCAGCCCCATCTGCTCGAGCAAACGCTCCACGCGGTCATGCCGCTCCCAGTCGTTGTGCAACTCGTAGGCCCCGCCGTCGCCCTCGACCACCGTGCGCACCGTGCCCGTGAGACCGGTCGGCACCTCCTGCTTCAGCCTCGAAAACACCGCGCCTGCCTGACGAAAAACTTGCCCCACATCCGACTCCAATTCGCCCGAGATTACCTTCATGAGCGTGGACTTACCCGCGCCGTTGCGGCCGACCAGGCACACGCGTTCTCCGCGATCAATCTGGAGATTGACCTTATCGAGCAACGGCGCGCCACCGAAGCTCAGGCTGACATCGAGTAAACTGACAATGGCCATAAGAACCCGCCACCCTGCCGCCCGCCTCGTCCAGCGCAAGACCCGCCTTCCGCCCATACCCGAGCCCACGAATCCGCCCAGCCGAGCTTGCATTTCCACCTCGCGCGTTCCATCCGACGCGTCTCCCCCAGTGCTCTCCCCACCGTCTAAAAGAGTTCCCGCTGCGTGATCGCGTCGCGCTTCGCCCCATCGAGCGTGCTCAGCGCCAAGAGCTGCATCACGCTCATCACCGCCACCGCCGGCTCCCGCGCCAGCGACGCCAACAAGACCGCACCCGCCAGCGCGTCATACAGCGCCGCATGGTAACATCTCCGCTCCGGCGGACAAAATCTCTCCGCCAGCAAATCCACTTCGCCCTGAAGCCCGCACGTCGCAACCAACACCTCCAACTTCCCGGAATCGAACTGTGGATAGAGTTGCGCGTAGATCCGCGCCGAATCGATCCACGGCCCCCACTCAATCACCCGTTCCCCCGAACGCGCAAAATCCGGCGAACTCCGCGGGTAGGGCCACACGCCCTTAAGTAACGCGTTCTCCACCCCCGCATAGTGCGCCGCCAACGGCCCGCGCTCCCTCAACCCGGCGAACAACTCCCACTCGTCCGAGAACGGCGCGCACCCCGCCAACGAGGCCTCGCTCAACCCGTGCACCGCCACGTCCTCCGCCCGCACCCGCCCCGTCGCCGCGCACCGCCGCGTCACCCCTTCGATCACTCGCCCGCCTAAGACCGTCGCCACGCCAAATTCCAGGACTCCCGATACGCGGCTACCTTCAAAATCTACGAAAAAAATCGGCTGCTCGATCCAGGACATCTTCCCACAAAACACACCGCCCGGCCAAAATCCAATCCGCCTTTCCTGCCTTTTTTCCGTGTGTTCTGTGTGTTCCGTGGGCCAACCTCCGGTCGTGGATCTCACGCCCTACCGCACTTTCATTACCGAGCTCGCCGAGCGCAGCGGCGATTTCATTCGCCCGCATTTCGGCAATCCCGCTCTGGCCGTCGAAACCAAATTCGATGCCTCCCCGGTCACGGCCGCCGATCGCGGCGCCGAAGAACTCCTTCGCGGGCTCATTGCCGAAAAATTCCCCTCCCACGGCATCATCGGCGAAGAATTTGGCTCCGAGAACGCCGACGCCGAGTTCGTCTGGGTGCTCGATCCCATCGACGGCACCAAGGCGTTCATCACCGGCGTCCCGCTTTGGGGCACACTCATCGCCCTCCTCCACCAAGGCCAACCCGTGCTCGGCTGCATTCACCAGCCCATTTTGCGCCAGCTCATGCTCGGCGACGGCACGACCACCACCCTCAACGGCCGCACCGTCCGCTGCCGGGCCACCACGCGACTAGCCGATGCCACGTTGCTCACGAGCGACACGCTCAACCTCGCCAAATACCAAAACGGCCCCGCCTCCGACCGCCTGCTCGCCTCGGCCAAACTCGTCCGCACTTGGGGAGATTGCTACGGCTACCTGCTCGTCGCCAGCGGTTGGGCCGACCTTTCCCTCGATCCGATCATGAACCCCTGGGATATCGCCGCCCTCGTCCCCGTCATCCGCGGCGCCGGCGGTGTCATCACCGATTGGAACGGCGGCCCTGCCTACCCCGCAACCACCACGGTCGCCGCCGCCACGCCCGACCTCCACGCCGCCGCGCTTGCGATCCTCGCGGGGCGCTGAGCTTCGGTTTCTCCAGCGGACAGCGCCCGACCGAGCTCAGCGCTGCTTCGCCCGTTTCGCCGACCACTCGCAGGTCACCAGCGAGCTGATGCCCCCGCGCCCTTTCCAATCGGCGATGATCGTGAGCGCCCGGGGCTTCAGCGCCGCGCCGATGTCGTCGCAAATCTTGTTCGTCACCGCCTCGAAGAAAATGCCCTCGTTGCGAAAAGCGTGCAGATACAATTTCAGCGATTTCAACTCCACGCAGGTCTTGTCCGGCGTGAACTTCACCGTGATCACCGCGAAATCGGGATGCCCCGTGATCGGACACATCGAGGTAAATTCCTGCTGCGTATGCGCGATGACGTAGTCGCGGTGCGGCGCGGGATTCGGAAACAGTTCTAAAATCTTAGGATCGGCCATGGTGTTATCTATTTCGAGTTTTTGAATTTCGAGTTTCGGGTTGTCGAGCAGCGAACGCCAAACCCGCGGGCACCGAACGCCAAACCCACGGACTCCCAACCCGAGACCCCAACGCTTCAACGTCAGATCGCCGTCTCGGTAAACCGCGTCTCGCGAATCACCGTGATCTTGATCGTGCTCGGGTATTGCAGCTCCGCTTCAATCCGAGCTCGCAGTTGCTTAGCGATGTCCCGCGCGCGGTCGTCCGTCACCTGTTGCGGCGAGACGATGACCCGGATCTCGCGCCCTGCTTGGATCGCAAACGCCTGTTGCACGCCTTCGAGAGAGTGCGCGAGTTTCTCCAATCGCTCCAGCCGCTGCACGTAGCCCGCCATCGACTCGGCCCGCGCACCCGGCCGGGTCGCCGAAATCGTATCCGCCAAGATCACAATACCCGCATAGATCGTCTCGGGTTTCACCTCTTCATGATGCGCCGCCACGGCGTTGGTCACGATCGGGGTTTCGCCATAGCGCTTGATGAACTCCGCGCCGATCAGCGCATGACTGCCCTCAAGTTCACCCGGGGCCGCTTTGCCGATATCATGCAAGAGTCCCGCCCGCTTCGCCAGGTTCGGATCAAGCCCGATCTCGCTCGCGATCATCGACGCCAAGAACGCAGTCTCCACCGAATGATCGAGCGCGTTTTGGCTGTAGGAAAACCGATACTTCAACTTGCCGAGCAGCTTTATCACCTCGGGATGCAGCCCATTGATGTTGAGCTTCGTCACCGCCTCTTCGCCCGCCTGCGTCGTGACCAGCTCGATGTCTTCCCGCGCCCGTTGCACAAACTCCTCGATACTCGCCGGATGGATCCGGCCGTCTTTCACCAAGGCATCCAACGCGGTCCGGGCGATCTCGCGCCGCAC
>CAMCWW010000031.1:0-34175 GCA_945882935.1 Opitutus sp. GAS368
CGGCAGACCGAACGTGACGTTCGCAAAATTATTCGCCGCCGAGTTGAAGACACTGCCCGTGCCGTCGCGGTTCGGTCCCGCGGTGCCGTCACGCGAGCTCTGGTAATTCGCGCCGACGCCCAGCACGAGCCCTTTGGCCGCACCGTCGCGCCACGCCCGCCGTACCCACGCGCTCGCCGTCGTTTCGGAGACGTTGGGAAACGTCACCGTCGTGCTGTCCTTCAAGTCGAAACGTGCCGCACTCGCGATCACATCCCAGCTCCGGTTGAGCGACACCGCGACATCGGCATCGAACCCGCGCGAGGTCTGCGTGGCGAAATCCACCGCGCCGATCGGCCGCCCCGGCGGCGCCGCCCGCGACGTGCTCGCTTTGATGTCGAACCACGCCGCCGTTACCCGGACGCGATCCTGCCAAAGCTTCGCCTTCACGCCGATCTCGGTCTGCTTCCCTTCAAGATTAGGCAATTGCCGCCCGGCTGTATCGAGACTGTTGTTCGGTTGAAAACTCTCGTTGTAGCCGCCGAAGAGCGAGACGTCGCTGGAGACTTTGCCGACGATACCGCCCTGCCACGTCGTCGCCTGCGCTCGGCGGTAAGTCGGGACGTTCGTCGCCACGAGTGTGTTCAACGCCCGGAACCGGTTAAAATTCCGCGTCACCCCGCCGCTGAGCAGCACCCGCCGCTCCATCAGATCGACTTCCTGCAACGCGTAGAATTTCCGGTCCGCGCTCACCTCATCGAACCTTTGATTGACCGCACCCCGGGCGGGAATCGTCGCCGGCAGCGCGCCAAACGGATTGATCGAATCATACGCGAGCGCCGTGCCCAGCCGGCTCCAATCCCCGTGCCGCCACTCGAAACCGGCCAGCGTCGTGTGCTCCAGCGGCCCGGTCCGAAAACGCGCCACGTAGTCGTTCTGCAACGTGAGTCCCACCGACTCGCGTTTGAAATACTGGCTGTTCCGCAGCAGGGTCGTGCGGTCGCCCGTCACCGGCAACGTGCCGAAAAATTCCGCCGCCTGCCCCGTCACGCCCGTCGCCGCCCGGCCGCCCACGCGCGACTCCTCGCGATCCACGCCCACCCACACGCCCGTCAACGCGAGCCGCGCGCCGAGCCAGTTTGTGATCTGCGTCGTGCCCGCCAACGCGAGCCGGCTCAGCCGGTCGGTGCGGAAATTCGTCGGGTCCGCGTAATTCGTTTTCGGATCTACCGCGATGATCTGCCGCGTGAGCCGGTCGAGCGGCAGGCCGTTGTAAGAGCCGAAGGCCGTCTCCGTCGTGTCATATTTTAACGTCACCTCGCTCGTCGCGTTGAAACAATACGTCAGCATCGGCGCAAACACCCAACGCTTCGTGTAGGTGCGGTCATAAAAACCGTCGGAGTCCTGCCGCACTGCGACGAGGCGATAAAGCAGCTTCTTGTCCGCCGTGAGCGGCCCCGTGAGATCGAACTCGGCGCGGTTTGCGTCGAACGAACCGACCGTCACCTTCGCCGAGTTACGCGCCTCGGCCAACGGGCTCCTCGAGACCTTGTTGATGAGCCCGGCCGCCGGACCGTTGGCAAAAAGGATCGGAGCCGGGCCCTTGATCACCTCAAGGCGTTCGATCAGCACCGGGTCGGCGTTCGTCTCGCCGAACAACATCAAGACGCCGTCCACGTAGTTGTCGGTTGCCACCAACCCGCGCAACGTCGCGCGATCTTGCGCGTAGTTCACATTGCCCGCCGTCACGCCCGCCACGTATTTCACCGCGTCAAACGTCCGCCCCGCCGCGATGTCGTCGACCAATTCACGATTGAGCACGACGACGGATTGCGGCGTCTCCAGCAGCGAAACACTGATCCGCGACACGCTCAGCGAGTCGTTGGCCGTATAGCTGCGGTCGAGCTGTGAGCTCACCGTGAAGCTTGGCAGCGCGATCTTTTCATCGGCCTTGCCGGGTATCTGAGCCGCTGCGTTGAGTCCGGCCAGGCCACCGAGGCCCAGCGCTAGTTTGAGATAACGTTTGATCATGTGAGCCGCCTACGTGGGGCGAATCCTCGATCCATCTCAACCCGCCTACGCGACGATTCAGTGACAGTCACGTGACGTTGGCGTGACGAGTTTTACCCCAAGTGAAATTCCTCAAGCCCGGTGCATCGGGGTGCGACGTTTTGCTCGGCGTGGTCTGATTCAGCACCGGGGTGTCAATCCGCGCGCCCCACGGGGGCCGCGACGGTGCCACGTTTTGCGGCCTCCCATTTGCCTTGGTTTCAATCCGCGCGCCCCACGGGGGGCGCGACGTGCGCCGAACTCGGCCTCACCACCCAGCAACAGTTTCAATCCGCGCGCCCCACGGGGGGCGCGACTTGGCGGTAACTTTCAAAACAGTGGCGGAGCGAAGTTTCAATCCGCGCGCCCCACGGGGGGCGCGACGTTGGTGACGCCGATGCCAAGGCCGGTTGCAGTGTTTCAATCCGCGCGCCCCACGGGGGGCGCGACGTCCGGCGACTCGTGGCCGCAATGCGGGCAACGGTTTCAATCCGCGCGCCCCACGGGGGGCGCGACGGGTTGACTCAAAAACGGAGAAAGACGCTAGCGGTTTCAATCCGCGCGCCCCACGGGGGGCGCGACTTCCATTCAATCCCTTCGCATTGTTCAACGTTGTTTCAATCCGCGCGCCCCACGGGGGGCGCGACTGCCGGTGATGGCAACTTGGCCGGAGGCGACGCTGTTTCAATCCGCGCGCCCCACGGGGGGCGCGACGCGGGAAACGCGCTACACGCACGAGGAGCAACAGTTTCAATCCGCGCGCCCCACGGGGGGCGCGACTCGCAGCGCGCTCAGACTACGCACGAGGCGCACAGTTTCAATCCGCGCGCCCCACGGGGGGCGCGACGCAGAGACGCCCGTAAACGACAAGCGCGAGAGGTGTTTCAATCCGCGCGCCCCACGGGGGGCGCGACAAGGGGTTGGTTTTTGTGAGGTGTTACGAAAAAGTTTCAATCCGCGCGCCCCACGGGGGGCGCGACAAGCGTAGCGACTTAGAAACTATCTTACACAAAAGTTTCAATCCGCGCGCCCCACGGGGGGCGCGACTGAAATTCCATTTACTTGTCCAACTGCTACATATGTTTCAATCCGCGCGCCCCACGGGGGGCGCGACGCCGAAGAATTGAACGGCTGGCTGGCTTACATCGTTTCAATCCGCGCGCCCCACGGGGGGCGCGACCCCGCAATCTGAAGCGGTTAATGGTGTGACTGTCAAAGAACCGAATTCGCGGAGGTTGCGGTGCGTTTGCGGCTGCGCTGTCGATGCCCCCTCGTCGCTTCGCCTTAGAACCTTGGCCGGGTGTGAGATCGGCTAGTTCGCGGATCTCAACCGATGGGTATGATCGGCATCGGTCCGCGCGCAGGCTCAAATGAGCAAGGGCCCTTCCGGATCGAGCGTCGCTTTCGCCCCATGGTGCTCAACGCGTCGCTGCCACTCCGTTCCGAGAAAATAGAAGCGCAGGCTGTCATGTTTCAAGTCTGCGAGCCGCAGGAGGTCCGCCCGGAAGGCGACCCATTGATCGTTGGCCAAAAGGCATTCAAAGACGGAGTTTTGCACGCGTTGGCCATGGTTGAGGCAGGCTTTGGCGACGTGGCGGAGGCGGCGTTGGCCATCGGGCGTCGAGGTGGCGACATCGTAGCTGACGAGGATCATCATGGGAGGATGAGTTGGTCGTGCCTATCGCCACTCGAATGGAGGGTAGGCGTCGAGATCGCCGCGGAGGTGGCGGGCGAGCAGGAGGGCCTGGGCGTGAAGGAGCAGGCCGATGGGAATTTTTTCACCGAGAAACGGATGCTCGATCTCCTCCTGCTTCCGCTTTTGCCACGCGGTGAGGATTTCTTTCCGCCCGTCGTCGGTAAAAAGGACGGCGCCGGTTTCGGTGGTGCGGAAGTGCTGCGGCTGAATCTGCTGGCGATTGATCAACGTCAGCGCGAGGCGGTCGGCGAGAGGAGCGCGGAATTCCTCGATCAGGTCGAGCGCAAGGCCGGCGCGTCCGGGGCGATCGCGATGCAAAAAGCCGACGGAGGGATCTAGCCCGTGGGCGGTAAGGGCACCGGCGGCGTCCAAGCGCAGGAGGGTGTAGAGGTAGGAGAGCAGGGCGTTGACGCGGTCGAGGGGCGGGCGGCGGTTGCGGTCGCCGAAAGGAAAGGCGTCGCGTTGCTGCGTGATGAGTTGGCCGAAGACGGAGAAGTATTGCGCGGCGGATTCGCCCTCGAGGCCGCGCACCGTGTCGAGATTGTCGGCCGCGGTCAGGGCGCGGAGGCGATGGCCGAGGGTATCGGCGACGGCTTCGATGGAGGAGGCGTCGGTCGCGCCTTCGCGGGCGGCACGGCGGAGGACGTGACGGGTGTTGGCGATTTTTCCGGCGACGAAGGCACGGGCGAGTGCGGTGCTGGCGGCGGGGTCGTCGGCGCGGCGGTATTGGGCGCGGCGGAGGAGGACGTTGCCCGAAGGTGCGCCGACGACATCGGCGAGGTGGCGGCCGTGCTCGGTGAGAAATGAGAGCGCGATGCCGGCCTCGGCGCAGGCTCCGAGGAGGAACGGGCTGCAGAGGACATTCCCGAAGCAGACGATGCCGCCGAGGTTAAGGAGCGGGAGGCGCAGCCGGATTTCCTTTTCGATCTCGATGACGACGGTCTCGCCCTCTTTGCGGAGGTAGGCGCCCTGGGTGGAGACGTAGAGGGTGTTGAGGAGACGGCGCATGGCGCAGGAATTCAGTCGGCCGCGGCGAGGATGCGCGCGAGGTGGGCGGAGGCGGAACGCGTTACGACCTGCGGGCGGCAGAGTTCAAGGAGGGAGCAGGCGCGGCATTTGGCCGTGTAAACGGGTGGCGGGGTTTGACCGGCGGCGAGTTGCGCGCGCACGGCGGCGGCGAGGGTGTGAGTCTCGGCGCGGAGACTTTCGTCGAATGCGACGTCGTGCCGGCGGTGGGTCGCGCCGTAAAAGAGCGCGCCGGCGGGGACGGAAGTGTGGAGCATTTCTTCGAGGCAGATCGCTTGCGCGCAGAGTTGCACGGCGTCGATGGGCTCATGCTTGGGGCGGCCGCGTTTGTATTCGACGGGGAAGGGTCGCCAGGTGCCGTCCGGCTGGCGGTGAAACTCGACGACATCGGCCACGCCGTGAAGGCCGAGGGCGGTGGATTGGAGCGGGAGTGCGCGGGCGACGCGGAGGTCGCCGCGCGATTCGCTGCCGGCCTCGTGGGCGCGGTCGTGGAGGACGCGGCCTTGGGCGGTGAGGGTGTTTTCGGCCCACTGGCGCTCGACGTGGATGAGCGCGCACTGACGCGGGCAGAAGGCGAAGTGTTGGAGCGCCGAGAGCGGGAAGGAGTCGTCGGCGGCGGGCATGGCTCGGGAGCGGGGCGGAACGGGAAGGTCAGCGTTTGCCGGGTTGGAAGCCGATAAACGGTTTTTGCTTCTCGGCCGGCGGATCGAGCAAGGGGAGGAGTTTCTCGACGACGTCTTGGAGGACGAGGTCGTGTTCCAAGAGTTTTTTATCGTGCTGCGCGAGGCGTTTGAGGATGACGGCGTTGGTAAGCAGTTCTTCGCGCATGCGCACGAAAGCGCGGACGACATAGACGCTCATCGAAACAGCGCGCGGGCTGCGGAGGATGGTCGCGGCCATGATGGCGCCGTGCTCGGTGAAGACGAACGGGAGTTTGCGGGCGCCGCCATAGCCGCCGAAAGTTGGTGGGTTGGAGGGTGAACTTGAAGTCACAATTTGTGACTTCAAGTTTGCAACCTCTTCACGTGTAAGTTGAAAAACGAAGTCAGCGGGGAAGCGAACGGCGTTTCTTTGGATTGTCTGATTGAAGACCTTGGTCGGCACTTCGTAGAGCCGGGCGAGGTCGCTATCGAGCATCACGCGCTGGCCGCGCACCGAGTGGATGGGCGGAAGCGCGGGATTGGCGGCCGGGGTTTGGGGCATAGACGGGGAACTCAGATCCACTCTTCGACGGTGATGCCGGCAGGGAGCGCGGCGAGGTCCAGGGTGACATCGTAGTCGGAGAATTGGCGCGGAACTTCTACGCCGGCTTTCTTGGCGACTTTGACGAGGTCGAAGAGTTTGTGCGCGGGGGCGTTACCGAGGGCGGAGGCGTGTTTGAAGGCGATGCAACGTTTCGCGCCCATGAGACCGCGCGCGGCGGAGCGGTCCAACTCGAACATTTGCGCGAGGGCGGTCTTAAAGAGGGCTAGGTCGTCGTCGGAGAACGTGGTTTGTTTCGCGAGGAATGGGTTGATGAAGCCGTGGGCGAGGTAAAGGCCGTAGGGGATGGTGAATTTGCGGCCCATAGTGCGGTTATCCCCGTCTTGCGCGGCTGCTTCGCGGTCGGTTGTAACGGCGCAGCGGGTGACGGCGTGTTCGAGCGAGACGACGGGCGAGATGCTGCGAGAGAACGTGAGCTGCACGGGACCGCGCACTTGGCCGCAATTAACCTCTGTGGACATGACGGCGCCGAAGGTGCGGACATCGTAGAAGTTTTCGCACATCCAGGCGCGGACGGATTCGACGTCGGGAGCCTTGGCTTTCTTCGGGTCGAGGCTCTTGGCGGTGTAGGCGAGCTGGTGCTGTTGGTTAAGGACGGCTTTTTCTCGGACGTAGATTTGTCGGCCGGGCTGCTCGTTTTGGGTAAGCTGGACGAAGTTACGGATTTTGCGCTTCAGGCAGACGTCGGTGACGATGCCGTGGCCGGTCTCGGGATCGACGCGGGGAAGGTTGCCCGCATCGGGGTCGCCGTTGGGATTGCCGTCGGTGGTGTCGAAGAGGAAAACGAAGTCGTAGCGGTTATTCATGGGAGGATTGAGTTGAGTTGAGATCTGAGGTTGACGGTTGAGTGCGGGAGGAAAGGAGGTTGGGAAAGTTATCAGGCGGCGGGTTGGATCGCGGCGTCGGTTTTGGTGAAGAAGGCTTGGCGCTGATGGTAGTAGCCGAGAGCGAAGAGGCTCTGGCCTTCGAGGCCGAGGTGGGAGGGCATATCGGCGAGGCCGGAACAGATTTCCTGCACTAGGCGCTCGCGGTTCACCTTAAGGCCCATGCCACGTTCGCCGGCGGCTTTGGTGAGGTGGTGTTGGTAGGTGCGAAGGAGGCGCGGGAAGACGGTGGACGGCGTGGCAGAGGCGGCGCTGTAAAAGCGGTCGCGGATGGTGGCGTTGATGCCTGGGAGGGCGTCTTCCTGGGTTTTTTCGAGGGCGGCGAAAAGCCGGCCGAGGCGATAGGCGGGTTCGGGGCGAGTGAGGTCGAGGCTCATGGGAATCTTTTGGTCGTGGTTGCGGTTGAGGAAGGCTTTGAGGATGGAGGCGCGGAGGTAGCTGAGGTCGCGGTCGGCGCGGATGCGGGCGATGACGGCGCTGGCGAGCTTGGGCGGATACGGAGCGCCCGTGAGAACGGCGCGGAGGAAGGGGCCGGCGAGCAGGGGTGAAATGTCTTTCGACTCGCGCCCTGTCTGGCGGAGGAGTTGCCATGCGGCGGGGAACTCCGGATTTTGCGGGCCGGGCGGACGGACGAGGCGGAGCGCGTCGTAGTGATCGCGCAGATGATCGACGAGGGAGGCGAGCGTGCCCGCGTGCCAGAAGCGCACGGAGAGGCGAGCGGCGTTGGGCGAGAGACCGAGGACGTAGAAGGGCGTGGTGGCGTCGTCGGTGAGGCGGTCGAGGGTGCGGCCGCCGCCGGTGCGGAGAACCTCGAAAAAAGTGCCGAGGCGGGCGCGGAGGGTTTCGTCCTGAGCGAGGTCTTCGCTCTCGGGCGTGTGACCGTCGAGGAAGGCAGCGAAGAGGCTTTCGGTGACGGTAGGCGCGCCCGTCCAGAAGACGGTGGTGGCGTCGCCAACTTGCACGCGGTGGAGGCGGGACTGCGGACCGGCGAGGAGGGCGTTGAGGGCGGTCGCGTGGCGAAACGCGGAGGCTTGGGAGATGGGGGAATTGAGCGCCTGATCTTTGCCGTAGGAGATGAAGGAGTCGCAATTGAAGGAGATTATCTTGGCGCCGCTCGATTGTGCGCCGGAGACGCCTTTGATGGCGGGCTCGATGAGTTGGGCGAGCGGCTGATCGGCGTCGCCGGAGATGAGGCATTGGCCGCGCGGGGCGTCGGGATCGGCAGCGAGTTCGAGATGTTCCCAATAGGCGGCGAGGGCGGGGCGGTCGTGGACGTAGGCGTGGTCGCCGACGAGGCGGAAGACGCCGAAGCCGGTGGCGGCGAAGTCGTCGAGTTGGGCTTTGTGTTCGAGCGCGTGGGCGGCCGTCCAGGCGCGGAGGAAAGTGCAGACGGCGGTGTAGCCAGGGTCAGCGAGCGTGCTTTCAAGGGCGAGGTGGCGTTCGCGGAAGGCGGCAAACGCTTTGGCGGTGCGCTCGGGTTTCTCGTCCTCGGGTTTGTAGCCGAGGAGGTAGGCGCTGTTGTCCCAGAGGAAGCAGGGGTTGAGGCCTTGGCCGGGGGGTTTGGCCTGGCCGGGAAGCGTGAGAAGGCGAGCGAGGGGCTTTTTGGCGGAGGTGTCGCGCTCGTCCTGAATCGCGGAGAGAGAGCCGTCGGGATTCAGGAGAATGCAGAAGCTGACTTTTTGCGCGCTGTAACCGGGGCGAGCGAGGTCGTAGCGGGTGTCGGAGGCGAGTCGGCCATAGAGGAGATCGAGCGCGCGCAGAGGAGAAGATTCGGGGGTGTTCATGGCGTCGGTTAGGCGAGGGCTTGATGGAAGGGCGGAACGGTGATGACGCCGGCTTTCATCTCGGCCCGGAAGAAGCGCGGGGTGGTGGAGCGGACGGCTTTGGTTTGCGGGTCTTGGTCGAAGGCGAGGTCGTGGAGCATGTAGCCGAAATCGCGGTTCTGGTCGGCGGGCGGGAGCGTGCTGGCAGGGAGCGGATCAGCGGTTTCGAGGAGTGTGAAACGGGCGGGAAATTCGCGGGTGCCGAAGTAGGGTTGCTGGAAGCATTGGCCGGCGCGGGCGCGGCGGGTGAACATGTCGAGGTGTTTGCCTTCGCAGTCTGTGGCGGGTAGCTCGGGGCCGCCGCGGTCGAAGCGGCGGTCTAGTACGTCGAAGTGGGCTTCGATCACGTAGGAGACATGGCGGAGGATGAGGGCGGCGCGTTGCTGGCGGTCTCCCTCAATGTGGACACCGAGGTTGCCCTGGCCGGCTTTCATGGCGGTGCGGGCGGATGCGAGGGGGATTTTCGAAGCGACCTCGTTGCGGCGGATAGAGGTGAACTGGATCGGAGCTAGGATGTGGAGGCGGTCGATGACCCAGCGGATTTGCGGTTTCCAATAAATGGCTTCGAGGAGGCCGCGCGCGGCGGAGGGTGTGATGACGTCGTAGGAGACGCGCTCGGCCTTCATCTCGGGGCGTGTGAAGCAGGCGTAGTCGCCGGTAACGTGGAGTCGGATTCCGTAGGGCATGGGTGGTAAAATTTTATGAAACGATGAGCTGTTCGGGATCGTAGATGCGTTCGGTGACGAGTTGGAGGCCGAGGTCGGCGGAGTAGGCGTGGTCGTCGTCGAGGATGAGGTAACGTTCGTGGAGGAGGCGCAGGCCGCGACCGCGGTGAGTGCGGGCGACCGGCTCGGGGATTTGCACAACGTAGCGTTGGAGGCGGCGGGCGATCTTGCGCTGTTCCGTCGGGTCGTAGGTGGTGCGGAGATCGTCAATGAGAGCGCGGCCGTGGTCGCCGTAAGGGACGAGGACGGGTTGGTAGGCGGAGTCGATAAATTGGAAATCCTCCGCGCACTTTTTGAACTGGAAGCCGAAGAGGTCGGCGGGCTGCGAGAGCTGGCGCGGGAAGCAATCGAGGATTTTTTTGGCGTCGGTCTGATCTTCGTTTTTCCAGTAATGGAGGCGGAAGTAGGCTTCGATGGCGGCGGGGCAGAGCGGGTCGGCGGCGTGGAGCGGAAGGATTTCGGCGGCGGAGTCGGCGGCTTTGCGGAGGAAGCCGCGCGGGATAGGTGGCTCGGGAGTGAAGACGAAGGTGTCGCCGAGGCTGGGCTGATTTGCGTGGTTGGTGAGGCGGCCCTCACGGTTGCAGCGGCCGGCGGCTTGGGCGATGGAATCGAGGCCGGCGAGCGCGCGGTAGACGACGGGGAAATCCACATCTACGCCGGCCTCGATAAGCTGGGTCGTGACTACGCGGCACGGGAGGCGATTTTTGAGCGCGTAGCGGATGGTGCCGGGCGCGGGGTTTTGGGGATCGCCGAGGACAGCGCTGCGGTGGGCAGGGCACATAAGCGCGCTGAGGTGACGGCGCGCACCATCGTCCGGGAGGCGGGCGAAGAGTTCGGCGGCATGCCGGCGGGTATTGACGATGCACAGCGCCTGCGGCTGCGCGGCGAGAAGGACGGCGAGTTCGGCGTCGGTGAGGAGAGAGCGGCCGAGGTCGGTGACGCGGACCCGACGGAGTGTGGAGAAAAGCTGGATACGGTCGGGAATGATTTCGCGGACGTTGCGCAGGCCGGATTTGAAGTCGGGACGATGCTCGATGGCGGGCTGGGTGGCGGTGCAGAGGACGATGGACGTGGAGTAGTTCGAGTTTCCGTGGGGATCGTGGCCGGCGAGTTCTTGCAGCGAGCGGAGGCAGGGCTGGAGCAGGGTGAGCGGGAGCGTTTGAGCTTCGTCGAGGATGATGACGCTGCGGGCAAGGCGGTGAAGTTTGCGGCAGCGGCGGGGCTTGGCGGCGTGGAGCGACTCGAAGAACTGAACGTTGGTGGTGACGATAAGGCGCGCATCCCAATTTTCCGTGGCGAGACGCGAGGCGGCCGTGACGTTATCCTCGTCGGGGTCGAGATTGGAGTGGTGCTCGACCACGACATCGTCACCGAGGGAGGCAAAGACCTCGCGGAAGACGGCGGCGTTTTGCTCGATGATACTGGTGAACGGGAGGATGTAGATGATGCGATCGAAGCCGTGGCGCAGAGCGTGATCGAGGGCGAAGGCGAGGGAGGCGAGCGTCTTGCCGCCGCCGGTGGGGACAGTGAGCGAGAAGAGGCCGGGTGACTGCGTGGCGGCGGTGCGGCAGGCGGTGAGTACTGCGGCGCGAGCGCGATTAACGGGAGTGTTGGGCGAGCCGAAACGCGCGAGGTGCGTGTTGAGACAATCGCGGAGTGCTGCGAGGGGCGGTTGGGGCTGACGGGCGCGGGCGGTGGCCTTCCCGGGAGACATGAAGGCCTCGGTGTCGAGCCAGTCGGCATCGACGAGGGAGGAGAAACTGAAGCGAAGGAAAAAGCCGAGGGCGTAGCCGGAACTGAGGGCGTGACTGGGTGGGCGGTGGGTAGGCGAGGCGAGAGCGAGGAGAGCGGCGGGGGCGGGCGCGAATGATGGGATCTTTTTTTGCAGGCGAACTTCGAGACACGAATCGGTGCCGTCGTGGCCGTTGGCTAGACCGGCGTGGTGGCCCGCGATGAGATAGGCGAGGAGTGGGCCGAAGAGTTTTAGTTCGCGGGCGGCGTGCTGGGAGCCGGCGGTGGAATGATCGACTTTGGCAGCGATTTCAGGGCGTTCTTCAAGGTGGGCTTCGCCTCCACCGGCGGCGCAGAGGTAAGATTGGAACTCGGCGGAGAATTTACCGAGATCGTGCCATAAGCCAGCGAGGAGGGCCCAGTCGGCGGCGTGGAAGGCGGCCGCGAAATTGGCGGCGAGCTTCGCCACGGCTTCGAGGTGGCCGGGTTTAGCGGGATCGGGGTTGGTCAACAGCTGCCAGTGCGATTGTTCCGGGTCGGGTGTGCCGTCGGAGCGGGTGGCAGTGTGAGCGTAATATATCATGCGCAAAATAGCGTTGAATTGCGCATGATCTTAGCGACGGGGGTGGGACATTGGCTGGGATAGGGAAAATTTTTTTTGGAAATTTTCGGGCGGGGGTGGCGCAGCTCGGAGCGAGGCGGGCGCATCCGACCGAGGCAACCGGTTTTTGGCGGAAATCGCGCGGGTGTTTCCGGCTTCGGTTTTTTCGAGGTCGTCGATCCGTTGGCCTAGCGGCGGAAACGCAGAATTTAGTTCACCACGGATTTCACCGCTGAATCCGGAGCTGGTAGTGAAGCCGGGAAAGAGGACGTGGCGGGTGCGGCGCGGTGGAGAAACGCGTGCAGCTCGGCGGCCAGTTTGCCACCGAAGCCGGGGACTTCGGCGATGGCTTCGCTGGGTGCGGCGCGGAGTTTCTCGATGTCGCCAAAATGAGCGAGCAGCGCCGCCCGGCGGACGGCGCCGAGTCCCGGAAAATCATCGAGCACGCTCTCGCGGATTTTACGCGAACGGAGATCGGCGTTGTAAGTGTTGGCGAAGCGGTGGGCTTCGTCGCGCAGGCGCTGGAGCAAGTTGAGCGCGGGTGAATGCAGCGAGAGATTCAGCGGCGGGCGGGCGTCGGGGAAGATGATCGTCTCGTGTTTTTTCGCGAGGCCGATGAGCGGGGGCGGCTCGAGATCGAGGGCGACGAAGGCTTTGAGCGCGGCGCCGATCTGGCCGCGACCGCCGTCGATCACGACGAGATCGGGCAGCGGTTTGCCCTCGTCGCGGAGGCGGCGGTAGCGGCGGCCAACGACTTCCTCCATCGCCCGGAAATCATCGTTGCCCATGAAGCTTTTGATCTGGAAACGGCGGTAGTTGTCCTTGTCGGGGCGGCCGTCGGAAAACGCGACCATCGAGGCGACGACGAAGGTGCCGGAAATGTGGGAGATATCGAAGCACTCCAACGTGCGTGGCGGGGATTTGAGCGCGAGGGCCTCGCCGAGCAGGCGCAGGGCTTCGGTGCTCGCATCGGGGAGCGCCTGGGTGGGATCGGTGCGCTCGAAGTTGCGGGTTTTTGCGAGGGTCTTACCGAGGGCGAAGACGATATCGCGAAGCTCGGCGGCTTTTTCAAACTGTTGTTTTTCGGCGGCGGCGAGCATCTCGGCACGGAGAGTTTCGAGCCATTCGCGGGACTTGCCTTCGAGGAAGGTGCAGGCCTCGTCCACGCGGGCGCGGTAGGCGTCGGGCGTGACGGTGTTTTCGAAACCGTAGAGTTCCTGGCGCACGTCGTCGTAGAGTTGCCAGGTGCCGTCGGGGCGTTTCTGCGGGGTGGCGTCGCCGAGGAGAATGCCGAACTGGCGGCGCATCTGGGCGAGGGATTTGCGCAGGAGCCCGCTGTGGGCGAAGGGGCCGAAATAGCGGGAGCGATCCTCTTTTTTAAAACGGGTGAGGCGGAAGCGCGGGAGTTCTTCGGCCAGATCGACGCGGACGAGGAGGAAGCGTTTGTCGTCGGTGAAGTCGGTGTTGTATTTCGGTTTCCACTGCTTGATCAGCTTGCCCTCGAGGATGAGGGCCTCGGGTTCGGACTTCACCTCGTGCACATCGAAGTCGGCGATCATCTCGATGAGCGCGCGAATCTTCGGGTGCCACGTCATCGCGCGTGACGGCGTAAAATAGGTGGAGACGCGTTTTTTTAAATTTTTGGCCTTCCCGACGTAAATGATGCGGCCGAGGCGGTCCTTCATGAGGTAGACGCCGGGCTTGTCGGAGAGATGGCGGACCTTCTCTTTCAGATTTACGGTTTCGCCGGTTGGCATTTTCGGAGAATCCGCCTTACCTCAGATCTCGCAAGTATGGTTTCATCTAGCAACTCCTCCGCCGCCTCCAAGCCCGTCGCCCAACTCTATTACGAGCTTCTCACGCTCGGGGACGAGCTGCTGTTGGGCCTGACGGCCAACGGTCACCTCACCTTCGTCGGCGCGCAACTCGGCCGGCGGGGGGTGACGCTCCGACGGAACATCACCATCACCGACGAGGCCGATGCGATCGTGGCGCAGTTCCGCGAGAGTTGGTCGCGGGCGGATGTGGTGATCACGACGGGGGGCCTCGGGCCGACGTGCGACGACCGCACGCGCGATTGCATCGCGGAGGTGTTGGGGCAAAAACTCGTGCGCAACGCCGAGGTCGAGGCGAGTATCGAGGCGCGTTTCGAGCGCTTGGGCCGAAAGATGACGCCGAACAATCTCAAGCAGGCGCAGGTTTTCGAGCGAGGCGAAGTGTTGATCAACGCCAACGGCACGGCGCCGGGTCTCTGGGTGGAGCAGGACGGGAAGATTTTGGTGATGTTGCCCGGACCGCCGAACGAGCTGCAACCGATGTTCACTGAGCAAGTCGTGCCACGGCTGGCGGCGCGGGGCTTGCTGATGGAGCGTGAGGCCTATGTGCAGATCCGCACCTCGGGCGTGGGCGAGAGCGCGCTCGAGACGAAGCTGCAGCCGATCTTTGACCGCTTCGGGGCGGCGCTGAGCATCGCGTTTTGCGCGCACTCGGGCCATGTCGATTGCCGGTTGAGCTCGCCGAACGGGCAGTTGGATGACCCTCGGCTGCGCGCGGTCGCGGAGGAATGCGCGGCGCTGTTGGGCGAAGATTTTGTCTGCTACGGGCACGACCCGCTGGCGCGGGTATGTGCGGATCTGTTGCGGGTGCGGGAGAAGACGCTCGCGTGCGCGGAGACGGCGAGCGGCGGGTTGCTGGCGAACTCGTTTACGGACATCTGCGGTGCGTCCAAGTTTTTCTCGGGCGGAGTGGTGTGCTATTCCAACGAGTCCAAGATGCAGTTGCTCGACGTGCCGGAGTGCCTGCTCGCGCAGCACGGTGCGGTGAGCGCGGAAAACGCCGTCGCCATGGCCACGGGCGCCGCGGAGATCCTCGGCGCGGATTACGGGATCGCGATTACGGGATTTGCCGGTCCCTGCGGCGGGACGGCGGAGAATCCCGTGGGGACGTTTTATTTGGCGCTGCATGCGCCACACGGCGTGTGGTCGAAAAAGCTGAACTATCCTGGACCGCGCACGACGGTCAAAGTGCGGGCGGTGAACGCGGCGCTCGACTGGCTGCGGCGCGAGTTGGTGCGCGCGGGGCGCGGGGCGGTGACGGCGCCGCTGGGCGCGCGGCAGTGACGGGGCCGCGAACCGGCAAACGGAGCTCTACCAAGTCACGGCGCGTACGCCGGGCATGGTGGTGAAGTGGGCATCGCGGCTTACGACCGGCAGACGGTGTTGGAGCGCGAGGGCCCCGATCCAGAGGTCGTTTTCCGGCACCGGCCGGCCCAAGCGTTTTAGCTCGTGCCGCAGCGCGGCGTAGTGGGCGGTCGTGTGAGCATCGACCGGCAGTGTTTCAAAAAGCGGGAGGTGCTCCGTCAGCCAGGCCTCGTAGGTTTTTCGATGCCGTGAGGCCGTGACGCCAAACCGATATTCGCCCAACGCGATCACTGGCAGCGCAAGCCGGGAGGTGTTGCCGAGTTTTGCAACGAGTGCGGAATCACCGTCGGCCAACGCGGACAGAGCGTTCGTATCGAGAATCATTTCCAGTCCGCCGAATCGATTTTTGAAAACTCGGTGAGAATAGTTTTTTCAATGCGCCGGGTTTCGGCGTGGAGGTGATTGAGGCCGCCGACCGCCCGGGTCCAAGCCGGTCGCGAATTCGGGCTGGGGGCCGGAGCGCGCAGTTTCTCCACGAGAGCGTCGTTGACGAAGCTGCGCACGGTTTTCCCCTGCTGGGCGGCGGTCACCTTGAGCTGGCTGTAGAGCGGATCGGGAATTTCCAGCGTGGTCTTCATTGCCGCCATAAAGCCATATTTATGGCTGGCGTCAATTCGGGCGTTTAACCGAGCAGATTTTTCAACGCAGCGAGGTATTTTTCCTGCGTGCGGGCGATGACCTCGGCGGGCAGGCGCGGGGCTGGGGGCTGCTGGTTCCAGTGCAACGCGAGCAAGTGGTCGCGGACGAATTGTTTGTCGTAGCTCGGCGGCGAGCCGCCGGGGACGTAGCTCTCCGCGGGCCAGTAGCGCGACGAGTCGGGCGTGAGGACTTCGTCGATCAGGACAAGGTTGCCGGCGGCATCCGTGCCGAGTTCGAATTTTGTATCGGCCAAGATCATGCCGGCGGCGCGCGCGCGGTCGTGGCCAAAGCGGTAGAGTGCGAGACTCGTCGCCTTCACTTTTTCGTAGAGCGCGGGGCCGATGCGGGCGGCGGCTTGGGCGTCGTTGATGGGTTCGTCGTGCTCGCCCTTGGGGGCTTTGGTGGTGGGGGTGAAGATCGGTTCGGGCAGACGATCGGCTTGGCGGAGACCGATGGGAAGACGGAGGCCGCAGACCTCGCCCGTTTTTTTATAACTGTTCCAACCGCTGCCGATGAGGTAGCCGCGGGTGACGCACTCGATGGTGAGCGGCGTGAGTTTTCTCACGATCATGCTGCGGAGTTGCAGGTCGCGGTCGGGCAGACCGCGGCGGGCAAATTCACCCGGCTGATCGGGCAAGAGGTGGTTGGCGATGAGCGCCGAGGTCTGGGCGAACCACCAGTTGCTCATTTGGGTGAGGACGATGCCCTTGCCCGGAATGCCGTCGGGCAAGATCACATCGAACGCGGAAAGTCGGTCGCTGGCGACGAGCAGCAAGGCGTCGCCGAGGTCGAAGATTTCGCGGACCTTGCCCGAGGCGACCAAGGGAAACGGGACGTGATCAAAACGGGTGACGGCGGTGGAAGGTAGAGCGGCGGCGATGGCGGAAAATTGCATAAAGGTCCCGAAGAAAGTGACACGGGCGTCTCGCCCGCTCCAGCCCGAATCCATGGGCGGGACGCCCATGCCACGCCAGGCGCGGGCCTCATTCACGTCACCCTTACGTGCGCTGCTCCGTAGTTGTGCTCCGGCGCCCGGCCCGCCACGGTCTGCGCCCATGAAAACCGGTCGTACACGGTGGAGTTGTTTTTTCTTGGTTTTGCTCGTCGCGGGACGGGCGTGGGGCGCGGCGGAGGGAGCGGCGCCCAGCGCGCCAACGGTGCCAACGGTGCCGGTGAGCACGTTGACGGAGTTGCAGGCGGCGCTTGAGGCGCAGGTGAGCCAACCGAAGTTTCTCGGCGCGTTGTGGAGCGTGAAGGTGGTGTCGCTCGATTCGGGACGCACGCTCTACGAATACGCCCCGACGCGGCGGATGAGTCCGGCGTCGAACAGCAAACTCTACGTGGGCGCGCTCGCACTCGACACGTTAGGCGGAGATTTTCGGATTCGCACGCCGTTGGTGGGGTCGGTGGCGGTGAATGCCGCGGGCGAACTTTTAGGCGATCTGATCGTAATCGGGCGCGGTGATCCGAGTTGGGATCCGCGGCGGGCGAAGCTGGAGTTTATGACGGCGTTTGAGCCGTTGGTCGCGGCGGTGAAAAAGGCCGGGGTGCGCCGGATCGCGGGCGATCTCGTGGCGGATGGCACGTTTTACCAAGGTACGCCGCAGGGCGCGAGTTGGACGGTGGACGACATGAACGACGACTACGGCGCGGAGATTGCGGCGATCACGCTCAACGACAATTTTGTCGATCTGCGCGTCGTGCCGGCGGCGACGGCGGGCGCGCCGTGCGTGGTCGAGCTGCTCCAGCCGCACACGGGACTGGTGATCGACAACCGCAGCGTGACCACGGCGGCGGGCGGGGCGCGGCGCATCCGCGTGCTGCGGGTGCCGGGCGAGATGACGGTGCAGATTTTCGGCGAGCTGCCGCTGGGCGGACAGGAGTGGTTGACCGAGGCGACGGTGCCGCGGCCGGCGCAGTGGTTTGCCAATGGACTGAAGGCGGCGCTGGAGCGCGCGGGGATCGCGGTCGAAGGCCGGGCGCGCGGCGTGCGCTGGCCTGAGGCGACGGTGGTGGGCCTGGGCGCGGTGGCGCTCGGCGAAATCGTTTCGCCGCCGCTAAGCGAACTCGTGGCGCACTTCATGAAAGAGTCGCAGAATCTGCAGACGGATTTGATTTTTGCCCAAGTCGGCGAGGCGCAGCGGGGCGCGGCCACGCCGACCGGGGTGCGCACGGATGAGCTGGCGGTGAAGGCGCTCGGGGAGTTTTTGGCCCGCCACGGCCTGCGCGCGGACGAAGTGAATTTCGACGAAGGCTCGGGGCTTTCCCGCAACAATCTCACGACGACGGCGGCGACGACGGCGCTGTTGCAGTTTATGGCGACGCACCGGGAGGCGGCGGCGTTCACGGCGGCGCAACCGGTGGCGGGGGTGGACGGGACGCTGCGGCGCCGGATGAAGGGCACGGCGGCGGAGGGCAACGTGCGGGCGAAGACCGGCGGGCTTCGCTGGGTGGCGTCGCTTTCAGGTTCTGTAACGGCGGCGAGCGGCGAACGGCTGGTGTTTTCCGTGATGTTGAACCGCCACGTCGGGACGTTGGAGCGTTCGGCGATCCGAGAGGTGGACGAGATTCCGTTGCTGTTGGCGCGGTATGGCGGGAAATGATGAGGCCACAATCGCCTTGTCGGAGAAAGCGGGGCGGCCTAGGGCTGGCGAGGTTTCATGAGCAGTCCTGCACCCACTCCGTCAACGCGCTTGGTTTCTCTGGATGCGTTTCGCGGTGCGACGATCGCCGGAATGTTGCTCGTCAATAACCCGGGTTCGTGGAGCAACGTTTATCCGCCGCTCCTGCATGCGCCGTGGCACGGATGGACGTTTACCGATCTAATTTTCCCGGCGTTTTTATGGATCGTGGGCGTGGCGATGACGCTCTCTTTCGCCAAACGCGTCGAGGCGGGCGGGGATCGGGCCGAACTTTTCCGCCATGTGTTGCGGCGGTCGGCGATTATTTTCGGGCTTGGGCTGTTGCTGACGGCTTTTCCGTTTGGATGGTTGCCGGCGCACAATTTCGCCCTCGAAAAAATGCGGATCCCCGGCGTGCTCCAGCGCATCGGCCTGTGCTATCTGGTCGCGGGTGCGATTTGTCTGCGGTGGCGATGGCGCGGGCAGCTCGCTTGGACGGCGGGGTTGCTGGTGGGCTACGCTTTGATATTAAAATTTATTCCGGTGCCGGGGCATGGCGCCGGAAAAATCGATGAGGCGACGGGTAGTCTGCCGTGGTGGATCGATTCGAACCTGCTCGCGGGGCACACGTGGAGCGGCGCGCCGGCGCCGGGGTTTGATCCGGAGGGCATCGTCTCCACGTGGGCGGCGATCGCGACCACGTTGCTCGGGGCGCTCGCGGGCGCGGTGTTGCGCGGGCCGCAGCCCGGTGCGGTGCGGGCGACGCGGTTGTTTGGATTGGGCGCGGCGTTGCTCTTGGCCGGGGCGCTGCTCGGGCTCTGGCAGCCGATCAATAAAAACCTTTGGACGAGCGCCTTTGCCCTGTTCATGGCGGGGTGGTCGGCGGTGCTGTTCGCGGTGTTTTACTGGTTGATCGACGTGCGCGGTTGGCGGGCGTGGGCGACGCCGTTGGTCATCTACGGGATGAATGCGATCGTGATCTTCGTGGGCGCGGGGCTGGTGGCGAAGACGATGGGCTTGATCGCGTGGCAAAACGCGGCTGGGGCCAAGATCACGTTGAAAGGCTGGATCTATGCGAACGGGTTCACGCCGTATCTGAGTCCGGTCAACGCCTCGCTGGCATTTGCGTTGGCGTTCGTCGGGGCGTTTCTGGGCTTTGGCTGGGTGCTCTGGCGAAAGCGGTGGTTTGTGAAGGTTTGAGCGGGGACAGCTCGAGGTAGGGACCGCTCTCCGAGCGGTCCGGACGTGGGGACAAACTGACGCCTCGGAGAGGCGTCCCTACCGGAAGCAAAAATTTGCGGCGGTCGGACCGCCTCAGAAAGCCCCGGACTTGAGGAGGTCGGCCGGGGCGTAGCGTTTGAAGGCTTCGATGGCTTCGTATTCGGCGAGGCCGAGGGCGTTGTAGGCTTGGGCGAGGCGGCGGCTGCGGTCCTCGGTGCGTTGCCAGAATTCGCGGCGGTCTTCGCCGAGGAAGAGCGCTTGGTCTTTTTGCGTCTCGTGGCGGAAAATCGCGCGGCGGCGGCGGAGCACTTCGTTCGGGCTGAGCGGCACGGCGAGGTCGATCTCGTCGAGCGGCCAGTCGGCCCAGGTGCCGCGGTAGAGCCAGAGTTCGGCGGCGGCGAGCCACGGGGCCTGCGCGGCGGCGGCGAGGGCGTCGCGGAGCACGTGGAGACAGAGGCGGTGGGTGCCGTGCGGGTCATCGAGATCGCCGGCGGCGTAGATGAGGTGCGGTTGCACCTCGGCCAGCAGCGTGCTCATCAGGGTGACGTCGGCGGCGGAGTAGGCGCGGCTGCGGGGCGCGGCGTGGTAAAAGGGCAGGTTGAGAAAGTGTAAGCGGGACTCGTTCACACCGCAGACGCGGGCGGCGGCGATGGCTTCGTGGCGGCGGATGAGACCTTTCCAATCCGTGAGTTCGGCCGAGTGGGGGAGGCCAGCCCCGGCGTGGAGGCCCGCAGTGAGAGAGTCGAGGTGGGCGATGCGGGTCGGATCGGCGAGGCCGCTGGCACGCACGAAGGCGAGTTGGTTCCCCACTACGTCGTCCGAGACGGCGCTGGCGCCGGAGACGCCGTAGGCGATGTGGACCTCGTGGCCCTGCTCGACGAGGCGACAGAGGGTGCCGCCCATCGAGATCACGTCGTCGTCGGGATGCGGAGAAAAGATCAGCACGCGCTTGGGAAACACCGGGGCGGAGGCGGCGCGGAGCGGGCGCACGGGCGCGTCGCCGGGTTTCGACTTGGCGGGATTCCGGCCGCCGGGCCAGCCGGTGATCGTGTGCTGCATCTGGTAAAAGCCGACGAGGTTGGCCTCATAGGCAGATCCATGGATGCGGAGGAGATCCTGCAGGCCGGCTTCGTTATAATCGTCGTCGGTGAGTTTCAGGATGGGTTTCGCCTTGAGCTGCGAAAGCCAGAGGATGGCGCGGCGGGTCATGCGCTCTTCCCAGGCGAGGCCTTGGTCTTCGAGCGCGCCGATGAGCCAAGGAGTGCGGTTGCGGGTGAGAGCGCCGGCGGCGGCGGGGTCGAGGACGTAGAGCGCGGCGGGGTGCTCCTGGAGGAACGAGGCGGAGACGTGGGCGTTGACCTCGCCCTCGATGGCGGTGCGGACGATCGCGGCTTTGTGCTGGCCCCAAGCCATGAGAACGACGCGGCGGGCATCGAGGATGGAGCGCACGCCCATGGTCAGGGCATGGCGCGGGGTGGAATCGATGCCGCCGAAGTCGCCGGCGGCGTCGCGGCGGGTGAGGGGGTCGAGCGTGACGAGGCGGGTGAGCGAGTGGCGGGGACTGCCGGGTTCGTTGAAGCCGATATGACCGGTGCGGCCGATGCCGAGGATTTGAAAATCGATCCCGCCGGCAGCGCGGATCGCGGCTTCGTAGGCGGCACAATGGGCGTCGACCTCGTGCTTGGCGACGGTGCCCGAAGGCAAGTGGGTGCGGGTCGGGTCGAGATCGACGTGGTCGAAAAGATGCCGCCGCATAAACGACCGGTAGCTCTGCGCGTGCTCCGGCGAGAGCGGGTAATACTCGTCGAGGTTGAAGGTAGTGACGTTGGCGAAGCTCAGGCCCTCCTCGCGGTGCAGGCGCACCAGTTCGGCGTAAAGGCTGACGGGGGTGGAGCCAGTCGCGAGGCCGAGGACGACGGGGCGTTTCTCGGCGTGGCGTTGGCGGATGAGCGCGGCGATTTCGGCGGCGACGGCGCGCGAGGCGGCCAGACTGCCGGGGAGCACGGCGATGGCGGCCTGTTCGTAGCGGCTGCGGGCGAGGAGGTGCGACGAAAGCATGGGTTTTTTAGGGGCGAAGGGTGATCGGAAGGAAAGAGGGAGGAGTTGTTCCGATGATAGGGCTGGCGGGCAGCGGCACAAATGGCAAAAATGACGAAGTTTCTAACGTTTATGCCAAGTTCTTCCGGGCCCGATCTAGGCCAGCTCGTCGATCGCCTGCCCCAACCGTTGCACCCGTTGCAGGGTCGCTCGACCAAGGTGTTGATTTTGCCCGACAACCTCGTGTGCTTCCAGCGCCGCGCGGCCGGGCGTTGCATCACCGGTTCGTACTGATGCTGGAGCTGCGGGGGTAAACTCCCTCCTTCCTGCTCCGTTGTAGAACCGACCGGTGGTCGGTTTCCGGTGGTGTTGTCGGTTGCCTGGGTCCGGAGCCCGACCAACGGTCGGGTTTACAGTCTGCAAAACCACGCCTAAATTTTCCTCCCGTCTCGCATGATCTCATCTCCAGTCCCTCCCTCTATCGCCGCCCTTCCCGCCCGCACCGCCGAACTCGGCGCGCTCCTTGAGCGCTGGGCGAATATCAACTCCGGCTCCGGTCACGCCGCCGGTCTTGCCCGCATGGCCGACACTCTGCGCGCCGATTTTTCCCGCGCTTTTCCTTCCGCCACGATCGCCGACATCGGCACCGACGCGCCGGGTTTCAATCCGCCCGGCTCGCGCGCGCTTCGCATCCGACTGCGTCCGGCCGCGCCGACCCAGGTTTTTCTCTGCGGTCACTACGACACCGTTTACGAAGCCAACGACGCGTTTCAAGTCTGCCGCTGGCTCGATGCCACTACGCTCAACGGTCCGGGGGTCGCGGACATGAAGGGCGGCCTCGTCACGATTCTCGCCGCGCTCCAGGCCTTCGAAGCCACGCCGCACGCCGCGAGTGTCGGCTGGGAGGTCCTGCTCACGCCTGACGAAGAGACCGGTTCGCACGGCACCGCGCACCTCTTCCGTGCCGCGGCGCGCGACCATCGGTTTGGTTTCGTCTTCGAGCCCGGCCGGCCCAACGGCAACATCATCCATTCTCGCAAGGGGACGGGCGGGCTCGTCGCCACCTGCCACGGCCGCGCGGCTCACGCCGCAAAAGTTCCCAACGACGGCCGCAGCGCCATCCTCGCCCTCGCTGAGTTTCTGCTCGAAGCGGCAAAAATCCCCACCGAGATGCCCGGCGTGATGGTCAACATCGGCAACATCCGCGGGGGTGCCGCCGCGACCAACGTCGTGCCGCATTTCGCCGAATCCGAGATCGACATTCGGATCACCCAAACCGCCGACGGACCGCCGCTGCTCGCCCGTTTCCAAGCGCTCGCCGATCGCATCAACGCCCGCGACGGCCTCAAGCTCACGCTCAAAGGTGGCTTCAACCGCCCGCCCAAAAAATGTCTCCCCGCCGAGGAGGCCGTGTTCCCGGAGTGGCAACGGGCCGCGCGCGATGTGGGCGTACCGGAATTCACCTGGGTCCATGGCGGCGGTGGCTCGGATGGGAATTTTCTCACCGCG
The DNA here is from genome assembly GCA_945882935.1 of Opitutus sp. GAS368. GTDB lineage: Bacteria > Verrucomicrobiota > Verrucomicrobiia > Opitutales > Opitutaceae > Tous-C4FEB. The sequence continues at coordinate 23,005 of CAMCWW010000031.1, forward strand.
GGCGGTCTCCCTAATCTCGATGGTATCGGCCCGATCGGCGACAATCTGCACAGCGACCGTGAATTTTGCCGCGTTGAAACGATCGCGCCCCGCGCACAAATTGTGGCGCTCTTTTTGCACCGCGTCGCCGTGGGCGAGATCACCCTGGGTGCCCCCGAGTTGTAGAACCGACCGTCGGTCGGGCCTACAGTATCACTCCGGCAAAAACACCGCGCCCAAGACCGCGGCGCGGCTCGCCCCCGTCACCCGCGGACAATTTCCCGGTAGCCCGAGCACGCGTTGCCGCGCGAGCCACGCAAACGCCATCGCCTCGACCCAATCGCCCGCCACGCCGAGCGCATCGGTCGTCGCGACTTTGCAGTCGGGCAACTCGGCCTGCAGCGCGCGCATGAGCCCCGGATTCCGCGCGCCGCCGCCGCAGACAAAAACCTCGGGTGCCGCGCCCAGTGGCAGCGCCTTGACCGCGTCCGCGATGCTCCGCGCGGTCAGCCCGACGAGGGTCGCCTGCACATCGGCATCGCTCGGCGGTTCCGCCAATCCGGCCAAGCGCGTTTCCAGCCAGGCCGTTGAAAACTGTTCCGGCCCCGTGCTCTTCGGCGCCGGTTGCGCGAAATAAGGCTCGGCCAACATCGCCCGTAACAACTTCGGCACCACCCGCCCGCTGGCCGCGAACGCGCCGTCGCGGTCCATCGGCGTGCCGAGCACCCGCCGCGCCCACGCATCGAGCAGGGTATTGCCCGGCCCGGTGTCAAAGCCGAGCACCGGAGCCGTGGGATCGGCGGGGAGCGCGGTGAGGTTGGCGATGCCACCGATGTTCACCACCACACGGTCGTTTTCTTTCGTTCGAAACACCGCCTCGTGAAACGCCGGCACGAGCGGTGCGCCTTGACCGCCAAGGGCCATGTCCTTGCGGCGAAAATCCGCGACGACCGGGATCCCGGTCTCGGTCGCAATCACGTTGGGGTCGCCGATCTGGAGGGTGAACGCTGGGTCGAAGCCCGGACGGTGTCGGATCGTCTGGCCGTGGCTGCCGACCGCGCGCACGTCCCGCGGAGCGACGCCGGCCTTGGCGAGCAGTTCGTTGACCGCGCGGGCAAACAGGCGGCCGAGCGCCGTATCGGTCCGGCCGAGCCGGTCGATCTCGTTGTCCCCGGGCCGGCCCAACGCGAACAACTCGGCCTTCAGCTCGGCGGGAAACGCCAGCGAGTGGTCAGCGATCAACTCGGGCCGCGCGCCGAAGCGCACGAGGGCGGCGTCGATTCCGTCGACGCTCGTGCCGGAAAGCGTGCCGACGAACAGTTCGGGGTCGCGGGGTGGCGGCGAGGATTCCATCGAGCAAATCAATCCGGGAAATCACCGGAGGGAAACCGCGAATTGCCGCGAATGAACGCCAATTTCAGACGACTTATAGTGAGAAGGAATGCGCGCGGTGGATTGAGAAGCGGCACGGGCGTCTCGCCCGTGGGTTCGGAACATGGGCGGGACGCCCACGCCACGCCGGCCGCTCCTTCGGATAAAGTTCATCGTCGTCTGGATTCGCGTCCCTTGGCGCCCATTCGCGGTTAAAGAAATAGGGACTCCTCGCGAATCTTCGGTTGAACCACGTCTATCATCCTCGATGCTTTTTTCTACCGATGCTTAACACGGAAACCCCCAGCGGCCGGCACCCGGATCTCGATCTTTACGCCACGACCGAACTCATCCGCGCCTTCACCGAAGACCAAGTCTTCGCGGCAAATGTGGTTCACGCTGCCGCGCCCCAAATCGCGCGCGCGGTTGATGCGGCCGCGCCGCGCATCGCTGCGGGCGGCCGGCTCATTTACGCCGGTGCCGGCACTTCCGGCCGACTCGGCCTCCTCGACAGTGTGGAGCTTTGGCCGACGTTTACCTGGCCGAAGGACCGGGTCGTCGCGCTGCTCGCAGGCGGGCGGCAGGCGTTGTTCGAAGCGGTCGAAGGAGCCGAGGACAACCGCGCGCAGGGGGCAGCCGATGTGCGTGCCGTCGCACCCACAGTCAATGACGTGGTCATCGGTCTCGCGGCTTCCGGGGCGACGCCTTTTGTGCTCGGCGTATTGGAGGCCGGGCGCGCGGCGGGTGCGCTCACGATCGGGGCGGCGAACAATCCCGATTCTCCCGTCGTCGCCATGGCCGAGATCGGCGTCACGCTCGATACGGGCAGCGAAACGATTTCCGGCAGCACGCGCCTCAAGGCCGGCACGGCCCAGAAAATTTTTCTCAACACGCTCTCAAGCGCGATCATGGTGCGGCTGCACAAAGTCTACGGCAATCTGATGGTCGATGTGATGCCGACGAACGCGAAGCTCTACCGCCGGGCGATCGCGCTGACTGTGCGCGCTACGGGCGCGAGTGAGGCCGAAGCCAAAGCCGCGCTGGAGGCGTGTGTTTATAGAGTGAAAACCGCGATCGTTGCGCTCCGCTTGAAGACCGATGTCGCCGCCGCACAGACCGCGCTCGATGCCGTGGCCGGTGATGTGCGTCGCGCGATGAGCGCAGGGGGGGGCTCGTCATGATCGCGCTCCCGCGATCACCCGCCCGCTCCCAAGGAATTGGTGGGGCCTCCGAGCCCGACAGGTTTGGTCCGGTAACGCTAATCGGCCGCACCCGGCCGTCGCGGCCCTACCTCGTCACCGCGCTCGCTCTGCTCCTCGGTGGCTGCACCACGCCGCCCGCCCCGCCGCCCGCGCCCGTCGCGGTCGTGAATCCCGCCGACGAGCCGCCGCCCGCGCCGCGCGAATTTCGCGGCGTGTGGGTCGCGACCGTCGCCAACATCGATTGGCCCAGCAAACCCGGCCTGCCCACCGTGCAGCAACGGGCCGAGATGCTCGCGATCCTCGACCGCGCGCAAGCCCTGCGCCTCAACGCGATCGTCCTGCAAGTGCGGCCCGCCGCCGATGCGATCTATCCCTCGTCGATCGAACCGTGGTCGGAGTTTCTCACCGGGAAACAGGGCCGCGCGCCAAGCCCGCTCTACGATCCGTTGCGCGAGTGGATCGCGGAATCGCACCGCCGCGGCCTTGAATTACACGCGTGGTTCAATCCCTACCGCGCCCGCCACCAGCGTACAATTTCCGAACTCGACCCGAGCCATCTGGCTAAAACGCACCCCGGCGTGGTGAAGACTTACGGCGAACTCATGTGGATGGACCCCGGTGAACCCGTGGCCCAAAAACGCACGCTCGATGTCGTGCGCGAAGTCGTCCGCAACTACGATCTCGATGGCGTCCACCTCGACGATTATTTTTATCCCTACCCGATTGCCGACCGCCGGCCCGCCGCGGCCAACGCCGCCGCGCTCACCCATCCCGGTGCGGCGCCGGCCGCAAAAAATCTCGAATTCCCCGATGGACCCGCGTGGCAACGTTACCTTGCGACTGGCGGCAAACTCTCGCGCGCCGACTGGCGGCGGCAAAACGTGAACCAACTCGTCGAGGCACTCTACCGCGGCATCCGCAGCGAGAAAAATCACGTGCGCTTCGGGATCAGCCCGTTTGGCATCGGCCGGCCCGACCGGCGGCCGGCGGGAATTTCTGGTTTTAGCCAATACGACCAACTTTACGCCGACGTGGAACTCTGGATCGAGCGCGGCTGGCTGGATTATCTGACGCCGCAGCTCTATTGGCCCCGCGCGCAGAAAGCGCAGGCCTTCGGCGTGCTGCTCGATTACTGGGCCGCGCAGAATCCGCAGAAACGCCACCTGTGGCCGGGCCTTTATACGAGCCAAGTGAGCGCAGAGCCGAAGCCTTGGGAAGCGGCCGAGATTACAGGTCAGATTGAGTTGCTGCGCACGCGCCCCGCCGCGACCGGGCATGTTCACTTTAGTATGGTGCCGCTCCTGAAAAATGCGCGCGGACTTAACGATGCGCTCGCGGCCGGGCCGTATGCGACGTCCGCCCTCGTGCCGGCGACGCCTTGGCTGGACTCGATCCCGCCACCGGCGCCGACGTTGGCGATCGCGCCCGCGAAGATTTCGGGTGCGCCTGCGACGCTTATGATCACGCCGGGCGCGGGCGAAGCGGCGGCGAATTTCGCGGTGTGGCTCCGCGCCGGAGGTCAGTGGCGTTTCGTCGTGCAGCCCGCCGGCGCTCCGCCGCTCGCGCTGGGAGCCGACGCAAAAATCGGTGCGCCCGATTTCGCAGTGGTCACGGCGGTGGACCGACTCGGCAACGAGAGCGCACGGGTGGCGTTGCCGATTCCCGCACTTGGTGCGCCTGGGGCTCAACGATGAGGGTACTCGAAAATAATCTCTTTCGGGGCGGGAACGAGGTCGTGAGTATTTGTGGGAGCGAGCTTGCTCGCGACTTTGCCCCCGGAGTCGCGAGCAAGCTCGCTCCCACCAGCGGACCGCTCCGCCTCTGCCGCTGATTTTTTCCCCATGGACCAACCTGTCGCTCCGCAACGCACCCCGTGGACTTGGATTCCCACGCTCTATTTCGGTCAGGGCATCCCGTATGTCGTCGTGATGACGTTGTCGGTGGTGATGTATAAGAACCTCGGCGTCTCCAATACCGACATCGCGCTTTACACGAGTTGGCTCTACCTGCCGTGGGTCATCAAGCCGTTGTGGTCGCCGCTGGTGGACCTATTTCGCACGAAACGGTCTTGGATCGTGGCGCTGCAAATCGTGATCGGCGCCGCGCTCGCTTCGGTCGCGCTCACGTTGCCGGGGCCGGCATTTTTCCAGGCTTCGCTCGCGGTATTTTGGTTGATGGCGTTTGGCTCGGCGACGCACGACATCGCGGCCGACGGATTTTATCTGCACGCGTTGCCCGCTCATCGGCAGGCGGCGTTTGTCGGCGTACGGAGCACGTTTTACCGGTTGGCGACGCTTTCGGGCCAAGGAGGATTGGTGTATCTCGCGGGGGTATTGGCGGAGCGGCTCGGCGGGTTTGCGGCGGCGTGGGCGGCGGTGTTCGGGATTTTGGCGGTGTTTTTTGTCGTGCTGGGCCTCTACCATTATTTCGCGCTGCCCAAACCGGTGACGGATGGACCGGTGCCGCGCACGGGGGCGTTGTGGGCGGATTTCGCGACGGTGTTTGCGGCGTTTTTCCGAAAACCGGGAATCGGCGCGGCGCTCGCGTTTTTCTTGCTCTACCGGTTTGCGGAGTCGCAGGCGCTGAAGCTCGTGACGCCATTTCTGCTCGATGATGCCGCCAAGGGCGGCTTGGGGCTGACGACGAAGCAAGTCGGGCTCGTCTATGGCACGGTGGGGGTGGCGGCGTTGACGATCGGCGGGATTTTGGGCGGCTGGATCATCTCGGTTTACGGGCTGAAGCGGATGCTGTGGCCGATGATTTTGGCGATGAATCTGCCGAATGTGGTTTTCGTATATCTGGCGATCGCGCTGCCGAACGATCCGTGGTTGATCAGCGGACTGCTCGCGGTGGAGCAGTTGGGCTATGGCTTCGGGTTCGCGGCGTATCTGATGTTCATGATCATGTTTGCGCGCGGCCCAAACCAGACGGCGCACTACGCGATCTGCACCGGCTTCATGGCGCTCGGGATGATGTTGCCCGGGATGGGCGCGGGCTGGCTGCAGGACCAACTGGGTTACCCGAAATTTTTTATCTGGGTGTTGCTTGCGACGATCCCGTCATTTGCGGCGACGGCGTTGATCAAGATCGAGCCGGGGTTTGGGAAGAAAGCGGAGTAGGGTGGAGCGTTGGTGGAGCAGGAGTGGGGCAGGGTCTTTGACCCGCCCTTGAGGCGTCCGAACGTAGAGGTGACGTGGCGCGGAGGGCGGGTCGGAGACCCTGCCCTACTCGTCGGTCACTTGACTGCTGCCCCTTGGGCGGCGGCGATTTGGGCGAGGCCGGCTTGGAGTTCGGACTCGGGGAGCCAGCGGCCGCGGAGCATCACGCCGGAGCGTTGCTCGATGTGGCCGATCTTTTGCAGCGGGTTCGCGTCGAGGAGCAGCAGGTCGGCGCGGTGGCCGGGGGCGACGAGGCCGAACGTGTCTTTGGCTTTCAGATAATCGCCGACGTTTTTGGTGGCGGACTGCAAGACTTGGTAGGGCGTGAGACCGGCATCGACGTTGGCTTGCATCTCGCGGACGACGGAGAATCCGGGGACGCTGAATTGCTGGGGCGCATCGGTGCCGAAGAGAATCGTGACGCCGCCGTCGACGAGGGCTTTGAGCACGACCTTGCGATTGGCGGCGATTTGCCGGGCACGGGCGGCGGAGAATTTCGGATCCGCGAGACGGCGCTCGTAGCCTGCTTTCCAACGCTCGACTTCAGCGCGCGGCATGTAGCGGAGTTCGGGGTAGGCAAGCATCGGGGCGAGATCGGCGGAACCGATGATCGTTTCCCAAAGCGGCATTGTGGGCACCATGAGCGTGCCGGAATCGCGGAGGAGTTTCACCATCGCCGCGAGTTTGGCGGCATCGACGGGGGCCGTCTCTGCCCCGAGGTATTCGATGGTGCCGTCGAGGTGGTCGATGGTCTCTTGCCGGCGCTCGATCGCGTGAACGAGGCCGACATCGGCGGGAACGTGCCCGGAAAACCGGATGCCTATCTCGTCAGCGGTTTTGGCCATGGCGTCGTAGACGTCGCGTTTGAGGCCGGGCAAGACTTTGAGCAGATCCCAGCCCTCGGCTTTTTGTTCGCGCACGCGGGCTTCGGCGGCGGCGGGCGAGCGGGTCGCAGCGGGGCCGTTGCCGGTGAAGGCCGGTCCGGCCAGATAGAGCTTGGGGCCGGTGATGGCGCCGGAGTTTACGAGTTCGCGCAGTTCGAGCTGGCCGGGCCAGCCCTGCATGCCGCGAAACGTGGTGACGCCGTTGGCGATGAAGAGGAAAAAGATCTGCCGGATATACTCGGGTGAGGAGCCGAGGGGCGGGTTGTGGCCGTGCATCTCGCCGAGGCCGGGCATCAGGAATTTGCCGGTGCCGTCGATCTTGCGGGCATCGGCGGGGATGGCGGTGGTGCCGGAGTCGCCGAGGCGGACGATGCGGTCGCCGGTGATGACGACGGTTTGATTTTTAAGCACGCGCTCGGTGTCCATGGGCAGGACGGAGACGTTGACGAACGCAGTGGTGGCGGGCGCGGCGGCGTGGAGCGGGGCCGCGAGGGTGAGGGCGAGCACAACGAGGAAAGCGAGGAGTGGAGATTTCATAAATGGACCGGATTCAGGTGGGGGCGCGCACGCGGACGGCGAGGGCGGCGGGGTTGCGGACGGTGAGTTGTTCGATTTCGGAATCAGTGAAATTTTCGCTGCGAAGCAGAGGCAAGAAAACAGTGGAGAGGAGGTCGAAGGGGCGAAAGGTGCCGCCGCCGGGTTTGGCGGGATCAAACCAGCCGGCGTCGGTCGAGAGCAGGACGCCGTTGAGGTGGCCGCGTTGCTTGAATTCGCGGCAAAGGTGGAGCTGGCGGGGGACGGTGTGGCGGTTGAGGCCGTCGCAGGAAATCTAGGCGCTGCGGTCGGCGGGTAGGAGCGGCTTTACGCCGCGAGGTGGGTAGGGAGGGACGTGGGCATGGCTTGGGGCGTGGATCGCGGCGTAAAGCCGCTCCTACAGGGGAGAGGGAATTATTTTGAGGTGGATAGGAGGGATTTTGCGCCGGAGAGAATTTTTCCCCACTGCGTGGCGGGTCCGGGGTCGGTCTTATTCGTCTGAATATGATAATGACCGAGCACACCTTTAAAGGCCGCAAGTTCGGCATCGGGGAGTTTTTTCGGGAGGACTTGGCCGTCGGGACCGCGGGGGAAGTCGGGCTTGATCTGGGGAAATATTTTGCAGAGGGCGGCGGTGAGCTTGATGAGGGCGGCGTATTGCTCGGGGGTGAAATCGTATTGGACGAGTTCCCGGCCTTGCACGATGCCGCGCACGAGATCGGGCCGGGCCGGACGGCCGGTGAAATTTTTCACCCGGAGCATCGGATCACCGACGCGGGCGGGAATCTTGATCGCGATGCGGCCCTCCGCGTCGCGTTGATACCACTCGTCGAGGACCTTGGTATCGGAGGGCGGGTAAGCGCCCATGTTGGCGATCTCGATCCCGATGGAGCGGTTGTTGGAGGTGGTGGCGTGGCGGGCGCGTTCCTTGAGATCGAGCGTCTGGTAAATCGTGCCGTCGATATCCACCATGAAATGGACGCTGAGACCGCGGTGGTCGTGGAGGACGTTGAAACAAATCTTGCTGAGGCCGCAGACGTCGTAGTGGAGGACGAATTGATCGACGACTTGTTGGAGCTGAGGGAGGGTCCAGCCGCCGCCGCGGATTTTTTCGATCTCATCGGGCGAGAGGGTGTTGATGCGGGCGCTGTAACGGTTGGGCGTGGTGATGTCCTTGGCGGCGGCGACCGTCTTTTCGTAACTGCTTTCGTCGAACAGTCCGAAGCGGCGCTCGACGCGGTAGGCGTCGTAGCCGCCCGGGTCCATCCAGGTGACGACGGGCGTGCCCGTGTGAAAGAGCTGGCCGGCGACGATGATCTCGTCGCCTTTGCGGGCGGAGAGTTTTCCCGGCGTCGTGGCACAGCCGGAGAACGCGAGGGCGGCGGACAAGGAGAGCGCGGCGACGATGATATTGAGGCGTGGCTTCATGGGATGAGGGCGGCTTTGCGTTTGAGGGCGAGGACGCGGTGGTAGGAAAGGTCGATGCGGCTCTCGGGAATGCGGCCCGACTCCACGGCGCGGACGAGGATGGCAACGGCTTTTCCGGCGATGGCTGGATCGTAGGTCAGGTTGTTGCCGAAGCAGAGCACGTCGAGGCCGGCCTCGATGGCGAGCGGGACGGATTCGGCGAGGCCATAGCGGGTGGAGATGGCTTTCATTTCCATGTCGTCGCTGGTGATGACGCCGTCGAAGCCGAGTTTCTCGCGAAGCAGGCCGGTCATCACCCCGCGGGAAAGCGTCGCGGGATGGTCGGGGTCGAGCTTCGCGTTGAAAACGTGGGCGGTCATGATCACGTCGCAGAGACCTTCGGCGATGAGTTGCTGAAAAGGGATGAGTTCACGCTCGGTCCAAGTGGCGGTGACGTCGACGAGGCCCAGATGCGTGTCGCCGGAGGCGCTGCCGTGGCCGGGAAAGTGTTTCGTGCAGGTGAGCACGCGGTGGGCGCGGTGGGCGCGGATGAATTCGGCAGCGTGGCGGACGATGGCGGCGGGATCGGAGGAGAAGGCGCGGCCTTTGCCCTTAATGATCGGGTTGTCGGGGTGCGCGTCGAGATCGACGACGGGCGCGAGGTTCAGGTTGAAACCGAGGCCGGCGAGCGTCTGCGCGGTTGCGGCGGCGTGGCGGTAGGTCTCGGCAGGTTGGTCGAGCGCGCCGAGCTCCTGATGGGAAATGCTCGGGGGAAAACCATACGCGGGTTTGAGCCGGTTGACGCGGCCACCCTCCTGGTCGATCGAAGTGAGGAGAGGAATCTGCGCGTGCGATTGCAGGTGGCGGAGTAAGGTGCGGACCTGTTCGGGCGACTCGATGTTGCGCCGACGCGGGCCGGAATCGATCGTGCCGCCGGCCATTTCTTGGTCGAAGAGAATGACCCCGCCGAGATGGAGATCGCGGATGTCGCGGGCGATGAGTTCGCAGTCGACGGCGGTCGTGCCGCGGAAGCCGACGTTGAGGAGCTGGCCGATTTTTTCGCGGAGCGTGGGAGCGGCGGGCATGGCGATAAACGGCGGAAACGGGATGACTTGGGGCGGGAGCTTTAGCGTTTCACGACGCCGATGCCGGGCAGATCGTTGAGCGTGATTTTGCCGTCCACTACGGTTGTGCCAAGGAAGACGTCGTTCTTGATGAGCAAAGCGCCATCGAGGTCAGCCCAGTCAACCAACGGCGAAAGCTGGGCGGCGGCGGAGATGGCGCAGGACGTCTCGGTCATGCAGCCGAGCATCACTTTGAGTCCGAGGGCGCGGGCAACCGTGATCATTTCGTGCGCCTCGCGCAGACCGGTGCATTTCATGAGCTTGATGTTGATGCCGTCGAAAACGCCGAGGGCGCGATTTACGTCGGGGAGGCGTTGCACGCTCTCGTCGGCGATGAGCGGAAGGGGGCTGCGCTCGCGGAGCCACGCGGTGTCGGCGGGATTTTCCTTCGGCATCGGTTGCTCGATGAAGATGACGCCGCGGGTGGCGAGCCACTCGATCATGCGGAGGGCTTCGGCGCGGTCGGGCCAGCCCTGGTTGGCATCGACGGTGATGGGTCGGTCGGTGACCTCGCGAATGGCGTCGATGAGGGCGCGGTCGGTGGCGGGATCGCGGCCGAGTTTGACCTTGATGATTTTGTAAGGCGCGGCCTCGCGGGTTTTTTGGCGGACGACCTCCGGCGTATCGATGCCGATGGTGAAGGACGTGACCGGGGCTTTGGTGGGATCGAGGCCCCAGATCCGGTGCCACGGTGCGCCGAGTTTTTTGCCGATCCAATCATGGAGGGCGATGTCGACGGCGGCCTTGGCGGCGGTGTTGCCGGGGGCGAGGGCGTCGATGGCGGGGAGAATTTCCCCGAGTTGAAAGGGATCGGGAAAACGGCCGAGGTCGACTTGCGCGAGAAACGCGGCGGCGGAGGCTTGGGTTTCCCCCAGATACGGCGGCATCGAGGCCTCGCCGTAGCCGACGACCCCGTCGTGCTCGACTTCGACCAGCATCCCGGGCGTGGAGGTGCGAGAAGCGGTGGCGATGGTGAACGCGTGGCGCAGTTCGGCGGTGTAAGGTGTGAAGCGGAGAATCATCCGGAGGGCAGGGGACGGCGAAGGAAGACAGAGAGCGGCGGCTGAACTCAAGCGCGGGCGAACGGCGAGCCGGCGGCGGATTTTTTGGGCGGGAAAATACGCTTGCAGGAACTCGGGCGCGACCTAAGTTCCGCCGTTCCGTGTTAGTCCCCATCGTCTAGCCCGGTTAGGACGTCTCCCTTTCACGGAGATAACCGGGGTTCGAATCCCCGTGGGGACACCAATTCTCAAGCCCCGCAACTCTCGCGAGTTTCGGGGCTTTTTCGTGGCCAGCCGACGAGGCTGATGAGCGTGGAAGACTTTGAATCAACCAACGACAGCCCGCCCGCCTTGGCTCACTTCGAGCCGTTAGGGAAAGCCGGCGACGGGAAATTCGGGACGTTCCAAGCCTCGTTTAACCCGATGAAAAAGGTCAAAGTTCGACCCATTTTCTGGTCTCCGCGGGCTAGAGCGGTGAGACGTTTACGACGGCAGGCGTGGCATACGCGCG
>CAMCWW010000032.1:0-33425 GCA_945882935.1 Opitutus sp. GAS368
CGCCATCCGAAGGGGTCTGGCCGTTTTTTGTTATTTTTTGGTTGAAGGTGAGGGCCAACGAAGTCTGGGTGGGGCATGGCACGACGACTACGGATCGAATACCCGGGAGCGTTGCACCACGTGATCAACCGCGGCAATTATCGCCGGGATTTGTTTGATAGCGTGGGAGCGGCGGAAGCGTTTTTGGTCACGCTGTTTCAAGCGGCGGACAAGTTCGGCTGGCGGGTTCACGCCTATGTGCTAATGCCGAACCATTTTCACTTGGCGGTGGAGACCCCGGAGCCGAACTTGGGCGAGGGGATGCATTGGTTGCAAAGTTCGATGGCCACCCGGTTCAATCGCTCGCGCGGGGAACGCGGGCATCTGTTCCAAGGCCGTTATCAGGCGCTGCTGATCGAGAACGTCGCCGCGTTGACCCGCGTGGTGAACTACATCCACCTCAATCCGGTGAGGGCGAAAATCGTGCCTCCAGAACAGGTCGCCGGCTTTCGTTGGAGCAGTCTCGCGGCGCTGCTGAAAGGTCCGCGTCCAAAATCGCTCACGGTTCAAGACTGGCTGCGAGCCCTCGGGGATTGGCCGGATGATGCACTGGGTCACCGGGCCTACACCGCTTACTTGAAGGCCCTCGCGCAAGACGAGGCGGCTTGGCAACGCGAAGGTTTGGTGGGCTTGGCGCAAGGCTGGGCGATCGGCACGCTCGCGTGGAGACGGGCCCTCGCAAAAGAGCACGCCGCCCGCGCCCTCACCGCTGGCTTGCCACGCGCGGAACGCATCGAGCTGCGCCAGGCAAGCTGGGACGCCAGCTTGTCCGCCAACTTGGCCAAGCGCGGAAAAACGGCCTCGGACCTAACGACCAAACCGAAGAAACAGAGCTGGAAAATCGAAATGGCGGGCGAGATTCGCCAACAAACCGGAGCCGCGATCGCGTGGTTGGCCGAACACCTGCAACTTGGAACTGCGAACTCTCTGCGCGGCTATCTCCACCAAGTAAAACGGGCCAATAACTAACAATAAACGGCCAGACCCCTGTTATGGGGCCAGACCCCTGTTATGGGGCCAGACCCCTGTTATGGGGGCTCCTCTTTATGCTCCCCCAAACCCGCCCCGGCGCCTTCCTCGTCGCCTTCTTCCTCCTCGGTTTTTCTCTCACCGCCGCGGCCTCCAAGCCCAACCTCGTCGTCTTTTTGGTCGATGATCTGGGCGTGATGGACACGTCCGTCCCTTTTATCACCGATACCTCCGGCCGGGCCCAACGGCAGCCGCTCAACCATTTTTACCGCACCCCCGCGATGGAGCGCCTGGCTGCCCGCGGAGTCCGATTCAACAATTTCTGCGCGATGAGCGTGTGCTCGCCCACGCGCATCGCGATCCTGACCGGCCAAAACGCCGCCCGTCACCACGCCACTAACTGGATCAATCCCGATACGGATAACGCCGGCACCCAAGGTCCCTCCGCTTGGAACTGGCGCGGGCTCAAGCCCGGCGATGTCACTCTGCCCAGTCTCCTCCGCGACGCCGGCTACCGCACGTTTCACGTCGGCAAGGGCCATTTCGGTCCCCGCGCCGCCGCCGGAGCCGACCCGGCCAAACTCGGCTTCGACGTCAACATTGCCGGCGCTTCCATCGGCGCCCCCGGCAGCTATTTCGCCCGACAGGACTTCGGCAAAAAATCGACCAAGCGCGCCAGCCATGCCGTTCCGCAACTCGAAAAATATCACGGCCAAGATCTCTTCCTCACCGAAGCTCTCACGCTAGAAGCCAAAGATCTCGTCTCCGCTGCCGCCAAGCAAGGGCAACCGTTCTTCCTCCACCTCGCCCACTACGCCGTCCACTCGCCCTTCGAGTCCGATCCGCGCTTCGCCGCTCACTACCAAGAATCGGGTAAACCCGCCAACGCCCAAGCCTTCGCCACGCTGGTCGAGGGCATGGACAAATCCCTCGGCGACCTCCTCAACCACCTCGAGGCGCTCGGTATCGCGGAGGATACCCTCGTCGTCTTTTTAGGCGACAATGGCTCCGATGCGCCCCTCGGCCATGAGCATGCCGTCGCCTGCGCCGCACCACTCCGCGGCAAAAAAGGCTCCCATTACGAGGGTGGGATGCGCATCCCTTTCATCGCTGCGTGGGCAAAACCCGATCCCGCCAACCCGCATCAACGCCGCCTCCCCATCGCCGCGGGCGCCCTCCAAACCCAAACCGCCGCCGTCATGGATCTTTTTCCCACGCTCCTCGCCTTGGCCGAGGCCCGCGCCCCCGCCACCCACCCGGTTGACGGCTTCCGCCTCGACCGCCTGCTGTCGGGCCAAACCGACTCCACCCGACCGGAGTCGTTCCTCATGCACTACCCTCACGGCCCCCACCGCACCTCCTACTGGACCAGTTTCCGCGAAGGCCCTTGGAAGGTCATCTATCACTACTTCCCCACCGCGGTCTCCGGCGGCTCGCACTACCAACTTTTCCATCTGGGCAACGACCCCTTCGAACAGGCTGATCTCGCCGCCACCGAGCCCGCCGCGCTCCGGCGCATGATGACCGCCCTTTCCGACCAACTCGAACACCACCAAGCCCTCTACCCTGTCTCCGCCGACACCCGCGCCCCGCAGCGGCCAAAAATCCCCTAGCACAGATCCGGCGGGAAAGGCCCAGCGGTTTTCACCATTGAAGCCAATAACTCCATCGACCGCACCGAGCCGGAAACTCGCCCCCGCGCCCACGTTGCTCCCTCCGCGATCCCAGATGAAATCTATGCCCAGAATCGCCCGGTCCATCGCCTTGCTCGCGTGCGCATTCGCGCTGACCGTCCACGCCGTCGAGCCTACCTTCCCCTTCGCCGAAGCCACCATCGATGACCTCCAGAGCCGCATGGCCGCCGGCACGCTCACGTCGCGCGAGCTAACCGCCGCTTATCTCAACCGCATCGCCCACATCGATCGCGCCGGACCCAAACTCAACTCGGTGATCGAGCTTAATCCCGATGCGCTGGCCGTTGCGGAAACCCTCGACGCCGAGCGCAAGGCCGGACGCATGCGCGGCCCCCTCCACGGGATTCCCGTTCTCATCAAGGACAACATCGCGACGGCGGACAAAATGGAAACCACCGCCGGCTCCCTCGCTCTCGTCGGACTGAAACCGCCGCGCGACGCGCACCTCGTTACCCGTCTCCGCGAGGTAGGCGCCGTGCTCCTCGGCAAAACCAACCTGAGCGAGTGGGCCAACTTTCGCGGCGAACGCTCCGTGAGCGGCTGGAGCTCGCGCGGCGGTCAGACGCACAACCCCTATGTGCTCGACCGCAATCCGTCCGGCTCAAGCTCCGGCTCGGCCGCGGCGGTTTCTGCAAATCTGTGTGTCGCGGCGATCGGCACCGAGACCAACGGCTCGATCATTTCCCCTGCCACGGTCTGCGGCGTGGTGGGATTCAAACCGACGGTCGGGCTGGTGAGCCGCAGCGGCGTCATCCCCATCGCGGCCACCTTCGACACCGCCGGGCCGATCACGCGCACGGTGCGCGACGCCGCGTTGGTGCTCGCCGCCCTCGCGGGCCCCGATGCGCGCGACCCGGTCACGCAAAACCAGCCCCATGGTCTCGCGTCCCAGCTGGGCGCACCTTTACGCCCCGGCGCGCTCGCAGGCGCGCGGATCGGGGTCGTGAGCAACTCCGCCGGCAAGCGCGGTCCGGAAAACAGTATGACCACGGCTCTCGCGGCGTTGCACGCCGCCGGCGCGGAGGTCGTCGAGGTGGGCGATTTGCCCGGGGTTTCGGCGGCCGGCAGCGCCCGCATCGAGGTGATGCTCTATGAAATGAAAGCGGGCATTAACGCCTACCTCGCGGACCTCGGCCCGTCGGCACCGATGAAAACTCTGGCCGATGTGATCACGTTCAACGACGAGCACCGGGCCAAAGTGCAGCCGCTTTTCGGCCAGCACTACTTCATCCGCGCGCAAGCCAAAGGCCCACTGACCGAGCCGGCCTATCTCGCGGCCCGGGAGACCTGCTGGCGCGTCGCACGCACCGAGGGCATTGATGCACTGATGGAGCGACATCGACTCGATGCGCTCGTCGGCGGCGGCGCCGGCGTGGCGGCGATGGCGGGTTACCCCAGCGTGACCGTGCCGTTTGGGCCGGTGGCGCCGCTGCCGACGGGGTTGCTGTTTTACGGCCGGGCGTGGAGCGAAGCAAAGCTCCTCGCGCTCGCCGCCGACTTCGAGGCGCACACCCGCGCGCGGCGCGAGCCCCGATTTCTGCCCACCGCTTCCGCGCCGTAATCCCGACGTCCGCCAAGCAACCGCCTGTCATTGCGAGGCACCCGCGATGGCGGGAGCAGGAGTAATCCAGCCGGATCGCCACGACGCGCTCCGCGCACCTCGCCAACACAAAGACGAAATCACCGGGGCCGTCGATTTAGCGTTCCATCACGCCACCGCGGCGGCGATTCGGCTGCGCAAATTCTCATCGGGCAACCGACCGATCCCGGCGCACATGTTGTCGCGGAGATGGGTAACTTTGGAAGTCGCCGGGATCGCGACGGTGATCGCCGGATGGGATACAACAAACTTCAACAGCAGTTGCGCCCAACTCGTGCAATCGATCTCGGCGGCCCACGCGGGCAACGGCTTTCCAACTTGGCGCCGGATCAGATCGCCTCCGCCCAGCGGTCGGTTGGCGATCACCGCCACGCCTTTATCCCGGGCGAGATCGAACAACCGCTTCTCGGCGTCGCGCTCGGACACCGAGTAAGCGACCTGCACGAAATCGACGACTTCGCTTTGGATCAGCTTCGCGACCGCCTCCGCCCCGCTGGCCGTATAGTGGGTCACTCCGAGATACCGGATGCGGCCGTCTTTTTTCCAGCCGCGCAAGGTGTCGAGATGCGCGCCCACATCGAGCAGGTTGTGCACCTGCATCAGATCGATTTTCCCCGCCCGCAGTTTGCGGATGGAGTCGTTCATCTGCGCGATACCCGCATCGCGACCGGAGATCCAAACCTTGGTCGCAACAAACAGTTTTTCCCGCAGGGCGTTTTTCGCCATCAGGTCACCGGCGACTTCTTCAGACTGACCATACATCGGCGACGAATCCAGGACGCGGCCGCCCAAAGCCGCAAATTCACGCAACACCGCTTCGATGGGCGCGCGTTCGGCGTCGCCCGAACCCACGTCAAACGTCTGCCACGTGCCCAAGCCGATCACCGGAATCTGTGCCCCGGTCGAAGGTATCGCGCGCGTGAGCAGCGGCGTCGCCCGCGGCGCCTCGCCCGACACCGCCGCCATCACGTTTCGTCCGCCCGCCAAAAGCGTGGCCGAGCCGAGCAACCGCAGCGCCGCTCGACGATTCATCCGGGACTTCGACGAAGATAGTGACATCACCCGACCGTTATCCCGTTCCAGAAAACTTTCAATCCGGCAAAACCGCCTAAAAACAATCGCCCTACCCGGCGCGGCGCAGGAGCGCGCTCGCGCGCGATCCGCAAACCAGCGGCCCCGCCACCCTCCGCGCCCGCGCCCGGCCTTGCGCTCAGCCCCTCCGCTCGCTCCACGGGCCCGTGATGGCCAACGTGTAGCCTGGGTTCTGCACGTTGACGAACAGCGTCGTGCCATCGGGCGAGAAACACGCGCCGCACAGCTCGCGGCCCCGTTTCGTGTTTGAGCCGATCAGATAATACTCGCCGCGCGGCGTGATTCCCACGATGCGGCAGATCGCGTCGGCATCTTCGCAGATAATCAGATCGCCCCACGGCGCCACCGTCACGTTGTCGCAATTGCGGAGCAGCTCGGTGTCGTTCGGTTCGGCGAAGAGCTCGATGAACCCCAGGGTCGCCGCCTCGCGCGCGGTGCCCTCATGCACGCTCGGGAAATACCGGAAGATCTGCCCCGACGCATTCCGCCCGCCGTTGGTCATCGCGAAATAGACCGAGTCGTTGCCCCACCACGCGCCCTCGCCGCGGGCAAAAACCGCCGCGCCCGCCGCCGCGCCACGCAGGCGCAGGTCGCCCTTCGGGTTATCGATTTCCTCCAGGTCGATCCACTCCACCGCGAGCCGTTGCCCGATCGGAAACGCGCTCTTGGTCCAATTACGGGTGTCGGCCGATTTCCGATCACGCACCGCCAGGGCCTGAAGTTTTCCGCCCGCCGCGAGTTTGCCCGGCTCCTTCGGCATGAAACGGTAAAGCAGGCCGTCACCCACGTCCTCCGTCTGATAAACGATCCCCGAGGCCGGATCGACCGCGACGGCTTCGTGCCGGAAACGTCCCATCGCCTTCAACGGCAAGGGATCTGCCAGCGCCGGTTGTGCCGTCGGCCGCACTTCGAAGTTGTAACCGTGCGCCTGCTCCGAGTGCGCCTCGGGCGTATCGCCGACTTCCTCGCACGTCACCCAGGTGCCCCATGGCGTGGGACCTCCCGCGCAATTGACCGTCGTGCCGGCCAAGCTCAGAAACTGCCGCTCGAGCCGCTGCGTGCGGGTGTCGAAGACCAACGTCGTGGTCCCGCCCAGATGCGGCGCGATGCCCTTGCCGTAATCGTAAATTTTCGCCCGGTCGATCCGCCCGAGCCGGCTCAGGTCCTTGCCAAACGCGCCCAACTCGGACTCGGCGCTTTTGATCTCGTGGTTGCAGACGAGCAGCGTCCGTCCGTTCTCTCCGGCAAACGCCGCCATGCCGTCGTGTTTACCAGGCACCAGCAAGCCATCCGCCATCTCGTCGCCCGTCGCGCCAAACCGGGCATAACGAAAACCCTTTGGCAGTTGAAAGAGCCCCGCCGGGTCGTCGACCAACGCGCCGAAGCCCGCCCGTCCGCCCACCACTGCTCGGCCGCCCGTAGCCAGCGCCGTCGCCGCCGCGGCCGGGCGGTTCACCAGTTCACGCAGGCCGATAAACCCCGCGGTATAGAGCCCGGCTGATTTCAGAAAGTCGCGTCGAGTCGTCATACCCCGAGCACACCGACCCCGCGCCCGTTGTCAAAAACGGCCGGCGACCGTGACCTGTTTGTGACGCCCGGCACACGCTTGCCATCGTTTCCCTCTCCGCTCTCTCTTGGCGCTTCCGCCCTCAGCCCTGTCTTTCGTCGCACTATGCTTCGCTTCACTTTCCGCCGCCTGCTCCAGATCATTCCGGTGCTCTGGATCATCATCACGGCGACGTTTTTCATGATCCGGTTTGTGCCCGGTGGACCGTTCACGGCCGAAAAAGCCGTCACTCCTGAAATCCTCCGCAACCTCGAGGCCCACTACGGTCTCGATAAACCGCTTTACCGGCAATACTTCGACTACATGGGGAGCCTTTTGCGCGGCGACCTCGGTCCGTCGTTCAAATACCCCAATCGCACCGTCAACGAAATCATCGGCGACAAGCTGCCCACCTCCTTGGAGCTCGGATTCATTTCCCTCGCCGTGGCCTTGGTGCTCGGAATCACGCTCGGCACCCTCGCCGCCGTAAAGCGCAACACGTGGCTCGACTATATGTGCTCGTCCTCGGCGATGATCGGCATCTGCGTGCCCACGTTCGTCCTCGGCCCGCTCTTCGTGCTCACCTTCGCGATCCATTTCCAATGGCTCAACGCCTCCGGTTGGTATGGCCCCTCCGACCGCATCTTGCCCTGCCTCACCCTCGGCTGCGTTTACGCCGCCTACATCGCCCGGCTCACCCGCGGCGGCATGTTGGAGGTCCTCAATCAAGACTACATCCGCACCGCCCGCGCGAAAGGCGCCGGCGAGCTTCGGGTCGTCTTCAAGCACGCGATGCGCGGCGGCTTGCTCCCCGTCATCTCCTTCCTCGGGCCGGGCATCGCGGGCATCCTCACCGGCTCATTCGTGATCGAGACCATTTTCCAAATCCCCGGCCTCGGCCGCGAATTCGTCAACAGCGCCTTCAACCGCGACTACACCTTGGTCCTCGGCACCGTCATCCTCTACGCGACGCTCATCGTCGTCCTGAATCTCGTCGTCGACATCGTCCAGATCTGGCTCAATCCGAAACTGAAATTCGAATGAGCCCCGCGCCCTCTTTCCCACGTCGGGGCGGCGCTCGCCGAAGCCCGCTCCGCACCGCCCACACTCACTCCGCCGCGGTCGCGTTCGAATTCTTCGCTTACCCGGTTCCCCTTTCGTGTGTTTCGTGTCTTTCGTGGTGAAAATTCCGATGGTCTCCCTTTCCCCTTCCCCCGACCGCATCCCGCCCGCCGTTGTCACGCCCGAGCAAATCGAAACCGGTCATTCCCTCTGGCACGACGCGTGGTCGCGCCTCCGCAAAAACAAACTCGCCGTCTTCGGCGGCGTCACGCTCATCGTGCTCGGCCTCCTTTGCGGCATCGGGCCGTTCTTCACCCAGTCCTACCAGACCCAAAACCTCGACCTCGGCGCCACTCCGCCGAGCGCCGCGCATTGGCTCGGCACCGACACCCTCGGCCGCGACCTCTTTTCGCGCATTCTGTTCGGCGGCCGCATCTCGATCTTGGTCGGCCTCGTCGCCACGTTTGTCGCCCTCGCGATCGGCGTCACCTACGGCGCCGTCTCCGGTTTCTTCGGCGGCAAGCTCGACGCCTTCATGATGCGGATAGTCGATATCATGTATGCCCTGCCGTTCACGATCTTCGTGATTCTGCTCATGGTGTTTTTTGGGCGAAACATCTTTTTGCTCTTCTTCGCCATCGGCGCGGTCGAATGGCTCACGATGGCGCGCATCGTTCGCGGCCAGATCATGACGATCAAGAAAATGGAATACATCGAGGCCGCCCGTGCCCTCGGCCTCGGCAAGCGCCGGATCATCTTCCGCCACATGATCCCCAATATCCTCGGCCCGATCATCGTCTACACCACGCTCACGATTCCCGCCGTCATGTTGCTGGAGGCGTTCCTCAGTTTCCTCGGCCTCGGCGTGCAACCGCCCATGAGTTCCTGGGGTGTGCTCATCAAGGACGGCGCGGAAAAGATGGAAGAATTTTGGTGGCTCCTCGTGTTCCCCGGCGGCGTGTTTTCGCTCACGCTGTTCTCCCTAAACTTCCTTGGCGACGGCCTCCGCGACGCTCTCGACGTGCGCTCGTCGAAGGACTAACGTCATCGACCCAGCGAATGTTCCGCGCATTGACACTCCCACATCGCGGATAATCCTTTTCATAAATGCCAGTCGCCGCTTCCAAGCCGTCCACCGCCCTACGCGGCCGGGCCAAGCGCGCCAGTCGCGCAGTCTCCGCGTCAAAGCTCATTTCCGCCCGCAAGGCGGCTGTGGTCTACCCCGTGCCGACTCCCGGTTCTCTGTATGACCGCGCCCGACACCTGATCGGCACGATCAGCGGACCGGGCGATCTTTCAACCAATCCCCGCCACATGGATGGCTATGGAGCATTCCGTCGTCCTTGACGCGAGCCCGCTCGTTGCGCTGATCGACCGAGACGATGCCCATCACTATTGGGCCGTCGAAGAATTCTCGCGCATCGATGGAAGTCTCATCACCTGCGAGACCGTGATCGCCGAGGCTTACTACTTGGTTCGCCGGAACCCAGCCGGGATCTCAACCCTTCTGTCTTATCTCGACGAAGGTATTGTCCGCCTCGATTTCGACCTCGGCCTCAATCTCGCCTCGGTCACCGCTCTGATGCGCAAATACCGCGACGTCCCCATGTCCCTCGCCGACGCCTGCCTGGTGCGCATGAGCGAACTTCACGACCGCGCCCGGGTCTTTACCCTCGACTCTGATTTCAAACGCTACCGTCGCCACGGCCGCCAAGCCATCCCTCTCATCATTCCTGGACCGACCCGATGATCCGCCGTTTCCGCCCCTACTTCAGCTACCTGCGCGCCCACCGCGGCCTGCTCATCGTTGCGATTCTCTGCGGCATCATCGCTGGCGTGGCCTCCGGCGCCGGTCTGCCCTACATGGTGAAGAAGGTCTTCCCCGTTATCTTTGCCAAGGACGCTGTCCCGCTCACCGCGTGGGAACTCGCTCTCATCACGCTTTGGATTCCCGCCGTCTTTCTCGTGCGCGGCGTCGCCACCTACCTCAACACTTACTTCATCCAGCTCGTCGGCACGCGCGTGCTCGAAGCCATCCGCCTCGATTTCTTCCGCAAACTCCAGATTCTCCCGCTCTCATTTTTCCAGAAAAACTCCACCGGCGATCTCATCTCGCGCGGACTCTCCGACGCCAACCAGCTTCAGGTCACCCTCACCACCGTCGCCAACGAGATCATCAAGAGCCCCGCGAGCCTCCTCGGCAGCATCGGCTTCGTCGCTTACACCGCCTACACCGAACAGGGCGTCGCCCTTGTCCTCGTTACCCTCGCCGTCGTGCCGCTCTCGGTTCTACCCATCCGCTACATCGGCAAAAAGCTGATCAAGCGCGCCGGCCAAATCCAAGCCGAGCTCGGCGGCGTCACCGATATTTTCTCCGAAAATCTTAGCGCCACCAAAGAGGTCCGCGCCTTCGGTCTTGAAGCCCGCGAGACGACCCGCTTCTCCCGCGCCTCCCAGACGCTCATCCGCGCGCAGATGAAGTTCATGAAGTATGAGAAGGCCCTCACCCCGCTCATCGAGATCATCTCCTCGGCCGGCATCGCCTTCACCCTGCTTTACGCCTACAAAGTCCAACTCGCCCAAGACACCTTCATCACGCTCATCACCGCGCTCTACGCGAGCTACGAGCCGATCAAAAAACTGGGCAGTCTCAACAACGAGCTGAAGCGGGGCATCGGCGCTCTCGACCGACTCGAAGCCGTCCTGCAGGCCCCCGTCGCGATCGTGGACGCCCCCGCCGCCCTCCCGCTGCCTCACGCCACCGGCGAACTGGTTTTTGAAAACGTCGGCTTCGCCTACGCCGCCTCCGAGCCCGTCCTGCGTGAGGTCTCCGTCCGCCTACCCGCCGGCACCGTCTGCGCCCTCGTCGGCCCCAGCGGCGCCGGCAAGTCCACTTTCGCCAACCTCGTCCCGCGTTTCTTCGATCCGGTCGCCGGCCGAGTCACGCTCGACGGTCACGATCTGCGCCACCTCCGCCTCGCCGATCTGCGCCGCGCCATCGCCGTCGTCGCCCAAGACCCCGTCCTCTTCAACGACACCATCTTCAACAATCTCCTCATCGCCCGCCCCGAAGCCACCGTCGCCGAGGTCGAGACCGCCGCTCGCGCCGCCTTCGCCCACGAATTCATTAACGGTTTCCCCGACGGCTACGCCACGGTCGTCGGCGAGCGCGGCGCCCGGCTATCCGGCGGACAAAAGCAACGCCTCGCCCTCGCCCGCGCCTTCCTACGCAACGCGCCCGTGCTCATCCTCGACGAAGCGACCAGCGCCCTCGACAGCGAGAGCGAAGCCGCCATCCAGCTCGCGCTCAAGAAACTGGTCGTCGGCAAAACCGTGCTGATCATCGCCCACCGTTTTTCCACGATCCGCGACGCGACCAAAATCCTCGTCTTCGATCAGGGCCAAATCGTCGCCGACGGCACCCACGCCGAACTCCACGCCGGCAACGCCCTCTACCGCTCCCTTTACGACCGCCAGCAGGGCGCGTAGCCCGCCAGTTCGCTGTCGCTCGTTTGATTTGTGGGAGCGAGCTTGCTCTCGACTTCACCCTTCGCCTCCGGCTGTGGGAGCGGCTTTACGCCGCGACCCACACCCGCGCCGCGACCCCACACCCGCGCCGCGCCCTCACCGCCGCACCCGCACGATATAGTGCAAATAGAGCGTGTTTTTCAGATAGCCAAATGTGAGCGCGTTCAAAATCCGCACGTTCCAGCCCGCGTCCACTTTCTTAAAAACCCGCTCAATCGTGAGCCCGTTACTCGCAAATAACTCCGCGATCGTCTCGAGCGTAAAAAACCGTAGGTGGGTTTTATCCAACAGGCCTTCCTGCGCGTAGGTCCATTGCCCGCGCAGCATCTTCCGGATGTTTCGGTGAAACCCCACGTTGGGAATACTCGCCACGATGCAGCCGTCGGGCTTCAGCAGTTTTTTCAACTTCGCCACCACCGCCCACGGATCGGCCGTGTGCTCCAGCACGTCCGCGCAGATGATGCAGTCCACCGAGCCCTCGGGAAACGGTAACGCCACCTGCTCGATGTTGCCGACCACCACCTCGTCGAGCCAGCGGCTCGCTTCCTCGCCCGCCGCCGGAAAAAGCTCTGCGCCGTAAACCGTCGTCACTCCCGGCTGCTCCTTGAGCCAACGCCCCAACGTCCCCTTCCCGCAGCCCACATCCAGCACCACCACGCACCCTTCCGGGATCGCTTCGATCACCTCGCTGCGTAGGTGCGCGTAGTAATCGGTGCGCTTTCCGTTTTCTGAGGCAGGGAGCCAGCTCGGCGGGTGATATTGCATTGCGGATTTTTTTAAGACTTATCGCTTCGTGCGCACTCGCGCCAACTCGAAAACCCGCATGACGGCCGCACCGCATCTCCTCGTCATCCGCCGACGCTACCTCGGCGATATCGTCTTGCTCGGTTCTTTCCTACGCAACCTCCGCCTCCACTGGCCCGACGCGCGCCTCACCGTCCTGACCGAGCCCGCCTACTCCACGGTGCTCGCGCTCAACCCCGATGTCTCCGCCGCCCTCACCCTGCCGCGCCGCGCCACCGACTGGCCCGCGTTTCTAGGCCTTCTGCGCCGCGCCCGTTTCACCCACGTCTTCGATCTCGATAACACCCAGAAAACCGCGCTGCTCACCCGGCTCACCGGCGCGCCCAACCGCCATACGTTCCACCTTGAGAACGTTCGCCGTCACTTCCCGCGACTTTACACCCACACCACCTTCGTCGACTCCGTCGCCTACAGCGCCCAACCCATCACCGAGACCTATCTCGCGATGCTCACCACCGCCGGCATTCCGGTCGCGAGCCGTGAAGTCCGCCTCGTCCCCCGCCCCACCGACCTCGCTGCCATCTCCGCTCTCCTTGGCCCACAGCCGAAATTCGATCATCCAAAATCGAAAATCCAAAAAATTCTTCTCCATCCCGGCTCCCGCAGTCCTTATCGCGTCTGGCCCGCCGAAAATTTTGCCGCCGTCTGCGACCGTCTTCAAGACGACCTAAACGTCCAGATATTCCTCGTGGGCGGTCCCGCCGAGCGCCCGCTGCTCGACGCCATCCGCGCGGCCGCCAAGACCCACCTCGTCGTCCTCGACCGCCCGTTGCCCATCGGACAATTCGCCGCCCTCGCCTCGCAGTTCGATCTCTTTCTCTGCCACGATAGCGGCCCGATGCACGTCGCCGCCGCCGTCGGTACCCCGGTCGTCGCCCTAGTCGGCGCACAAAACACCACGGTATGGGGCCCGGTCGGCCCACACCACTCCGTGCTCCAAGCCGCCCAACCCTGTGCCGCCGCCTGCGTGGCGCCCGCCTCCTGCACCCCCGGCGACTCCTACAAAAACCTCTGCGTGCGCCGGCTCACCGTTGCCGAGGTTTTCTCCGCCGTGCGCACCGCGCTCGCCGGCCAACGATGATTCCCCCGCCACTCATCACCTTCGGCGTGCCGGCTTACAATCGGCCCGCGCTCCTCGCCGAAACCCTCGCCAGCCTCGCCGCGCAAACCGCCGCCGTTCCCTACGAAGTCATCGTCTGCGACGACGGCACGCTCCCCGAAACCGCCGCCACCGTCGCCCGTTTTCCATCCGATAAATTTTTCTACCACCGCAACACGCCCACGCTCGGTCCCGTATCCAATTGGAACGAAGCCCTCCGCCGGGCGCGCGGCACCTGGGTCATGGTGCTCCACGAAGACGATACGCTCTACCCGTGGTATCTCGCCGCCGTCCTCCCACACCTCGGGGAAAATCTCGCCGCCATCTGCACGCGCACCGTCTCCGGCGCGACCATGCCTGCTCTGCCCGTGCCGACCTCGCCCGCCACTGCCGCGGCCTTCGCCTACCCGCCGCGCTATTTTCTCAAAAGCGCCATGACCCCCTTCCCCGGGGTGTTGATCCGCCGCGAGCTCGCCGAAAAACTCGGCGGCTTCAGCGAACAAGCCGGCCCACTCGCCGACTACGAGTTCTGGTATCGCCTCGCCTGCGCCGGCCGCATCGAGGTCGTTCGCGAGGTCGCCGCGTTCTACCGCGTCGCCGACGGCCAATGGACCGAACGCGCCTGGCCGACTATGATTCGACAGACGCATCTCCTCCGCCTGCGCATCGCCGGCGAACAGTTCCCAAAAAGCCCGCGCCTTGGCCGCTGGCTCGCCCGCTTCTTCACCTTCCGCAACGCCCTCAGCTACGACGCCCGTTTCCCCCAGAAACCCGCCTCCCTCGCCCGCGCGCTCCGCCTCGGCTCGATCCCGTTTGCGCGCTTGCCCAGCGGTTGGGTTTGGGCCGCCCTCAAGCGACTCTCCTGAACGCCATGCGCCTCACCGTCGCCGTCTGCACCTACCACCGCGCCGAATTTCTGCGCCAAACGCTCGCCAGCCTTGCCCGGCAGACTTTCCCGCGCGACCAGTTCGAAGTCCTCGTCATCGACAACAACTCTCCCGACCACACCGCCGCAGTCGTCGCCGAGTTTGCCTCCACCCCGCTCGCCCCGCGCCACATTCTCGAGCAACAACAGGGCCTCGACTACGCCCGCAACCGCGCCATCGCCGAGGCCCGCGGCGACGTCATCCTCTTCGCCGACGACGACATCCTCGCGCGGCCCGATTGGCTCGCCCAAATCTTCGCGCCGTTCGCATCCGATGCCTGCGACCGCATCGGCGCGGTGGGCGGCGAAGTGATTCCCGTCTTCCCCGACGGCCTCCCGCCTTGGGTCGCCGAGTGGCACGCGCCGCTCGCCTTCCGCGCCGATGCCGGCCCGCTCCCGTCGCGCCATAGCCCGATGGGTGCCAACCTCGCCATCCCCCGCGCCGTCTTCGCCCGCGTCGGCGTGTTTCACACCACGCTCGACCGTGCGGCCGGGAACTATTTCTCCGGCGGCGACAGCGAGATGATCCGCCGCATCCGCGCGGCAGGTCTGGAAATCTGGTTCGCTCCCGCCGCCGCCGTGCGCCACCAGATGCCCGCGAGTCGCACCACGTTTCGTTACGCGGCGCGCCACGCTTTCGACTCGGCCCGCTCGCGCACCATCGACCGCGCCGGCCAACCGGGCGGTCGCGCCTACCTCGCCACCCGCTGGCTCGCCAACGTTCTCAAAACTCTCGGCTACGCCGTCGTCGCGCTCCTGGCCATCTGCGTCCTTCGCACCGGCGACGCCAAAAAATCCCTCGTCCGCGCCTGGCGCTCCTGCGGCTATCTCTATCAAATTCCCCGGAGCCTCCTCGGAAAAATCTGAACGAAGCCCTCATTTTCTTCCTCCGCTTTTTCCGCCTAGTCCGTGTGTTCCGTGGGCAAACCTCCGGAATGCCTCACGCCAAGTCCACCAAGCTCCCGATCCCCCCAAAGATCGACCCCCCCTCCGCTTCGGATGGCTTTCAATCTTTCTGACCCAATCTTTCCGACAAACTACCCGGCCCATTCACGTCCACCGGAGCCCGATCTTTAGTCAGAAAAATGGGGTCATAAAGATAAAGCCTCTACCCTTTCAGCCACCTAGCCTCCGCTATTCGCGTCCCTTGGCGCCATTCGCGGTTGCACTCGTTTCTCAGCCTCCGCTCTCCGTTTCCTCCGTGTTTTCCATGGGCCCACGCCGGAGTTCCTCACGCCAAGGCCAAGGTCGCAAAGTCCTCGATCATCTTCTGCTCCACATCTGCGCTCTCTGCGCCCTCCGCGTGAGGCCCCCCCCCGGTTCGTTCAATTTCTGCCCACCCTCAAACCTCCCCCGGCCTCACCACCAGCGCCCTCGCCTCCTCCGCCCGCTTCCGGTTTTTCTCCACTCCGAGCGCATCCAGCCCCAGCGCATTCGCCGCCGCCAGCACCGTGCCCACGCCGCAAAACGGATCGACCACCACGTTCGCCCCCACAACCTCCCGCGCAAAGCGCACCGCGTGGCCGGCCGCGCGCACGCCCATCGCTCGCACCCACTTCTGCTCGCCCGCGTCGGCGATCACATCGGGAATCGGCAACCCATCCGGACACTTCAACGCCCGCGAAACCGCAATGAAGTGGGTGAATCCCGGCCGCCCGGTCGTGAGCATTCCCGCCGGCCGCCGCAGCACGATCTTGTGAAACAAGACGCGCGCGCCCGCGTCCTCTGCGGCCCGGATCACCATCGCACCTTTGTCGATCCACTCCCCGTCCCGTTTGATATCGCTTTGAAAAAAAAGCGCTGCGCTCTCATCCGGCACCGCATTTACCACCAGCCGCACCGCACCGAGAAACCACGCCCGCCACACCTCAAGCGTCACGCCCACCTCGGAAACATCCGGCAGCGAAGTCACCGCGCACGCCCCGTCGATCCGCCCGCGTTCCCGCAGCCACGGAATCGCATCCGCGCAGATCACCTCTCGCTTCGGCTCACCGTTCATCACTCCACGGAGCGCCAACCTAGCGCCGGAGTAAAGCCCTCCGCCGCCTCAAGGTCGTGCGCGCCGGCGAGCGGCCGAGGCGGGCTCTATCGACATTCCCTGCCGTCGCTTCGCCCCGCACTCTTGTCCTGGAAGGTTGAGCCGTGCAAGTTGTGGGCAAAGCGTTCCTGGCCCGCCGCCTTTTCGCGCTACTTCCGCTCCCACGTCCCGGTTAATAAATTTCGGGCAATCCCGTTTAATCATGCATGAACGGTTGCCATTCCATCGAAACCTCCGGACCATCACTGCTCTCATGGCACTTACCTCGGGCTCATCCGCACCGGTCGAAGAGAAGTTCTCTCTTCCCCTTTTTCTTTTCACCGTCGCGGTCTCGCTGGCGGGCCTCATCGCCCTCGTTTGGCTGCTCGCGCCGGCCTCCGTCTGGCAGGCCCAGCTCGCGATGCCCGTCGTGCCCTTCATCGTTGCCTTCCTCGTGGTGCATCTCGGCACCTGCTTCTTCGAGTATTTCTTCCACCGCTACGTCTTGCACCGCCCAGTGGTCCCGGCCCTGAGCCGGTTCTACAAGCAACACACTTTGCACCACTCGCTCACGCGCATCGGCAAACGGTTCACCGCCGCCGGTCGCGAGGTCCCTTACGTTGAGAATATCTACCCAGTCACCACCCCCGAGCAGGGCGAGGCGTCGTTCTTCCCTTGGTATACCCTCGTCGCCTTTGCCGCCGGCTTCGCTCCGTTCCTGATTTTGATGCAGTGGCTGATGCCCACATGGCCGTGGCTCTTCGCCGGCTTCGCCGCCCTCGCCTTCGCCCTGGCGCTCTACGAGATCTTCCACGCCTTCGAACATTGGGCCTTCGAGCGCTGGGCCCCGCTCATCGAGCACAAATACTTCGGCGGCCTTTGGCGCCACATCTACAGCTTCCACCTCCGCCATCACGCCTCCATTGACTCCAACGAGGCCATTTCCGGGTTCTTTACCTTGCCCGTGTTCGACTGGGTTTTCGGCACCTTCCAAATCCCGAAAACCCTCTTCACCCACGGCTCCGAGTGGCACGCCTCCGAGTTCACCACGCCCCGGCCCTACGCTTTCATCCGCTGGTGCGACACCCGCGCTAATGCCCTCGTGAAGAACCGCCGCGCGCTCGCCCGTCAGCAACCCACCGCCACCGGTCCCGACGCGCCCGTCACCCAAGATGACGCCGAGTCCGCCGCCGGCAGCTCCAGCCGTTCCAACGTCAACTGACCCCCGGCCGGCTCAACCAAATCGCCCGATGCCTCAAGGCTTCGGGCTTTTTTGTGCCTAAGTATCGTGTGCCCGCCCGCCAACGCCACACCGCCGAACTTAAAAACAAGCTACCCCAAGCCGCCCGACGCAACGCCCGACCTCCCACCACCCGCTACTTTTTCTGCAGCACCGGCGCCTGCGATTTCAGTTTCTTGATCTTCGGCGCGATCACGAACGAGCAGTAGCCCGCGTGCGGGTTTTTCGCGAAATAATCCTGATGGTAATCCTCCGCTGGCCAGAATTTCACGAGCGGCACGATTTCCGTCATGATCGGATCGCGAAACTCTTGGCTCGCCGGGACCCGCGACTTCATCGCCGCGGTTTTTTGCGCTTCATCGGCATAGAGAATGATCGAGCGATACTGCGGACCGTGATCGTTCCCCTGCCCGCCCACCTGCGTGGGATTGTGCACCTGCCAAAAGTAGTCGAGCAGCGCCTCGAGCGAGACCACGGCGGGATCGTAGTCGATCCGGATGACCTCGGCGTGTCCCGTGCGATGGCTCGTGATGTCTTTGTAGGTAGGATTCGGTTCCTTGCCGCCGGAATAGCCGCTGACGACGGCTTTGACGCCGGGGACGATTTCATAAGCGGCTTCGGTGCACCAGAAGCATCCGCCCCCGAGGACGAGCGAGGCGAGTTTGGATTCAGCGGCGGAAGACATAGAGGAAACCGCGGCAAGCAGCGCGGGGACGAGGGTTAACCAAGCGAGAGGTTTCATGGGCGTAAGAGGCCACCGTGCCCAAAATCACTCCCGCCGCAAGTCACCCCGCGCGGACGCCGCCTGCCCGCTGCCGGCCCTCGCTCCCGTAATGGACCACGGAGAGACGCCCTGCCGTTTACCGCGAGAGCTTCCGGTACTTTATGCGGTGCGGTTGGTCGGCCTCCTTGCCTTTCCGCTTCTTGAAATCTTCAAGGTAGCTCGAGTAGTTGCCGGCGAACCAATGCACCGTGCTGTCGCCTTCAAACGCCATGATGTGCGTCGCCACGCGGTCGAGGAACCAACGGTCGTGCGAAATGATCACCGCGCAGCCGGCAAACGTTTCCAACGCTTCTTCCAGCGCGCGGATCGAGTTCACGTCGAGATCGTTGGTCGGCTCGTCGAGCAGCAGCAGATTGGCCCCGCTCTTCAGCACGCGCGCGAGCAACACGCGGTTGCGTTCGCCGCCGGAGAGCACGCCCACTTTCTTCTGCTGGTCGGCGCCCGTGAAACCGAATTGCGCGCAATACGCCCGGCTGTTCACCGAGCGCGGCCCGAGCGCGAGGATTTCTTGCCCGTCGCTGATCACTTCCCAGATCGTCTTGTCGCCCTCCAGCGAATCGCGCGACTGTTCCACATAGGCCGACTTCACCGTCTCGCCGACCTTGAACGTCCCCGCGTCGGCTTTTTCCAGATTGGTGATGAGCTTAAAGAGCGTGGTCTTGCCGGCGCCGTTGGGCCCGATGATCCCGACGATGCCGCCGGGCGGCAGCGCGAAGTTGAGTTTATCGAAGAGCAATTTCTCGCCAAACGCCTTCGCCACATTCTGCGCCTCGACCACGACCGTGCCGAGCCGCGGGCCGGCCGGAATGATGATCTCGAAAATCTTTTCCTGTTCGACGACATCGGCCTTGAGCATGGCCTCGTAGGCGTTGATGCGCGCCTGGCCTTTCGACTGGCGGGCCTTGGCCCCTTGGCGAATCCACGCCAGTTCTCGCGCCATGGCTTTCTGGCGCTTGCTCTCGGTGCGCTCGGCGACGGAGGCGACCGCCTGCTTCTGCTCGAGCCACGAGGAATAATTTCCTTTCCACGGCAGACCGTGGCCGTGATCGAGTTCGAGAATCCAACCGGCCACATTGTCCAAAAAGTAGCGGTCGTGCGTGACGGCGATGACCGTGCCTTCGTAGCGGCCGAGGTGCTGCTCGAGCCAATTAACGCTATCGGCATCGAGATGATTCGTCGGCTCGTCGAGCAGGAGAATCGACGGCTTCTGCAACAACAGTCGCGCGAGCGCCACGCGGCGCCGTTCACCACCGGAAAGATGATCGACGATAGCGTCGCCGGGCGGACAACGCAGTGCATCCATCGCCATGTCCACCTGCGGCGCGACATCCCACGCGCCGAGCGCGTCGATCTTTTCCTGCAACTTCGCCTGCTTGTCAGCGACGGCATCCTTCGCCGCATCGTCGGCCGCTTCGGCGAGCTCGTCCCAACTCGCATCGTAGGCCGCCGTGAGATCCGTGAGATGCTTCACGCCCTCTTCGACGCAGGCCCGGACCGTGGCCCCGGGGGTGAGGGCCGGCTCCTGCTGCAGAAAGCCCACCGTATAACCCGGCTCAAAATGCACGCGACCGTCGATCTCGGTATCGATCCCCGCGAGGATGCGCATGAGCGAGGACTTGCCGGAGCCGTTCAGACCGAGGACTCCGATCTTCGCGCCATAGTAAAACGAGAGGGAGATGTCGCGGAGGATTTCCTTGCGCTCGATTTTCTTCGAGACGCCGAGCATCGAGAAAATGATCTTCGGGGCTTCTTCGGTTTTGGCCATGCGCCGAATCGACTAGGGTTTCGTCGCCAGTTCAAGCCGCGCGAGCAGGTCGAGCGCATCAAGGCGATTTACCCCGCAGATGTTCGCCATTGGCCGGAGGCTAGCGCAGACCGCCGGGCGGTCGGCCCGGCCGAAAATCGCGCAGCGAAAATCCGCGAGCAGTTGCACACACCTCACGCCGGCCGGCTTGCCGTGGGGCATCCCCGGGATCGACGAAGAAATCGAGGGCGCGATGCAACACGCGCCGCAACCAGCGCGACAGTCCATGGCCGACAAGCGGGGCCATGGCCCGCCGGCACAAGCTATTTCAAGCCCGCGATCAGCACCTTGAGCTGCGCCGCATGGTCCGCCGTGTCCACTTTCTCCGCCACCGCGAGCACTGTGCCGTCGCTCCCGAGCACAAACGCCGCCCGCGCCGGCCCAAAGTATTTTTTGCCGTACATGGACTTTTCCACGACCGCATCCGCCGCCTGCGCAAAAAGATCACCCGGGTCGCTCGCCAGCGTGTAGGCGATTTTCTTCTTCGCGGCGTATTTCAAATGCGAGCCGGGCGTGTCGCGGCTGACGGCGACGAGCGTGTAACCGGCCTCGGCAAACTCGGCGGCGTGGGCCGCGAGAGAGTCGTTCTGTTTATCGCAGGAACCCGTGTTGTTTTTCATATAAACCGACACAATCGTGCGGCGGGTGAGCAGGTCCTTGAACGCGACCTCCTGAGCGACGCCGCCGGCGACGATCGTGAGCTTAAAGTTGGTTTTTAGCTTCTTTCCGGGAGAAATCATGTTGCAGCCACTGAGCGAGCGTCGGCGTCGACGTCAAATTGCCCGACACGTTAGCCCAAAAATACCTCCGGTTGAGGCTTTGACGCGCCGATAAATACCCTGCAACTTCACCCTGAATGAAATCCGTTAAGGTACCCGCTTTGGAGCTGTTCCTCCATGAAATGATTCCCCTCGCCAAGGCGATGGGCGTCGGCGTGGAAGTCAGCGATGAACGCGCCCTCACCCTCACGGCTCCGAAAGAGCAGAACAAAAATTCGCTCAACACCGCATTTGGCGGCAGTCTCGTTTCACTCGCCACCCTAGCCGGTTACGGCGTTGTCTGGGAGTTGATGAAAAACGAAAAAGGCGCCGAAAAACCCGAATGGAGCATCGTCGTCAAAGAGAGCCGAGCGGCCTACCGCCGGCCCGTGATCGGCGACCTGCGTGCGATCTGCGAGCGCCCGGCCCAAGCTGCCATCGCCGAATTCAAAGAAGCTCTCGCCCGCTACGGCAAAGCTAAGCTCAAGCTCCGCGCCCGCGTCATCGAGAAGGGTCAGACCGCAGTCGATGTCACCGCGGCGTTTGTCGTCACGCGCTGAATTTCGTTGGCCTGACTCCGCTCCGTCGTCCGACCGCGCCCGAACCGGCGTAGTTTTTTTGTGGGCTTAGATATGCTTAGAATCCGCCTCGTCTTTCTTCACGTAGCCGCTGTCCTGCCGCTGGTGGTTCACGGCGTTTTTCTTGAGATAAGCTTGGTAAACGTCGTCGGCCGACATGCCCAAGGTCTGGGCCAGCGACACGAGAAAATGAAACAGATCAACGACTTCGACCTTGGCGTTCTGCTCGTCGAATTTTTGGTATTTCGCCCACCACTTCCACGGCACGCTGTCGATCAGCTCGGCGGTTTCCTGCTGTAAAGCGCGGGTGTAATTGAGTACCCATTTGGCTTTTTCCTCATCGGTCGGTGGCGGCAACGTGACGCCGATCCGCGCATTGAGCGCCGCCTGCATGCGAAAAATTTCTTCAAATTTGTCCATGGGCGCGACGGTGCAAACGGGCTCCGACGCTGGCAAGCCCGCGTTCACGCCGATGCCGCGGACCGCGTTTCCCGTCCTTTTGAATTTGCAGTTGCCCCGGCAAAGCATTCACGCGATTCTTTTTGTTTGAGGCCGTCGTCGAGTGCGCTTACCGCGCTCCGCCGGTGTCACCAACCCGGGCCGCTCCCGCATCGCGGTGAGTGCCCAGAAAACAAAAAAACAACACCATGACAGATCAAGACACGTCCGGCACACCTGCCGCCCCGACCACCGATAACTCGGCGCCGGCGGCCCCTGCCGCGACTGCCCCTGCGAGCACCGCAGGCGGCGAGACCCAGCCGTTCGGTTCGTTCGGCGCGGCCAAGGGCTCCGGCCTCAACCGCGGCAAGAAACGCCCCGCCCACAGCAACCCGGCCCCGGCCGCGCCTGCTGCCGCCTACACCCCCAGCTCCCTCGAGGTCATCACTTCGAAGAGCGAGTATAAAAATCCGTTCGCGGCAGAGCCAGAAGCTCCCGCGATCGCGCCGATCAGCACCCCGGCCCCCATCGAAATCACCGCCCCGGCTCCGGTCGCCGCGGTGATCGCCCCAGCACCTGCGCCTGCGCCCGCTCCGGTTCCCGTCGTCGCGGCCGAAAAAGTCGAGCTCAACATCCTCCCGCCCGCCGAATCAAAGCGTGCCGCCACGAGTTGGGAATCGAATTCCGGCGAATCCGCTGCCCGACGCGAGGATCGCCCGACGTTCCGCGTCGAGCCCCGCCCCGGCCAGCCCCGCAACTCCGATCCCGCTCCGAACAAGGAACTTTACCCGTTGGATGCTTCGGCGCCGACTCCCCGTGATTCGGGCCCGCGTGAGGCCGGTCCGCGCGATTACAACCGCGGCCCGCGGCGCGACGGTCCCCGTTTCGAGCCCCGTGAACCTCGCCGCGATCCCCGGCCCGAGCAGAGTAACCGCCTGCCCACCCCGGCTCCAAAAGCCAAATCCGGCGGCGGCTTCATCGGCTGGCTCAAAGGTCTATTCGGCGCAAAGCCGGCCGCAGCTGAAACCCCCTCGACGGCTCACCGTGAACGGCACCGCGAGGGTGGCGAAGGTGGCGGCGACGGTTATCAAGGCGGCGGTCGTCGCCGCAGCCGTCGCGGTGGTCGCGGTCGCTCCCACGGCGGTGATCGCCAAGAGGGTTATACCCCACGTCCCGAGGGCCAGAGCTCCGGCGGCGGCGAGGGCCATGGCGAACAACGCGGTGAAGGCCATGGCGAACAACGCGGTGAAGGCCGCGGTGATTATCGCGGCGGCGGCGAAGGCTATCGCGGAGGTGGCGGTGGCGGTCGCCCTCGCGGCGGTCGTGGCCGAGATCGCGGCGATCGCGGCGGTTCCGATCCACGCCCAGAAGGTCGGCAGGGCGGCGGCGCGATCTGATTTGCGTTAATCCTTGCCCACCGCGTAGACCCAAGCGCAATTCAAAGGCGTCCCTTCACCGGGGCGCCTTTTTTCATTTTCCGCTCCCTCCGGCGCCAGATCGGACTCTCAGCTCCCAACTCTCAGCTCTCAACTCCTTCTTCCCAGATGTCCGATCTCATCGTCCACGGCGGTCGCCCTCTTTCCGGCACCATCACTCCGTCCGGCAACAAGAATTCCGTTCTTCCCATCTTTTGCGCCACGCTGCTCACCGATGAGCCCGTGACCTTGCTCAACGTCCCCGACATCACCGATCTCAACAAACTCGTCGCTTTCTTTCAGACTCAGGGCTCGCAGATCAGTTGGGACCGCACCGCCGGAACCATGCGGGTCGATCACTCGTCGTTTCGCAGCACCCTCGCCGACGACGAGCTGCCGCAGGACATGCGCTCGACGGTCCTGCTTTACCCCGCCCTGCTCCATCGTTTCCGCAAACTCACCATCCGCGCCAATACCAAAGGCTGCTCGCTCGGAGTCCGCGAGATCGACCCCCATCTCGAGATCCTCCGCGCCCTGGGCACCGTCATTAACGAAGGCGAACCGCTCATCCTCGCCCTCCCCGACGGCTTCACCGCCGCCCGTCACTGGTGCGACTACATGTCGGTCACCGTCACGGAGAATTTCGCCATGGCCGCCGCCCTCGCCGCCGGCTCTTCCACGCTCATCAACGCCGCCAGCGAGCCGCACGTGCAGGAGCTCTGCGCCGCGCTCGTCGCGATGGGCGCCCGGATCGATGGCCTCGGCACCAGCCGCCTCGAAATCACCGGCGTGAAACGGCTCCACGGTGCCACCATCACCATTGGGACCGACTACCACGAGATCGTTACCTTCCTCGCCCTCGGCGCGATCACCGGCGGCGAAGTGCGCGTCGAGCATTCGCTCCCGCATCACTTCGACCTCATCGCCCGCGCCTTCGCCAAACTCGGCGTGATCGTCGAACACGAGGGCACCACCGCTGTCGTCCGCCGCAACCAATCGCTCCGCATCGCGTCGCCGTTCACGACCAACCTCCTGCCGAAAATCGAAGCCGCGCCCTGGCCTTACTTCTCCGTCGATCTGCTGCCGCTTATGATCGCACTGAGCACCCGTTGTGAGGGGACGATCCACTTTTGGAACAAGGTTTACGAAAACGGGTTTTCCTGGATTCCCGAGCTGGCGAAGTTCGGCGCCCACGCGCTCGTGAGCGATCCGCACCGCATCGTCATTTTCGGCAACCGCCCCCTCCACCCGGCCACCGTCGACTCGCCCTACATCATCCGCGCCGCCGTCGCCCTCGCGATGGTCGCGGCCGCGATTCCCGGCAAATCAGTCGTGCGCAACGCCGAGATCATCAAGCGCGCCCACCCTCGCTTCGTCGAAAATCTTCGCAGCCTCGGCGCCGAGCTGGAGTGGAAATAATCTCATGGCCGCTTCCGATTCCAACAAGGGCGTCAACTTTCTCGCCTCCACCCTCGCCACCCCCGTCTCGCCCGCCGAGGCCGCGCTGCGTCCCCTTTCGTTTTCCGATTTTACCGGTCAGCTCAAAACGATCGATCGCCTGAAAATCATGGTCGGCGCCGCCAAGAAACGCGGCGAGGCCCTCAATCACATTCTCCTCTCCGGCCCGCCCGGCCTCGGCAAGACCACCCTCGCCTTCATCCTCGGCAACGAGCTGGGCAAGGCCGTGCGCGTCACTTCCGGCCCGGTCATCGAAAAAGCCGGCGATCTCGCCGGTCTGCTCACCAGTCTCGAGGAAGGCGACATCCTCTTCATCGACGAAATCCACCGCATCCCCAAAACCGTCGAAGAATATCTCTACTCGGCGATGGAGGATTTTCGGCTCGATATCATGATCGACCAAGGTCCCAACGCCCGGAGCGTCCGCCTGTCGATTCCGCGCTTTACGCTGGTCGGGGCCACGACCCGCTCCGGCCTGCTCACTGCGCCCTTGCGCTCACGCTTCACCCTCCAGACGCGGCTCGACTACTACGATCACGCCACCCTCGAGGGGATCGTCCAGCGCAGTTGCGGCTTGCTCGGCGTGGCCATCGATCAAGGCGGCGCGTCCGAGATCGCCACCCGCGCCCGCGGCACGCCGCGCGTCGCCAACAACCTCATCAATTTCTGCCGCGACTACGCTCAGGAACGCGCCTCGGGAAAAATCACGAAACCCGCCGCCGCCGCCGCCTTGGAACTGCTCGAAATCGACGCCGCCGGCCTCGATGAGATGGACAAACGCATGTTGCGCGTGATGGCCGAGAACTACCGCGGCGGGCCCGTGGGCATGAGCACGATCGCCGTCGCCGTCGGCGAAGAGGCCGAAACCCTCGAAGAAGTTCATGAACCTTTTTTGATTCAGGAAGGCTACCTGCAACGCACCCCTCAGGGCCGCACGCTTACCCCGAAGGGCTACGCCGCCGTCGGACTGAAAGCCTCCGTCGCCGGCGACCAACCCGGTTTGTTCTAAACCCTCGGGCCGAGAAAGTGGGGCGCACCAGCCGCAACGTCTCGGCGCGAGAGACTCATGCGACTTGAACCCAAGATCCCGCAACGACGCCCACCGGTCTTCCTCAGTGGCTCGCTAACTCCGAAATCGAGGCTAACGGTCAACCGCCCGGCGTCCTCGGTATGCCGCTCCGGCTCGGTTCCACCGTCGAGAAACTGCTCCGTCAGATTTCGCGCACCCTCCTCATGATCCGACCCGCCGCGCCCGCTGCCTGATAACTGCCGCCCCGACTTCCGCCGTCGTCCTTGCGTTCGGCTGCATCTCCCTCACGCTCCGACTTTCCCACAAAAACTATGGCCAAAACACAAAACTCCCAAAAAAAGACCCTCAAGAAACCGCTTAAGACCCAAGCGGAGAAAAAAATCGCGAAACGCGACAAGAAGGCCGGCCGTTAATTACGGCACCTCGCCCGACCGCCGGACTAACTCCGGCTTCGGGCCGGTTTTAAAATGGAAGCCCGACTTCCGTTCCCTCCGCGCCGATTCACTCGGCGCGTTTTTATTTAACCAAGACGGTGACCCGGGACACGTTACTGTCCTTGTTTCCCCGCTGTTTCCGGTGGGCAGATCGAGTGTTCGGCATTTTCATGACCCCATTTTTCTGACCTACGCTTGGCCTGAAAAAGCCCGGGGAAATCAGAAAGATAGGGTCCAAAAGATGGGGCCCCGGAGACTCTGGCCCGCCTTGATGCCTCCGGGTCGCCGGGAGAAACTACCACGAGACGAGTGAACCCTACCGAATTGGGGTTCGGGTCTTACAGGCTCCAAAATATATTCGGTGGACCGCTGCCTTACTCGTCGCATTTACCGGACTAAGCACGGGCGCTTTGGGTCGAATTTCCACCCCGGTAGCAAAAACTGCATCGCTACCGCATCATCCCGCGCACCGCCGCCGACTTTCCGGTAGAGTTCATGCGCGGTCTCGAGTTGCGCGAGGTCGATTTCGATTCCTAGCCCGGGCCGGGCCGGCACCGTTAGTT
Organism: Opitutus sp. GAS368; assembly: GCA_945882935.1. Classification (GTDB taxonomy): domain Bacteria; phylum Verrucomicrobiota; class Verrucomicrobiia; order Opitutales; family Opitutaceae; genus Tous-C4FEB. Next base: position 26,878 of record CAMCWW010000032.1, read on the forward strand.
TTCCGCCGGTCATCACCAAGGGCTCGCGCGTCAGCCGTTGTCCGTCCTGCCAAATCCAGTGCGTGTCTATTGCCGTCACGCGCCCCGGTGCCGCCGCCGCCACATGGGTGAACATCGCGAGCGAAACATCAAAATGGTTGTTCGAATGCGATCCCCACCTGAGCCCGCGCTCCTGACACACTTGCGCAACTCGCACCGAGCCCTGCATCGTCCAAAAATGCGGATCGGCGAGCGGAATATCCACCGCCTGTAACGCCAGCGCATGACCCAGCTCGCGCCAGTCCGTCGCGATCATGTTAGTCGCCGTCGGCAGGCCCGTCGCTTGGCGAAACTCCGCCATGATCTCGCGGCCCGAAAACCCTTTCTCCGCGCCGCAGGGATCTTCGGCATACGCCAAGACGTTTTGTTTTCCCGTGCACAGCTGCACCGCCTCGTCGAGCGACCACGCGCCATTCGGATCGAGGGTGATTCGCGCCGTCGGGAAGCGCTCGGCGAGCGCCGTGACCGCTTCGATCTCAATTTCCCCGCGAACCACCCCGCCCTTGAGCTTGAAATCATTGAAGCCGTAGCGCGCCTGCGTTGCCTCCGCCAAGCGCACGATCGCCGCCGTCGTCATCGCCTCTTCGTGCCTGAGGCGCAGCCAATCATCGTTCGCCTCCGGTTCTTCGCGATAGCCGAGGTTGGTCTTTTTTTTGTCCGCGACATAAAAAAGGTAGCCCAGCACTTCGACGGCCTTCCGCTGCTGCCCCGCACCCAACAACGCCGCCACCGGCACCTCCAAGAATTGCCCGTGCAGATCGAGCATCGCCGCCTCGATTGCCGTCATCGCGTGGATCGTCGTGCGCAGGTCGAAGGTCTGTTGCCCCCGACCGCCCGCGTCCCGATCCCCGAAACGGACCCGCACCGTCTCGATCACCGCCGCACTCGCGTCGACCGACCGGCCGACGACAAGCTCTCGCGCCTCTTCCAGCGTCTGCCGGATCTTCTCTCCGCCCGGCACCTCCCCGACCCCGGTCCGCCCTGCATTGTCGGTCAGTAAAACAATGTTGCGCGTGAAAAACGGTCCGTGCGCGCCGCTTAGGTTGAGCAACATGCCGTCGTGTCCCGCGACGGGAACCACGCGCATCGCCGTTACGGTGGGCGCGGCGTTCGTTTTCGCTCCGGGCCTCATTGCGGTCCGAGTGCCTGCATGAGCGTCGCCAACCGGGCGCACTCGTCGGCCGTCAAATCCACCAACGGCGGCCGCACCGGTCCCGCGTCGCGCCCGGCGATCTTCGCCCCGGCCTTCACGATACTCACCGCATAGCCCGGCTTGCGGTTACGGATCTCCAGATACGGCAGGAAAAACGTGTCCAGCAGTCGCCCCATCGTCGCGTGGTCATCGGTCGCTACCGCGCGGTAGAACTCCATCGCCGTCTTCGGAATAAAATTGAACACCGCCGAGGAATACACCGGCACGCCCAGCGCCTTATACGCCGCCGCATACACTTCCGCCGTCGGCAACCCGCCGAGATAGGCAAACCGGTCTCCGAGTTTCCGCCGGATCGTCACCATCAGCTCGATCTCGCCGATCCCATCCTTGAAACCGATCAGATTCGGGCACCGGTCGGCCAATTTCACGAGCGTTTCCGCCTGCAACCGACATGCCCCGCGATTATAAATGATCACGCCCAGTTTCACCGACCGACACACGGCTTCGACGTGCGCCGCGAGTCCTTCCTGCCCCGCCTCCGTCAGATAGTGCGGCAACAACAATACTCCCTGCGCCCCCAGCCGCTCCGCCTCCTGCGCGAACGCGACCGCTTGACGCGTCGGTCCGCCCGCGCCCGCCACAATCGGCACCCCTCCCCGACAGGTCGTCACCGCGGTGCCGACAACCGCGCTGTAGTCCTGCGCCGTGAGCGAGAAAAACTCCCCCGTGCCGCCCGCCGCGAACAGCACCGTGGCACCGTAAGGCATCAGCCATTCCAATCGCTTCGCGTAGGTATCGGCTCGGAAGTCGCCCGCCGCGTCGAAGTCCGTGATCGGAAACGAAAGCAGGCCGGCCGACATTGTTTTCTTCAATTCTTCAGGAATCATAGGGCAAGTTGGGGACTGCAAAAACTCATGCGATCCTGCCGGCCCCAATGCAAGCGCCCGCACCCCTAAAATCACGCGGCCGCCTTTCCTCGTTCGCCGGCGCCTACAAATCGCCCAACTGCGGCCGTAGCACGATTTCCTCCACGACCGTCTTTCGGGTGAGTCGATAAACATCCAAAAACGCCCGCGCCACATCCTCCGCCGGCATCATCCGCTCCTCTGCCACGCCGCTTCCGCTCCATGAAGGCGACCACGTCGCGCCCGGATAAACACAGCACACGCGCACGCCCTTCGTCTTGAGTTCGGCCCGCATCACCTTGCTGAGACCCGTCACCCCAAACTTCGCCGCGCAATAGCCCGCGCCGCCCGGATAGGCGTCCAAACCCGCGATCGAGCTCATGTTGAACACATCACCGCGCCCGCGCGCCGCCATCCCCGGCACGAACGCCTTCGACACCAAAAACACGCTGCGCAGATTCGCCCCGATCAACCGGTCAAACTGCGCCACACTCATCTCGGTCAAGGTCGACGCCTCGAACTTACCCGCGTTGTTGATCAAGACATCCGCACCGCCAAACCGCTTCGACACCGCCACCGCCATGGTCGCGACTGAGGCTTCGTCGCTCACGTCACACCCAAAGGTCGCAACCGCGGCGCCCCGCCCGCTCAGGAGCTTCGCCGCCGCGCGCGCTACGGCCGCCAAGTTCTGCTCGTTCCGCGCCACCAGCGCGAGCCGCACCCCACGGACTTCCTGGGCGAACACCCGGGCGATTGCCGCCCCGATTCCCTGCGATGCACCGGTGATCACGACGACGGGTTTACTCATGAATCAGGCTCCGTGACGTCCGGGTGTTCCGCGGGAGAAAAACCCGCCCTCAACAGACCAGTGAAGCAAAGTCCGAGAAATCCGCGGTGAATCCGCCCTTCACGCCTTTGCAAATCACGCTCACCGCATCGTGCGAATGCAGCGACTCCAGGTGCGAGCACGCCACCTGAAAATCCACGATGCGCGGATCGCCGGCCAATTCGCGATAAAGCAGTCGGGCCGCGTCTTCGACGAATTTGATGTGCGCGCCGTTGAGCTCGGCGAACGCCTGCTCGTCCTCGCGCTTCACCATCACTTGCGTCTCGGTCTTGAGCGCGTTGGCGCAGTGGCGCTGCAAGTCCTCGATCCGGAGCGTGCGTCCCGCCGCGAGCTCGACGCGCACCCGCGCCTTCGATCGTTGCGCGTGCGGCGTCGCAAAAACACCGCGCGTATTCCGGGCGTGCTCGGCCAGCTCCGCGCTGCACGGACACGTCGACGAGTAGACAAAATCAAACTCCACGACGCGGCGGAATTTTCCCGTGCGGTCCATCGTAGCCTCATAAACCACGCGGTAGTATTGCCAGCCGGAAAGTCCGCTGCGGAGGCTCAACTGGACCATGGGGTAGGAGAACGACAATTTGATCCGCGCGTCGAAGGCCACGATCGTGCGCTGATACTTCGCCAGCAGGCGGCGCAACACGTCGAAAGTGAACACCTCGTCCTGGTGGTCGTAAAATGAGCGCATGATCCGGCCCATGTTGATGCCCTTAAGCCCGGCCTGGAGCGAAACCGTCCCCGTCACACTGGTCTCGAGCGTATGAACCGTGCCGTTCGCGGCTTTGAATTTCAGCGGCAGGCGAAAATTCGCACACCCCACCTGCTGGATCGGCACGCGTGCCCCGTCGGCCGCGTTCACCGCCTCCATCATATCGGGCAACGAATCGCGGTAAGCGGCATCGGACTTAAACGACGCGTCGAACGTGCGGTTGACGAGCGGCGCGACGCCACCGGGCGTCTCGTGCAAATACATGGGTTTCTTTTTCATTTCGTTTTTTTGATTCGGTCGGACGGGCGCCAGGCGGTGGGGACGATAACCGTTGCCCCGGTCACCCGGGATTATCTGGCGCGGGATTGGAATTGGATTAGTCGGCCAGCGGCCCGTGATACTCCGCGAAATTGCGCGGCGTCTCGAACAGCCGGACACAGTGCAGGCGGCCGTGTTTGATGTGCGGGGCGATTTCGTTCCAAAACGCGATCACGAGATTCTCCGTCGATGGAATAATCCCGCGCAGAAAATCCACCTCGTCGTTGAGGTTGCGGTGGTCGCATTTGTCCACGACCGCCGCGTGTAAAATCCGCTTTAATTCGCCCAGATCCATCACATAGCCCGTCTCCGGATCGGGCGCGCCGCGCAGGGTGACTTCCAGCACGTAATTGTGCCCGTGCCAGTGCGGATTCGTGCACAACCCGTAGTGTTCTTCATTCCACTTCTGGCTTTTCGTCGGGTTGTACAGCCGGTGCGCCGAATTGAAATGCACCTGCCGCGTGATCGACACCACCCCGGCGAGCACGCGCGGCGCCGCGACCTTCCCGGAGCGCGTGGCGGATTTCTTGGCGGCAGATTTCGTCGACATAGAGGGTGACTAGATAGCACAAAACCCTGCTCCGTCAATCGCCGGGCCGGACCCGGCCGCACCTTTAAATTGAACGGACGATGACCGGCATCGAGTTTCCCTATTCCCATCCCACCGCCTAGGCCGATCCGAAAGCCCTCATCACCGCCACCAAGCCCCGCCAGCGCACCATGCAGCTCCAGACGCTGATGGATCAAAACGGAGAACCTAAATCCGCCCTTCAGATCGTGCTCGAGGAAGCCGCCGGCGCCGGGATCGAGGAGTTCTGCGTCGTCGTCTGCCCCGGCGACGAAACCGCTTACGCCGAGGCCTGCGGCGGCAGCGCCGCCGCCATCGAGGCTCTCTGTCGCGGGTAGGGACGCCTTTGCTGCCTTATTTCAACCCCATCCCCACACGGCTCGGCGGGCCGTCCCTGCCGCCAATCACCTGCTCTCGCGCCCAACCGCGCCCTGACCACACGTTTTAGTTTGGCGAGTCCGCCTCTCGCCTCTCGCCTCTCGCCCTCCGCCTCCCTCCTTCATACCCATGCGTTTTTCCATCCTCGGTTCCGGCAGCTCGGGCAACGCCGCCCTGCTCGTCACCGAGGGCGCGCGTATCCTCATCGACGCCGGGTTCTCCACCCGAAAACTCGAACAGCTCCTCGTCGCCGCCGGCGAATCTCTCGCCCGCATCGACGCGATTTTCCTGACCCACGAACACGGCGATCACGCCGCCGGCATCGAGGGGCTGAAGAAATTTCCGAAGATTCCCATCTTCGCCAACCCGGCCACGTCGCGCGCCGTCCAAGCCAAAATCGCCGACGCCCATAAGCCCGACTGGCAACTCTTCGAGACCGGCGCCCGTTTCCGTTTCCGCGACCTCGAGATCGAGAGCTTCGCCGTCCCACACGACGCCCACGATCCCGTGGGCTTTCGTTTCACCGCCGGCCGGGACGACGACTTGTTTTCCCCGCGCCGTTCCCTCGTTTTCCTGACCGATCTCGGCCACGCCCCGCAGCATATCCGCGAACACCTCCGCGCCTGCGATGTCGTCGTCGTCGAAGCCAACCACTGCTCCGAATTGCTCAAGGCCGACCCCAAGCGCCCCTGGTCCACCAAGCAACGCATCGCCGGCCGCCACGGCCATCTTTCCAACGAGGCCGTGCGCGAGCTCCTTGCCGCCGTCGCGAGCCCGCAATGGCGCCGCGTCTACCTCACGCACCTTTCGCGCGACTGCAATTCCGCAGCCGCCATCGAGACCGCCCTCGCCGGCCTCCGCACCACGCTTGCGACCTGCGATTTCACCATCGTCGGCGCCGACGAAAGCACACCGTTCTACGAGCTCTGAATCACTTCCTTCCGCAGGGTTCATGACCACTTCCGGCGTCACCTAATTGTTTAACAGGCGACCTTTCTCAGGCTGGCCAGTGGCCCGGCAACTGCTTGGATCGCCGGCGATATGCTCACATCGCCGTCGACCGCCGTTCCGCCCGCCCCTCTCCGCCGCACCAAAATCATCATCACCCTCGGGCCCGCGACCGAGAGCGAGGAGATGTTGACCAAAATCATTGTGGGCGGCACCGACATTATCCGGCTCAACATGGCCCACGCCAAACACGACTGGACGCGCGCCGTCATCCGCCGCATCCGCGCCGTCTCCGCCCGCGTCGGCCGCGAGGTCGCGATCATGATGGACATCAAGGGCCCCGAAATCCGCACCGGCGACCTCGAGGTGCCCATCGAGCTCAAGGCCGGCGAAATCTTCGACTTCACCGTCAAACCCGGCGCAGACCGCAACCAGTCCGAGGAAATCCGCTCCGTCGACGTGAACTATCAGGACCTCGTCAACGACATCGCCATCGGCGACACCGTCCTCGTGGACAACGGCCTCATCCGCCTCGAAGTTCTCACCAAAGATCACGCCCACATCCGCTGCCGCGTTCTCATCCCCGGCGAGCTTAAATCCAAACGCCACATCAACCTCCCCGGCGTCACCGTCAATTTGCCTTCATTCACCGAGAAGGACCGCGCCGACTCCAACGTCGGCCTGGA
>CAMCWW010000033.1:0-33183 GCA_945882935.1 Opitutus sp. GAS368
CGGCGGCGAAGGCCGGTTTGTCTGCGGCCTTAAAAAAGGACGTTCCGGCGACGAAGATATCGGCGCCGGCGGCGCGGCATTTGTGGGCCGTCGAGAGGTCCACCCCGCCGTCCACCTCGAGGCGGAAGGTGAGATTCCTCTCCTTTCGCCAAGCGGCGAGTTGGGCGAGCTTGGGCAACATGTCCGAGCGGAACGGCTGGCCTCCGAAACCGGGTTGCACCGTCATGACGAGCACGAGGTCGACCGACGCCAGGAGAGATTCGACGGCGCTTGCCGGCGTATCGGGGTTAAGAACGATCCCAGCTTGCGATCCCAGCGAGCGAATCCGGGCAAGCGTGCCGACATGGTCGTAAGTGGGTTCAATGTGGACGCTGATGAGATCCGCGCCCGCACGGGCGAAGGCTTCGACATAACGATGAGGCTCGGAAAGCATCAGGTGGGTATCGAAAAAGAGCTTGGATCCGCGGCGGCGCAGGGCCGCGAGAGTTTCGGGGCCGAAGGTCAGGTTGGGGACGAAGTGCCCGTCCATAATGTCGATGTGGAGCCAGCTGAGTCCAAGGTCGGCGACGGTCGCTATGCTGGAGGACAGGTTGGCGTGGTCACCGGCCAGCAACGATGGGGCGAGGATAGGAGCGTGGGTCACGGTCCGGAAATAAAACGGAGACAGGTCTAAGGCGCAAGGCGGCAGCACCGTTGGTGTCCGCCGCTGCCAGCTTACCAAACGTCGAGGACGGTGTGCGCGACCTTTTCGGCCAAGGCATCGGCGAGCAGGGGGAAGGTTTGAAACTCCGCCTGGAGTTGGCCGCTGACTTCGGTGCCGGAGGGAAGACTGAGTTGGCTGTCGGTGTAGGCATCGCGCTGCACCGAGACCTCGCGATGGGTAAAATAGGTTTTGCCGGAGCGGTTATCCTTGAGGGTGCAGCGCGTGATCAGATTCAGGGTAAACTTTCGAGCCAAGCCGGTGTCGTCGCGCCGTTGGGTGGCCACATCCCGCCGATAATCGCTGATCTCGACTTCGAGAATGGCGTCGGCGGCTTCCGGCGAATTGACGAGCGTGATCCGTGAATCGCGGAGGAACGCAGCGCGGATCTGGGCCGTGGTGATCGCCTGCGCCTGCGGCAGCAAAATCTTCAGGGTTGTCGGCGCGACGTAGAGGGTTGCGAATGGTAGGGGCGTGCTGGTGCCCAATCGGTAATGAGAACACCCCAATACCAAGCTGAGCAGCAGAGCGCAGGCGGCGATAGCGGGAAACAGACGCGACATGAAGTCAGCCCCGCGAGATCGGTCGGTTAGAAGAGCCAAAACCGTTTCTTCTTTCCGTCCTCGGGACCCACGGGTTTCCCGGCGAGGCCGGCTTCGACGTCGACCAAGCGAAGCTTGGCCCGCTTGGCCACTTCGGAGTCAGGATACGCGGTAATCGCCTCGTTGTAGAACACTTTGGCCGCTTTAAAATTGCTGCGTTTGTAGAGGTAGAAGTCGCCGATCTTCATTTTGCTCTCGGCGAGCATGACCTTCATGCCGTCCAAACCCTTGGCCGCGGCGGCAATATTTGGATCGCTGGGAAAAAGGATCATGAAGTCCTCGAAGTAGGTCACTGCTTCCTTGGTGGAGGCTTGGTCGTAGAATGGGCCTTCGACGAGGCTGGAGTGGGATTGGGCCAACTTTAGGTAAGCATCGGGAGCGAGCAGGCTCTGTGGATAGCTGTTGATCATGCGATCCAAGGCATCGATTGCCTCTTCGGGCTGACGAAGCTTCTGGTGTCCCCGCGCCACGTTCATCAGGGCTAAGGGCGCGTAATCGCTATACGGGGCGTTGAGCAAAATATATTCGAAAAACTCGATGCCCTTTTCGCGGTTCCGGAAGCCGGGCAGCCAACCCCATGTCCGGTTGCGGGCACCGTCGAGCATCGAGCTGGCGATGCGGTATTGTTCTCCGATAATCTCCGAGAAGCGTTTGCTGTTTGGATAACGGCCGACCACGCCTTGGTAATCTTCGAATGCTTTAAAATACTCCATGCGGCCGAGGCGAAGTTTCGCGGAACGGTAGAGGGCTTCCGGAGCGTAGATTGAATTGGGGTAGCGCTTTGCAACTTTACCGTAGGCGCTTAACGCGGAGCCAACGGAGCCCTTTTCCTCCGAAGCCCGGCCTTGGTTCATCAGGTCCAAAGCGTTGCGACCCTCGGTGCCGAGCAGACCAGAAAAAGCGCCGCCGACGACGGTCCAGCCGGTGCCGGGGGTCCAGACTAATTCGGCTGCAAGCCGGGCAGGAATAGACAGAAAAAGTGCCGCGAGCGTGAGCGCGAGGACAGGCAGGCGGCGGAAGGAGAAGTTCAACATGACGACAGAAATTACCAGCGAATCAGCGCGCTTCCGTAGGTCAAGCCCGCCCCGAACGCGACGAGCAAAGTGAGGTCACCGGGGTTGATCCGGCCCGCCCGGCGAGCTTCATCGAGGGCGATCGGAATCGAGGCCGCCGACGTGTTGCCGTATCGGTCCAAGTTCACAAAAAAGCGCTCCATGGGGAGTTTGAGGTATTGGGCGATGGACTCGATGATGCGGAGGTTGGCCTGATGAGGGATCACTAAATTGATCTGATTCGCGGCGATACCGTGTTGTTCCAAGATATCCCGCGCGGCTTCTTCCATCCCGCGGACGGCATATTTGAAGACTTCTTTGCCCTTCATCTTTAAAAAGTGATCACGACTTGCGAGGCTGGCCGTGGAGGCGGGGGTGTTGCTGCCGCCGGCCGGAATGCACAACAGATCGACGCAGTCGCCGTAAGAACCTAGTTTTGCACCGATGAGTCCAACGGCGGGCCGGGCGGAAGCTCCGATGACGGCGGCACCGGCTCCGTCTCCGAACAGCACGCAGGTCGTGCGATCCGTCCAATCGACAATCGACGAGAGTTTCTCGACGCCGATCACCAGAGCGTGCCTATATCTGCCCGAGCCGACCATGGCGCAGGCGGTGTCGAGGGCGTAGATAAATCCCGAGCAGGCCGCGTTCAGGTCAAAGCAGGCGGTGGAGGTCGAGAGACCGAGCTTATGTTGAACACTGCACGCGGTTGCGGGCATGGGCATATCCGGGGTGATCGTGGCGATCACGAGCAGGTCGATATCAGCCGGTTGAAGTTTTGCATCGGCGAGCGCGAGTCGCGCCGCGTGAACCGCCATGTCTGAAGTCATTTCCCCGGGAGCGGCAATATGGCGCTCACGGATACCGCTGCGGGAGACGATCCACTCGTCCGACGTGTCGATAGTCAAAGCAAGCTCGGTATTGGTCAGCACCCGAGCCGGGGCGTAGGCGCCAGTGCCGAGGATAACGGTAGAAGCAGGAAGGGGCATGGCGCGGGACGGAGATGGCTTAACTCGCAACCTCGGGAATGGGCGCGGAGAGAATCTCGTTTGCGCGGGCGATGTCGGCTTCGATGCGGTGATTCATGTCGGCCTTGATAATATCTCCGGCCGCCCGAATGGCGCTGCTGATGGCACGACGGTTGGAGGAACCATGGGCTTTAAAGATGTTGCCTTTGAGCCCGAGGAGCGGGGCACCGCCATAGCGCTCGGGATTGATCCGCTCCTTCAGGGCACTGAAGGCTCCGCGGGACAGAAACGCGCCGGCGGCGCGGAGGGGGTTGGCCTGAAGTTCAACGCGCAACGTCCCGGAAAAGAATTTGGAGAGTGATTCCCAACTCTTGAGCATGATGTTTCCGACAAAGCCGTCGCAGACCACCACATCGACGTGGTCTTCGAAAACATGGAAACCTTCAATCGGACCGGCGTAGTTGATGAGGCCGCCCAAGCGCCGCAACTGTTCGTTGGTTTCGGTGATCAGGGCGTTTCCCTTACCCTCCTCGGTGCCGATCGTCATCAGGCCAACACGAGGAGAGGCGATGCCCAACATCACCCGGCAATAGTGGGAACCGAGAATGGCATTGTGCACCAGATGTTCGGACTTGGCCTCGGGATTGGCCCCCGCGTCGATCAAAATGAAGTGGCCACCAGCGCGCGGGACCACCGCGGCAAGCGCCGGCCGGTTCACCCCTTCCATCATGCGGAGGCGCAAGGTGCCGCCAGCCATGAGCGCCCCGGTATTGCCGCAACTCACGAGCACCCCGGCGTCACCGCTTTTAACGAGTTCGATCGCCCGAACCATCGAAGAATCTTTCTTCTTCTTAAGGGCCATGAGCGGCTTGTCGTCCATGGTGACGACCTCGGAGGCGTGAAGAATACTCAGACTCGGTCCGAGTTGCAGGCCGATCTGACGAAGCAGAGGCTCAAGCACAGCTTGATCGCCCACCAATGAGATGGGCCCGAGGTTCGCATCCTGCTGCTGCGCGAGGCGGATGGCGGCGACGACTTCAGCCGGGCCGAGGTCTCCGCCCATGGCATCTACTGCGATGCGACCGGGTGCTCCGGAAGACATATCCACCGCTTGGGCGGGGCTGGGGTAAAACGTGAGGCTTAGGCCTCGACGTTGAGCACTTGGCGACCGCGATACATGCCGGTCTTTGGATTCACAACGTGGCGGCGGTAAAGCGAGCCGTCGACCGGATCCTTCGCGAATTCAGGAGCGATAAAAGCATTAGCGGCGCGGCGGTTGGCGCTGCGGCGTTTGGACTGTTTGCGTTTCGGATTGGCCATGGAGGGTGGTTGTTTGAGTGAGGGTGTACCTCGACGACGAGGGCGCGTGAATGGTTAAAGGTTAATAGGTAAAGGGTGTGACTTTTGCGCGTCAAGCGCACTTATCAAAGTCGATCAAGAGCGAGTAACACGGCGAGGGCGACGGCCAGCGCCAACCGATACCACGCGAACGCCGCGAGACCGTGGCGGGTGAGCCAGCCGACTAAAAAGCGCACCGAAAGCGCGGCCGTGACGGCCGCCACGGCCGCGCCGAGCAGCACGTTGGACCAGCCAAACACCTGAATCATCGCCGCGCCCCCCTTGTAGCTTTTGTAGACGGTGGCGGCGGTCAGGGCTACGAAGCCCAAGAGAAAACTGAATTCGGCGGCGCGGCGCGGATCAAGGCCGGCGAAATAACCGCCTACGATCGTGGTCATTGAGCGGCTCGTGCCGGGCCACAGGGCCAGGCATTGGAGCGCGCCGATGCCCGCGGCTTGTTTCGGCGTCAGCTCGGTGGATGGCGCGGTGTGATTGGCATGTTTTCGGCGCCACGATTCGGCGAAAAACATCAAGCCGGCGCCCGCAGCCAACGCAATGATCACGGCAGGAATCGAGAAGAGATGGGCATCAATCCAGCCGTGGAGCAAAAAGCCGAGCCCGGCGGCGGGAAGAAAGGCAATCAGCAGGTTGATCAGCAGGCGGCGTCCGGCCGGATCGCGGCCGAGCAGTCCCCGGAGCATGGCGATGAGTTGCGTCCAATATAAAATACCGACGGCGGCGATGGCGCCGAATTGGATCACGACGACATAGGTATCGGCGGCTTGCTTGATCGTGAGCGGGACACCTCGGGGATACTGCGGGGAGGGGGCGCGGTAATAAAGCGGACGGCCGTCGGCGCTGAGCAGTGGTGCTTCGGCCTCCAAGCCCAAAAAGTGATTGGCGATGATTAGGTGGCCGGTCGAGGAAACCGGGAGAAACTCGGTCACGCCTTCAACCACCCCGAGGATGAGGGCATCGGCGACGCTGAGCTCGGCGGCGGGCGCGGAGGCTGAGGGCGCAGGCTTGGGGCTCTCGGCCGCAGCGACCGGGATCGAGAGAAGGGCGAGGGTGACCAGGAGCGTGCGCACCGGTCCTTGGTTTCAAGGTTGGCGGCATGGCGCAATTTTATTTGCGACCGGCGATGGCCTTCGCTCTTTCGATGTCGCATGATCGATCTTGCTAAGCTTACCGCCTTGCTAATTGCCCGGCAGGATTTGTCGACCGAGAACGCCGGGGCCGCGGCGACGGCTTTGGCCTCGCCTGAAGTGTCCGACGAAGAGAAGGCGGCGTTTCTCACGGCACTGTCGGCCAAGGGGGAATCGGTCGCCGAGTTGGCGGCATTTGCGCGGGCGTTTCGGGCGCGAGCGGTTGATCCCGAAGTGGGCGCATGGTCGGCGCAGGCGATCGATATCGTGGGCACTGGCGGGGACCATGCCGGCGGATTCAATATTTCCAGTCTCGTGGTTCTTGTGCTGGCGTCGGCGGGTGTGCCCGTGATGAAGCACGGGAACCGCGGGATAACGTCCAAGTGCGGCAGTGCCGATCTGCTGGCGGGCCTGGGCGTGGATCTCGCGGCGCCTCCGGAAAAACTGCGACGCGCGCTGGCTGAGCTCGGTTTTGTTTTCTTTTTCGCGCCGAACTATCATCCGGCGTTCAAAAACATCGGGCCGGTGCGCAAGGCACTCGCGGCGCGCGGGCAACGCTCGGTCTTCAATATCCTTGGGCCGCTGATCAACCCCGGCCGGCCGGCGCATGTGTTGCTGGGCGTGTTCGCCGAAACGTGGGTGCCCAAGCTGGCCGGGGCGCTTGACGCGCTTGATTGCACGGCCGGACTGGTGGTGCACGGGGTGATCGGGCCGACGGGCGGCATCGATGAACTCACGACGGCGACGACGAACCGGGTGCGCGGCGCGGGTCGGCTGCGGGCCATCGATACGAATTGGACCGCAAGCGATTTCGGGTTGGCGCAGGCGCCGTTTGCCGAACTCCAGGGCGGCGATCTGGTGACGAATCTTGCGTTGACCGAAGCCGTGCTGGCCGGGCGCGGCCCGGTGGGTCTAGTCGAGACGATCGCGTTGAACGCGGCGGTCGGGCTGTGGCTCACGGGTAAAGTGGCGGAAGTAAAGGACGGCATCGGTGCCGCCCGAGACTTGCTGCTCGGCGGCGCGGTAAAGGCTAAGATTGCGGCGACGCGGGAGTTTTACCGCGCATGAGACGCAGCTATTTTGGCACCGACGGAATTCGTGGCGAGTTTGGCGGGCCGGTAATCAACCCGGAGTTCGCGGCGCGCTTGGGCGCGGCGGTGGGGCGCTGGCTGCGCGCGCAGGCCCCAGTGAGCGCGGGTGCGGTTTTGATCGGACGCGATACGCGCGCTTCGGGGGAGGTATTGATGAAGGCGTTGGCGGCGGGTTTGGCCACGGCCAGATGGACTGCGGTCGATCTCGGGGTGTTGCCAACTCCGGCGGTGTCGCGGGCGGTCAAAGCGGACGGGGCCGCGCTCGGCGTCATGATTACGGCCTCGCACAATCCCGCCGAGGACAACGGCATCAAATTTTTCAACGGGACCGGCGTGAAATTGACCGACACGCAGGAGGCCGAGATCGAGCAGCAACTCTCGACGGAGCCGGTCGCCGTCGGTGCGGGGCAGTTACCCTTGGGTGAGGCCTTGAAGAATTATTCGATGGCGGCGAGCGCCTTGCTCCCGGCGGGCGCGCTCCGGGGCTGGAAGATCGTGTTGGACACGGCAAACGGCGCCACGTGCGGATCGAGCCCGTGGGTGTTGAAGGAACTTGGAGCAGAGGTCATCGGAATCGGCGACCGGCCGGATGGGACGAACATTAACGCGGGCGTCGGCAGCGAGCATCCGGAGGCGTTGGCGGCACGCGTGGTGGCGGAAGGTGCACGGCTCGGGATCGCCCATGATGGGGATGGCGACCGTTGCGCGTTGTGCGACGAAAACGGCGGTGTGCTCGACGGTGATGAGATTCTCACGATCCTCGCGACCCACGGGCTCGCCCACGGGCGGTTGGTGAAAAAAATCCTGGTGGCGACCGTGCAGAGCAATCTGGGCGTGGATGCTGCGATCGCGGCAGCGGGCGGCACGGTGCGGCGGTCGGCGGTGGGCGACCGTTATGTGATCGAAGAGATGCTGGCGTGTGGCGCGACGCTCGGGGGCGAGTCCTCAGGGCACGTCATTTGCCTTGAGAACGCGGCGACGGGCGACGGCTTGGTGGCGGCGTTAAAGGTGATCGAAGTGATGCGGGCGACCGGCAAGCCGCTGTCGGAGTTGCGCGGCACATTGCGGAAATTTCCGCAAATGACGGCGGCATTAAAAGTGAAGACCAAGCTACCGCTGGAGAATCTGCCCGGCTTGCAGGCGGTCATGGCGGAGCTTGCGGGCGAGTTGGGGGCCGAGGGCCGTTTGCTGGTGCGGTATTCCGGCACGGAGGCCAAGCTGCGGCTCTTGGTCGAAGGCCCGACAAACGATATCGTCCAGTCTGCGCTGGCGCGGCTGGACGCGGCGGTGCGGGCCGATTTGACGGTGATTTAGCTCTAGCGTTGACGCGGTTCGGAGTGGGAGCTGAGTTCAGACGATGCCCGAAATCGCCGTTACCTTGCTCGATCCCCGTCAACAGAAACTTATCGATAACGCCCGCATTGCGTTGGAGCGCGGGCAGCTCGACTACACGCTCGATGCCTGCGCGCAGGTTTTGAAGACGGCTCCGAGCTGCTTGCCGGTCCGACGGCTGCAACGGGCGGCTCAGCTGCGCGATTTTAAGGCGAAAAACAAATTCATGGCCAAGGCGATGGGTGGTTTTTCGACCGCGCCGTTTATGTTTGGCGGCGGCAAGAAAGAGCCGGCCAAGGTGCTGGAAACGGCGGAGGGAATGTTGGCCAAGGATCCGACCAGCGTGCCGGCCTTGAAGTTGTTGGCCGAGGCGGCGGGCGGTCTTGGTTTGTTGGAGACGGTGGCGTTTGCGCTTGATGCGGTGCGCGAGATCGAGCCCGACAATCGCGCGAACTTGCTCGCGCTCGGTGAGGCTTGGATCGCAGCAGGCAAGCCGGCGGAAGCGTTGAAAGCCGCGGACGCGATTTTGAAGACGAAGCCGGCGGATGCGGATGCGCAGAACTTGATGCGCAAGGCGTCGATCGCGCAGACCGTGACCAAGGGCAATTGGGACGGGCAGGGGAGTTTCCGCGACAAACTGCGCGACGAGGCGCAGGCGGTGTCGCTCGAACAGGCGGCCAAAGTCGTAACAGCGGGAGACATGGCGCAGCGCCTCGTGGACGAAGCCAAGGCACGCGTGCAGGCGGAGCCGACGAATCTGAATCATTACCGCGCCGTCGCGCAGGCGTATCGGCAACTGGGCCGGAGTGACGAGGCGCTCGTCTGGGTGCGCAAAGCGCGGGCATTGCCGACCGGCGCGGTGGATCCGACGTTAGAGAAGGAAGAGTCAGAGTTGCAGACCGCGCTGCTTGAGGCGCGGGTGAAGGCCGAGTCGGGCGACGGTCTCGCGGCCGCGCAGGCGGAACTGGCGGCGTGGCGGCTCACGGAAGCCAAGCGCACGGTCGAGCGTTACCCGAATGACTTCCCGGCGCGATTGGCGCTGGGCGAATTGCTTTTGGCGAGCGGACAACTGGACGCGGCGCTCGCGCAATTTCAGCAGGCGCAGAAAGGGCCGCAGGTGCGGGTCGCGGCGCTGGTGGGGCTCGGGCGGGGATTCCGCGCGAAGAAGATCTACGATCTCGCGGTCATGCAGTTCAAGTCGGCGAAGACCGACCTCACCGCGATGGACGACACGAAAAAAGAAGTCATTTACGAGCTCGGCAGCTGTTACGAAGCGATGGGCAAGCCCGAGGAAGCGATCGCCGAGTTTAAGGCGATCTATGGCGAAGACATCGGCTATCGGGATGTCGCCGACAAGATCACGGCGTTCTACTCAAAGTGAGGAGCGCTGGGGCGGTCGCCGCTCCGCGAGCCAGACGGCGAAACCCAGCACGACGCCGCCGATCGCGAGGCGGGTGAGGTCGGCGGTTTCGCCAAAAACGAGCAGCGAGACGGCGACCGCGAGAGGGATTTTTGCGTTGTTCATGACCGCAAGCGTGCCGGCGGGGACGCGGGTCGCGCCGATATTCCAAAGGAAGAAACCGAGCCCGGAAGCGATGAGCCCGAGGTAGAATAGAATCGCGAGATTGGGCGGGGTGAGAGGCAAGGCGGCGAAGTCCGTGCGGGCGAGGGAGACGGGCAGGGTCAGGGCAAATGCGCCGAGATAGACCAGCGCGAAAACATCGCGGTCGCGCAGTTCAGGCCGGGTCGCGCGGAGCCGGCGGTAGAGCACTTGTCCGAGGGCAAAGGCGAGGTTGGAGAGTTGGATCAGGCCCACGCCGGTAAACGTGCCGGCGGTGGGCGCCGATCTGACGACGATCGCCGCGCCGCCGAGGACCGCGAGCACGGCGGCTCCGAGGGCTGGACCGCGCAGCGTGCGGTCAAAGGCGTCGGCGAGCAGCGTGACGAAGATCGGTGTAGTGAGGGTGAAAACGGCAACCTCGTGGCTTTTTAAAAACCGGAAGCTCTCGTTGTAGGCGAGATACATGAGCCCGAATTGGAGTGCGCCGATGCCGGCGAGGGCGAAAGCGGTGCGTGGGGCGATGCCGCGAAGCCGGAGAAACGGCAGGAAGACAAGCAGGGCGAGTCCGAGGCGGGCGGCGGAGATAAAAGCACCGTCGAAACCCACCGTCAGGTGCTTGATGAGCCCGAAGGAAAAGGCCCAAAGCAGGGAGACGAGAAGGAGCAAGGGCATGGCTGGAGTCAGCGGGTCGGCGGCGATGTCCGATGACCGGGCGCAGAACAAAAACTCACACCCTGAAAATCGCCCCGAGTTTTTTCCCGAGGAGCAGGCTCATGCCGACAATGGTCACGCCTAGAAACCCCATCGCCCAGACGCCGAGGGCGCTGGCGATGAACTTGCCGTCGCCGAGCAATTGGAAGAGCTCCATGATCGCCTTGGTGATCGGATAAAACGCCTGTTTTTGCGCGAGGATGAGCGAGTCGCTGACCTCTAGCATCGCAAAGGCGAAGGCGAGTAGGCCGCCGGCGATGAGATTGGCGACGATGAGTGGGAGCGTGATTTTAATGACGGATTTAAGGGGCGGGCAACCGAGGTTTTGCGCGGCTTCTTCGAGGGTTTCGCTCGTTTGCTGGAAGCCGGCGGCGGCGGACCGGACGACGTAGGGCAGGCGGCGAACGGAGTAGGCGATGATCAACAAAATCGTGGGATCGACGACGGGATTGAGGAACGAGAAAAACTTTCCCTCCTGCGACATCGCAAGGTAGCCGAAGGCGAGGACGAGGCCGGGCACGGCGAGGGGCAGCATCGCGAGGAAATCGAGAATCTGCCGGCCGGCGATTTTCGAACGCACCACGACGTAGGCGATGGCGATGCCCAGAATGACGTCGATCACCGTGGAAATGCTGGCGAACTTCAGGCTGTTCGCGATGGCGGGGACGGTGAGGTCGTGGCCGAGGGCGATGGCGAAGTTTTCGAGGGTGTAATACTGCGGCAGGACGGTGCCATACCAGTCTTTGGAGAACGCGACGAGGGCGACGCCGAAGTGGGGGAGGACCGCGATGAACGTGACGCCGCCAAACAGCGCGGTGCAGAGCAAGGCTTGGGGCAACGGTAGGCGCCTGGGCCCGCCGGCGCTCGTGGCCTTGGCCATCATCGCGTGGCCGGCCCGGCCGAAAAGGCCCTTGCCGATCGCGTAAAGCGTGATCGAGGCGAAGAGCATCACGGCGACGAGAGCGAAGGGCGCGGGGTTGGCGCCGATGTCCTTGAGGCCGTAGAAAATTTGGACGCTGGTGACCTGCGCGTAGTCGAACACCAGCGGCGTGCCGAGCTCGGTGAACGCCCAGATGAAAACGATGGTGCCACCGGCGAAGAGGCCGGGCTTGATCAGCGGGAGGGTGATTTTCCAGAAACGACGGAAGCCGGTGCAGCCAAGATTCTCGGCGGCTTCCTCCATCGCGGGGTCGATGTTGGCGAGGGCGGCGACGGCGTTGAGGTAAATGATCGGGTAGAGCGTGAGCGCCTCGACGAGGGCGATGCCCCAAAATTGATTCGCGGCGAACCAATCAAAGGTCCAGCCGGTCGGGCGCAGGTTGAGCTCGATCAGGAGCGCATTGAGCGCGCCGTATTGGCCGAAAATTTGTTTGATGCCGATCGCGCCGACGAAGGGCGGCAGAATCATCGGAATCAGCACGAGCGAGCCGAGCAGAGTTTTCCCGGGGAAGAGAAAACGGTCGCTGATAAAGGCGAGCGGCAGGGCGATCGCCATCGCGAAGGTGGTCGCCGCGCACGCGAGGAAGAAGGAGTTGCGCAGACCGCCGAGGTAGGTGGGGTCGGACAGAATGGTCGCGAGGTAGGCGAAGGTGAGTCGACCGTCGGCATCGATGAATCCGCCGCGAAGAATCTGGCAAATCGGCCAGATGAAAAACGCCGCGAAGAACACGGCGGTGAACCCAAAAACGAATCGGGCAAAAGTCTGCGACATCGGCGGCGAGACTGCGAGGGCGGCGCAAAGGGCGGCAAGGCGGAAGTGCCCTCTGCGGAGGGCGACGCTGCGTTTCAACGCTTCTCGGCGCGAAATGCGACAAGGCCGTCGGTCACGGCTTACGTGATCAACGGGACTTCGTCGTGGGGCTCGGGGGCGGAGGCAGGGGCGGGGCGCCGGCGGAGGAGGCCGCGACGCGGGGCGAACAGGAGGGCAGTCAAAAAGACCAGTGTTTGCACGAGCACGATGCAGGCGGCCGGGGCGCCGTCGATAAAGTAGCTCACGTAGATGCCAGCGAGCGCGGAGCTGACGGCCACGATGACGGCGACGATCATCATGCGGTCGAAGCGCTGGGTGAGGAGCTGGGCGGTTGCTCCGGGCGTGATCAGGACGGCGATCACCAGAATCAGCCCCACGGCTTTCATGGCGGCGACGATGGCGAGCGAAAGGAGGATAAGCAGCAGGTAGGTGAGGCCGCGCACGGATTTGCCGAGCGCACGGGCTTGCGAGGGGTCGAAGCAGACGAGGAGCAGGTCGCGGCGCAGGGCGAGGACCACGGCGAGCACGACGGCGGAGAGTGCGCCAGTTTCCCAGAGCTGCGCGGCGGAGATCCCGAGGATGTTGCCAAAGAGAATGTGGTCAAGGTGGAGGTCGGAGGGCGTCTTCGAAAACAGGACGAGGCCAAACGCGAAGAGGCCGGTGAATACGACGCCCATCACGGTGTCTTCCTTGATACGGCTGTTGGCTTTTACCCACCCGGTGGCGACCGCGCAGAAAAGTCCGCTGGCAAACGCACCGATGGCGAGGGGGATGCCGGCGATATAGGCGAGCACCACGCCGGGAAGGACCGCATGGGAGATCGCGTCGCCCATCAGCGACCAGCCGCGCAGGACAAGAAAGCACGAGAGCACCGCGCCCACTGCGCCGATGATCGCGCCGATGGCCAAGGCTTGCTGCATGAAGCCGAAACGCAGGGGCTCTACGAGGTGCTCAATCATGGGACGGCGGCCTCTTGGGCGCGAGCGCGGCGCAACGTCCGGCGGGAGGCGAAAACCCCGTGTTTGGGCGCAAAGAGCAGCGCGGCGACGAACATCAAGGTTTGCAGGGACACGATGCAGCCGCCGGTGGCGCCGTCTAAAAAGTAGCTGAGGTAGGCGCCGAAAAACGACGTCAGCGCACCCAGCGCGGCACCGATCCGAAGCATGACGCTGAAGCGATCCGTCAGCAGGTAGGCGGTCGCGCCCGGGGTGACGAGCATCGCGACGACGAGCATGGCTCCGACGGCTTGGAGCGCGGCGACGGCGGTGGCGGAAAGCAAGAGCAGCAGCATGACGTGGAGGGCCCCGACGCGGAGGCCCAGGGCGCGCGCTTGGTTGGGATCGAAGCAGAAGAGCATCAAGTCGCGCCATTTCAGCGCGAGGACGAGCAGGCAGACCGCTGATACGATGATGACTTGGACGACATCGCCGGTGGCGATACCGAGAATGTTGCCAAAGATGATACCCTTCAGATCAACCCGGCTGGGGAACAGCGAGATGAGCAGCAGGCCGAGGGCGAAAAACGCCGTGAAGACGATCCCGATCACGGCGTCTTCCCGGACGGGCGTTTTCATTTTAACGAAGGCCATGGCACCCGCGGCGAGCAGGCCGCTGGTAAAGGCCCCGACGGCGAACGGAAGCCCGAGCAGGTAGGCGATGGCGACGCCGGGGACGACAGCGTGGGAGAGCGCGTCGCCCATGAGCGACCAACCCTTGAGCGTCACGAAACCGGAGAGCAGTCCACAGACTCCGCCGATGAGCGCACTCGTCCAAAGGGCGGTGACCATGTAGTCGTAGTGGAACGGGGCGAGCAGGGAGGTGAACACGGGCGGGGTGGTGGACGGCGAGGCGGCGGGCAAGCGCGCGCCCCGCGGCGGATCGGGGCGTTAGCTTTTCCCTTTCTGTTCCTCTTCGCGGTCGGATATGAGCTGCTCGCGGCCGGTGCGGTCGAGGTATTCGAGGTGCCCACGCTTGCCGAGCACGAGAGGCCGCTCGTCGTCGGTGAGGACGGTGACGGAGCGGCCGTCGTGGTCGTTGACGGTGGACTGGGCGAGATCGAAGAGACGCAGGGCGCCGCCGAACGCGCGCGTGAGATTTTCGGCGGTGAACACCTCGGAGGTCGGGCCGTAGGCGAGCACGGTGCGGTTGATGAGCACGACTTGATCGCAAAATTCGGGAACGGAGCCGAGATTGTGGGTGGAGACGAGAATAAGCCTGCCCTCGTCGCGGAGTTCGCGGAGGAGCGTGACGATGGCTTCCTCGGTGCCGACATCGACGCCGGTGAAGGGTTCGTCGAGGAGGATGACGCGGCCGTTTTGGGCGAGGGCGCGGGCGACAAACACGCGCTTTTTTTGCCCGCCGGAAAGTTCACCGATCTGGCGGTCGCGGTAATCCCACATGCCGACGCGGCGCAGGCTGGTCTCGACGGCGGACCGGTCGGCGGCACGGGCGATGCGCAGGAAATTCATGTAGCCATAGCGGCCCATCATGACGACGTCGTGCACACTGACGGGAAACGTCCAGTCGACTTCTTCAGCCTGCGGCACGTAGGCGACCCAGCTCTGCTTCTGCGCTTCGCGGACCGGACGGCCGTCGATTTCGACGCGGCCGGTGGTGGGAGTGACGAAGCCCATGAGGGCTTTGAACAACGTGGATTTGCCGGAACCGTTGACGCCGACGAGCGCGCAGATGGTGCCGCCGGCGAGCCGGAAACTCGCGTCCCGGAGAGCGGTCAGCCCGTTGGGATAGGTGACGGCGACATCAATCGCGGCCAATGAGAGTGGGGGAGAAAACGAGGTGGACACGGGAAGTGGAAACTTAGCGCGGCGGTGGGTTCCCTGCGCCGAGAAAGGCCCGCACGATCGTGTCGGCATTGTAGCGGAGCAGGTCGAGATACGTCGGAGCTGGGCCGGAGGCGTCGGTGAGGGAATCAACGTAGAGGACTCCGCCGTAGCGGGCCCCGGTTTCCTTTGCAACTTGGCGGGCGGGTTTGTCGCTGATCGTGCTTTCGCTGAAGACGACGGGGATTGTGTGTTCGCGGACGAGGTCGATCACGCGGCGGACCTGTTGGGGCGTGCCTTGGGCATCGGCGTTGATGGGCCAAAGGTAGAGCGGGCGCAGGCCGTAATCGCGGCAGAGGTAAGAAAATGCGCCCTCACTGGTTACGAGCCAACGCTGGGCGGCGGGGATGCGCTCGATCTGCGCTCGGACCGGAGCGTCGAGGGCGCGGATCTTTGCCGAGTAAGCGGCGGCATTGGTGGCATAGGCCGCGGCGTTGGCGGGATCAACGCGGGCGAGGGCGGCCCGAATGTTTTCGACGTAGACGAGGGCGTTGGCGGGCGACATCCAAGCGTGGGGATTGGCGCGGCCGGTATACGGTCCCTCGGTGATGCCCATGGGCTCGATACCTTGGGTCAATACGACCTGCGGAACGCCGCGGACGTTTTCAAAAAACTTCTCGAACCAACGCTCGAGGTTTAGGCCATTCCACAAGACAAGGGACGCGCGCTGCGTCTTGACGATGTCCCTCGGGGTGGGCTCGTAGCCGTGGATTTCGGAGCCTGGTTTGGTGAGGGAATTGACGTCGGCGTGCTCGCCGGCGACGTTGCGAGCCATATCAGCCAAGATGGTGAACGTGGTGAGCACGCGGGGCCGGGCGGAGTCGGCGGCGAAGGCCGGGCGGCAAAGACCGGTGAGCGCCACGCCGAGCAGCGCGATGCCCCAGCCTCTGGATTTGGCGAGCATATCAATCTTAGGCATGGCTATACTTTGGCCGGATGCGGAACTTAGGGGCAACTAAAAACGATTGCGGAGTTGAATTGGGACCGAAGTCCGGCACGGTGATTGTTCGTGTCGACTTCCAACCCCCGCACCGGTCCCCGCAAAAAAACGGCTGTATCCGCGTCGCGCGGGGCGCGGTCCCGGAAGCCGGCGGGGTTGAAACCGTCGGCCGCCCGCGAGGATTATCTGGAATGTATTTCGCAGCTGATCGGCCGCAAAGGCTATGCGCGGGCGGTGGACATCGCGGCGACGCTGGAAATCGCGCAGGCCAGCGTGACGAACATGACCCAGCGGCTGGCGATCGAAGGGTTGCTCAAATATGAGAAGTATCGGGGCGTCACGCTCACGGCGGAGGGCGAAAAGCTGGCGGCCGACATCATTTTACGGCATCTGATTTTGACCCGTCTGCTGCGGCATTTTGGCATGGATGAACACACGATCTACCGCGACGTGGAGGGGATGGAGCATCACGTGAGCCGGCAGGCGCTGCGAGGATTCAAGGCCCTGACGGAAGCATTGGATGCGAGTCCCGAGCTGGTGAAACGGGTGCGCTTGGCGATGGGGTGAGATTGGGGGAGAATTTTTGGATTTTCGCGCGTGGCTCCCTTGCCAACCGCGCGGGGGGCACTACCAGTACCGCATGTCAGTGAGTCGGAATTTACGCCTGCCTTACCCCCTGCGCCGCGGCGCCTGGCGGTGGTTCGGCGTCGCCTCGCTGGGGGTGGGGCTGCTGGCGGGATTGGCGAGCGCGGCCGACGCACCGGCGGGGCAAGCCGAGTTTTTCGCGGGAGAGTATGCGGAGGCGTTGAAGAAGGCGGCGGCGGCGGTCGAGGACATGCCGGGCGGCGAAGACGGACAACGGCTGCGGATCGAGATTTTGCTCGCGCAAGGCCGCGCGGAAGCGGCCGACGAGGCCTTGTCGGAGGCGTTGCGCGTTCTGCCCCAAAGTCTGCGTCTGCTGTGGTTGGGGCGCGACGTGGCGTTTGCCAACGGCCGGCCCGAGGTGGCGGCGCTCCGGCTTGACCAAGTGCGGCAACTCTACGGGAGCCGACCGAGCGCCTACCGCAACCCAGCGGACTTGGTGGTGTTTGGCCGCGCGGCGTTGCTGCTCGGAGCGGATCCCAAGGATGTGCTGACGAAAGTGTATGCTCCGGCGCAGAAGGCCGCTCCGAATCGGCGCGACGTTTACCTCGCGCGCGGCGAACTCGCCTTGTCAAAAGGTGATTATGCGCTGGCGGCGACCGCGTTTCAGGAAGGCGCAAAGCAAGTGCCGAACGATCCTGATCTGCTGAGCGGTCTCGCGCGGGCCCATGAAGAAGGCGATCGCAAGGAAATGCTGGCCGCTCTTTTGGCGGCGTTGAAACTGAACCCGCGGCATGTGCCGAGTCTTTTGCTCCAGGCGGATCACGCAATCGACGGCGAACGGTATGCCGACGCCGAGGAAGATCTCGCGACCGTGTTGAGCGTGAATCCCGATCAGTCCGATGCCTGGGCCTTGCGGGCGGTGTTGGCGCACCTGCGCAACGATCCGGCGGGCGAAGCCTCGGCCCGGGAGGCGGCGCTGCGCGTGTGGGCGACCAATCCGCGCGTGGATTGGCGCATCGGAGAGAAACTCTCGAAGAAGTATCGCTTCGCCGAAGGCGCGGAGCGGCAGCGGCAGGCCCTGCAATTCGATAAAACCTATCTGGCGGCGAAGGCGCAGCTCGCGTCCGATTTGCTGCGGTTGGGCGAGGATGCCGAAGGGTGGCGGCTCGCCCAAGAGGTGCACAAGGAGGACGGCTACGATGTGGAAGCGTTCAACCTCGTGACGCTGCAGGACACGATGGCGAAGTTTACGACCCTGCGGAACGAGGACTTCGTCGTGCGCATGACGGCGCATGAGGCGGCGGTTTACGGGCCGCTGGTGCTGGATCTGCTGGGCCGGGCGAAGACGGCGCTGGTCGAAAAATACGGGGCCGAGCTCATCGCGCCGACTGCGATCGACATCTTTGCGGATCCGAAAGATTTCGCCGTGCGGACGTTTGGGATGCCGGACATCCCGGGATTTCTCGGCGTGTGCTTCGGCCGGGTGGTGACGGCGAACAGTCCGGCGTCGACGGCAAAATCCAACACGAATTGGCAGTCGGTGATGTGGCACGAATTTTGCCACGTGGTCACGCTCCAGCTCACCAAAAACAAGATGCCGCGGTGGTTGAGCGAAGGGATTTCGGTTTACGAAGAGCGGCAGGCAAATCCGGCGTGGGGCCAGCACCTGACGCCCGTTTACCGGGAACTCATCTTGAAAGAAGGCCGCGAAGGATTGACGCCGGTGCGCAGCATGAGCGCGGCGTTTCTGGCGCCGCCGACACCGGAGCGGCTGCAGTTTGCTTATTATCAAGCGTCGCTGGTGGTGGAGTTCCTGATCGCAAAGCACGGACTCGACAAAGTGCGCGCCGTGCTGCGGGCCTTGCGGGATGGGGACGATATCAACCGGGCGCTGGCGCGGCACATCGCGCCGCTGGACGAGATCGAACCGGCGTTCGTCGCCTACGCCCGCGATCTCGCGAAAGCGATGGGCCCGGACCTGAACTGGGATAAGCCCGAAAAGGAGCTGTTCCGCCCGGATGCCGCCGTCCAGTTGCAAGGGTGGAGCGCGCTGAGGCCGAGGAATTACTGGTTGGAGCAGCGGCGCATCCGGACGTTGCTCGACGATAAGCAATGGGCGGAAGCGAAGACCGCGCTCACGGCATTGTTGAACGATTATCCCGAACAACGTGGTGACGACAGCGCGTTGCGGTTGCTGGCGCAGGTGCAGCGGGAGCTCAAGGAAACGGCGGCGGAGCGGGAGACTTTGCGGAAGTGGGCCGCAATCGACGGTGAGGCGGCGGACGCCTACTTGCGGCTGGCGGAGCTGGCGGCGGCGGATAGTGAGTGGCCCGAGGTAAACCTGAACGCCCGGCGCTTTTTGGAAATCAATCCGCTCGTGCCCGCGCCGTGGCGTTTGCTGGCCAAGGCGGGCGCGGCGGGCCCCGATGCGGCGACGGCGATCATGGCCAATCGGACGCTGCTGCGGTTTGATCCGGCCAACCCCTCGGACGTGCATTTTGAGCTGGCGCGGCTGTTGCAGAAAACGGGCGACCCTGCGGCACGGCGCGAAGTCCTGTTGGCTCTCGAAGACGCGCCGAGGCACCGGGCGGCCCTAACGTTGTTATTGGAGATCGACGCAGCCCGACCGGCCGGGTCGCCCTCAGCCCAACCATGAGGAAAGCTCCGCTGATCGTCGTCTGCTTCGCCTTTGGCTCCGGGCTTTTGCTGGCGCAGCGATGGTATGGCGAGGGCAGCGGCATTGATGAGAACACGCGCACGGCGCGAGAAGTGGCCTCCCACAGCACGGGCACGCCGGAGTGGAGCAACCGGCCCGGCTTCGAAAAGGACGTGTTTACGTTTGCGCGGGTCCGCTATTCCTCGGGTGGCGGCCGCTCGTCTTTTGCCGGAGGTTTTGGTCAACGCGTCGGTGGCTTCGGCCGGCGTGGCCGGGCAAATTCCTGGGCCATCGACACGCCCGACAGCGATCTCAATCTCTCCTATCGCCTCCAGCAGATGACCTCGATGAAGGTCGATCCCGATGGTCGCTATCTGCGCCTGACCGACCCGGAGCTCGCCGAGTATCCGTTCATTTATATCGTCGAGCCCGGCGGCCTTAACCTCAGTGACGAAGAGGGGTCGGCGTTGAGGCGTTACTTGCTGAACGGCGGGTTTCTAATGCTCGATGATTTCTGGGGCGCGGCGGAGTGGGACAACATGGCCGGCGAGCTCAAAAAGGTGCTGCCGGAGCGCACGTTTTCTGAACTGCCGATGGACCATCCGATTTACACGGCGGTGTTTCAGATCAAAGCCAAGGGCCAAGTGCCGAGCGTGTATTTGGGTATACAGAGCGAATACGACCCCGAACGCCGCACGTGGGAGGACCACGGGCCCGACAGCCAGCAGGTGCACCATCGCGGGCTGTTCGACGACAAAGGCCGCCTCATGGTTTTGGCGTTGCACAACACCGACAACGGCGACGGTTGGGAGCGCGAAGGCGAGAGCGATTACTACTTCAAAAATTTCTCGGAGAAAATCGCCTATCCGCTCGGGATAAATGTGATGTTTTACGTGATGACGCACTAGCATGATGACTCTGCGCAAAGTTTTTAAAATTACGTCGGTCGTGCTGCTGGCGGCCGGCGGGGTGGCGGGTTTCGCCCAGTTTGGCCCCAACGATCCCAATCCCTTTCGCTTTGGCTCCGGCGGCAGCGGTGGATGGGGTGGCCGAGGGAATTCAAACTCGCCGATCATTCGCACCGAAGGGGGCGTGCTCGTGGACGAAGACTCGGTGCGGACCGCGCGAGAGACGGCGCCCAACAGCACCGATACGCCGCTTTGGCGCAACCGGCCGGGCTTTGAGAAGGACGTGTTTACGTTTGCCCGGGTGATTTTCAAGTCCGCCGACGATTCCGGCTATCGCGGTAATTACGGCTGGGGCCGCGGGCCGCACCTCAATTGGTGGGTGGATTTTCCCGACGCCGATCTGAATTTTTCCTTTCGGCTTCAGCAGATGACGTCGATCCGGGCGGATCCGGATGGACGGGTTTTGAAGCTCACCGATCCCGAGCTAGGCAATTACCCGTTTCTCTACATGACGCATCCGGGCTACATTAAACTGTCCGACGCCGAAGTGACCGCGCTGTCTGGTTATCTGCGCAACGGCGGCGTAGTGCTCGTGAATGATTTTTGGAGCGCGCTCGACTGGGAGAATTTTGAAGTCCAGATGCGCCGGGTTTTGCCGGGCCGGGCTTGGTCGGAACTCGATGTCAATCACCCGATCTTCAACTGCGTCTACAAAATCGAAGGTCCGATGCAGCGGTTGCAGGTGCCGACCTTGCAGTTTTGGGACCGGAACTTTGACCCGAAAGACCCGAACTCGCGGTTGCAGCGGGTGGACCGGGGCGAGGGCTCGGAGGCGATGCACGTGCGCGCGTGGCACGACGACCGGCAACGCATCTCGATCCTCGCGATCCATAATAGCGACGTCGCCGACGGTTGGGAGCGCGAGGGCGAGTATGAGGATTATTTCAAAACGTTTTCCGAGAAAATCGCCTATCCGTTGGGCGTGAATATCGTCTTCCACCTGATGACCCACTAATGAGCATTGCCCCTCCTCCCGTCCTCGTCCCCGACGCCTTCCAAGCCGAGCGCGCCGCCGTCGAACAACTCATCGCCGGCCGCGCACGCATCGACGCGGAGCTGGCCAAAGCGATCGTCGGCCAACGCGCCGTGATTGAGCAGATCCTGCTCGCGCTGCTGGCGGGCGGGCACGTTCTGATCACCGGTGCTCCCGGTCTGGCGAAGACGCTGCTCGTGAAGTCGATCGCACAGATCTTTCACCTGAAGTTCCAGCGCATCCAGTTTACGCCCGACCTGATGCCGGCGGATATCACGGGCACCGAGATTTTGCAGGACGGGGAGGGCGGGCGAAAACTCGCCTTCGTGCCCGGGCCGATTTTTGCGAATCTGGTGTTGGCCGATGAGATCAACCGCACGCCGCCCAAGACGCAGGCGGCGCTGCTCGAAGCGATGCAAGAGCACCAAGTGACGGCGGCGGGCGTGCGCCACGCGTTGCCGGAGCCGTTCTTTGTGCTCGCGACGCAGAATCCGATCGAGATGGAAGGCACCTATCCGCTGCCCGAGGCGCAGCTCGACCGCTTTATGTTCAACGTCGTCATGGATTATCTGCCCGAAGATGACGAAGTGCGTGTCATCTCGCAGACCACCGGCGGCAAGCCGGCGGCGATTGAGCCGCTGTTTACGGGCGAGGATGTGCTGCGGTTTCACCAGCTGGTGCGGGCCGTGCCGGTCGCCGACGACATGGTGCGCTATGCGGTGCGGATCGCCGCGGCGTCACGGCCGCGGCAAACGGGCACGCCGGATTTCATCAATGACTGGGTGAGCTGGGGCGCGGGCACGCGCGCGGCGCAGTTTCTGGTGCTCGGCGCCAAGGCCTGGACGCTGCTGCAAGGCCGGGCGCATGTGACGGTCGAGGACATCCAGGCACTCGTCGCGCCGGTGCTGCGTCACCGGGTGTTGCTCAACTACCGCGCCGAGGCCGACGGCATTCGCGTGGAAGAAGTGATCCGCCGCCTAGTCGCGGCCGTGCCGGTGCCGGTGAAGGCGGCGTAAGGTCTCTCGCTCACGATGGCCGCTGCAAATCCGTCTTTCGCGCTCGCCGCCGGCACGCTTATTGAGCCGAAGGCGCTCATGGGCATCCGTAGCCTCGAGCTGCGGGCGCGGGCGGTCGTCGAGGGATTTTTGCACGGATTGCACCGCAGTCCGTTTCACGGGTTCTCGGTGGAGTTTACCGAGTATCGGGCCTACACGCCGGGCGACGATCTGCGCTACCTCGACTGGCGCGTGTTTGCCCGGAGCGACCGTTACAACATCAAGAAGTTTGAGGACGAAACGAATCTGCGGTGCCAGCTCGTCGCGGATCAAAGCCAGTCGATGACCTTTGGTTCGGGCGGTCACACCAAAGCCCATTACGCGGCGACGCTCGCGGCGACGCTCGCTTATTTTCTCCACCTCCAAGGCGACGCGGTGGGGTTGCTGACCTTTGACGAAAACGTGCGGGATTTTCTTCCGCCGAGGCAGCGGGCCGATCACTTGCGGCTGCTCATGCTCGCGCTGGAAAAGCCGGCCGGCGGTCGGGCGACCGATCTGGCGGCGCCGCTGGAACGGGTGGCGCAGCTGACGCGGAAGCGCGGGTTGGTGGTGCTCATTTCCGACTTTCTCGCGCCGCTGGAACAACTCGAGCAAAGTCTCTTGTTGCTGGCGGCGAGCGGGCAGGAAACCGCGGTGTTTCAGGTGCTCGATCCGGCGGAGCTCACCCTCGCATTCGAGCGGCCGACGCTGTTTCAGGACATGGAAACCGAGCGCGAAGTTTACGTCGATCCGGCGGCGGCACGCGCGGGCTACATCGAAAAAATGACCGCGCACCTTGCCGCCGTGGCCGGAATCTGCGAAAAACTCGGCGTGGCCTATCAGCGGGTGACGACAGATCAGCCGCTGGAGCTGGCGCTCTTCGAATTTCTGGAACAACGCCGTCGGCGGAAAACGCGGGGCCGCGGATGAGTTTCCTGACGCCGCTCTTTTTACTGGGGGGACTCGCGCTGGCGCTGCCCGTGATCT
Source organism: Opitutus sp. GAS368 (assembly GCA_945882935.1). Taxonomy (GTDB): domain Bacteria; phylum Verrucomicrobiota; class Verrucomicrobiia; order Opitutales; family Opitutaceae; genus Tous-C4FEB. Next base: position 23,233 of record CAMCWW010000033.1, read on the forward strand.
TCCACCTAATTCGGCGGACGACGCGGGAGCGCACGGTGTTCAGCTCGCTGATGTTTTTGCTACCTACGCCTCCCCGGCTGACGAAGCGCAGCCGGCTGGAGCATTGGCTGCTGTTGCTGCTGCGCTGTCTGGCGTTGGCGCTGTTGGCGTTGGGTTTCGCGCGGCCGTTTTTTAAGGAAACGACCATCAATGACGCGGCGGTTCTCGGTGCGGCGCGGCGGATCGTGCTGGTGGATACAAGTGCGAGTATGCGCCGCGCGGGGCTTTGGCAAGAGGCGCGGGCGCGCGTGGACCTGGAGCTGCGGGCGATCGGTCCGGGCGATCAGATGGCGGTGTTCGCGTTTTCCCGGGAGAGCCGGCCATTGCTGAGCTTCGGCGACTGGGCGGCGACGCCGCCGGACGCGCGGGCGGCGCTGGTCAACGCGAAGCTGGCAGAGGTTTCGCCGGGCTGGGGCGCGACGAACTTGGGCGCGGCTCTGATCGGCGCGGCGGAAGCGCTGATCGATACCGAAGGCCAGACGTTGACCGGACCGAGGGAAATCGTGCTCGTGAGCGACTTGGCGGCAGGAAGTCACACGGAAGGGTTGCAAGGCTACGAATGGCCAAAAGGTGTGACGTTGCGGGTCGAGACCGTGGCGGCGAAGGCGGGAACGAATGCGAGCGTGCAACTGCTCGCCGACCCGACGGACGGCGACCGCCAAGCCGCCGCGACGGTGCGGGTGCGCGTGAGGAATGCGGCGGACGCGCAGCGCGAGCAGTTTTCCGTGGGCTGGGTGCCGGCGGCGGGCGGGGCTTTGCTGGGCGCGCCGGTCGAGACCTATGTGCCGCCGGGGCAGAGCCGGATCGTAACGCTACCGGTGCCCGCGGGGGCCGCGCAGACGATCGCGCTACGGGGTGATGACGAAGATTTTGATAACACCGTGTTCGTGATCCCGCCGGTCGCGCAGAAGATTTCGGTGGCGTATGTCGGCAGTGAGTCGGCCGACGACGCGCGGCAGCCGTTATATTTTTTGCGGCGGGCGTTGCCGACGACGCCGCGGCTGGCGCTGGCGGTGACGCCGGTGCCACCGGGGTCGGGCGTCCCGAGGGAGGCGGCCGTAGTCGTGGTGACCGATGCGCTCTCGGCGGGTCAAGCGACGGCGCTGCGCGAACAAGTTTTGGCCGGTAAAACCGTGCTGGCCGCGCCGAAGAATGTGGCCGCGGCGGTCGCGCTTGCGCCGCTGCTCGGGCTGGCGACGTGGCCGGTGGAGGAAGGTCGGCCGAAGGGCTATGCGATGCTCGCGGAGATCGATTTTAAACATCCGCTCTTCACGGCGTTTGCCGATCCGCGCTTCAGTGATTTCTCGAAAATCCACGTTTGGCAGTATCGGCGTCTCGATTTCTCGGCGCGGCCTGAGGCCCGGGTATTGGCGAAGTTCGACAGCGGTGACCCGGCCATCGTCGAAGTTCCAGTCGGCAAAGGCCGGGTGGTGGTGCTCGCTTCGGGTTGGAACACGGAAGACAGCCAATTGGCGGTGTCGTCGAAGTTTGTGCCGGTGCTTTACGCTTTGCTCGAGTGGAGCGGAGCCTTGGCCGCGCCGGGTGCGCCGCAGGCCGTTGAGGAAAACTTGGCGCTTTCGGCCGGACCGAATGAAGCCGTGGTCGTGACCGGTCCGACGGGCCCGGCCACAACGCTGGCGGCGGGAACCAACCGCTTCACGCCCCTGCAGCCGGGGATCTACCGATTCGAAATCGGGGGGCGCACAGAAGTGCAGGCGGTGAATCTCGATCCGGTGGAGGCGCGCACGATGCCGTTGCCGACGGATGAGTTGGAGCGTTTGGGCGCACCCGTGGCGCGGACCAAGCCGAGTGCGGTGAGTCCGATCGGGCAGGAAATGGCGCTGCAGGGAGCCGAGGCCGAAGGGCGCCAAAAACTCTGGCGTTGGTTCGTCGTGGCGACGTTGCTTTTTTTGCTTGGTGAATCCCTTTTGGCGGGTCGAGCCGCGCGCCGAAGCGTGACGGCTCCGGCCCCCCTTGCACCATGAATGCTTTTCTCACCGCCCGCCTTCGCCGGGTCATCCGACGGCACCAGTGGCGCCAGCTCTCTTACCGGTTAGCGGTGGTGTGGGCGATCGCGGCAGCGGTGGGCTTCGTGGTACTGATGGTGCAGGCGCAGTTCGGCTGGTCCTCGCTCTATTCGTTCCCCGCGGTCGCGGCGCTGGCGGCGTGCGGCGCGATGTTGGTGGTGCGGCGCAGCGTGCAAGAGCGGCCGAATACCCGGGCCATCGCGCACACGATCGAGACGGCGTATCCCGAACTGCGTGGATTGCTGCTCACGGCGGTGGAACAGTTGGAGGCTGACGACGGAGGCGAGGGGAGTTATCTGCGCTACCGGGTGCTCCAGCAGGCGGTGGAACACTGCCAGGAAACGGGCAACTGGCGGGCGGCGGTGCCGAGGTTGCGGGTGCGGACCGCGGACTTGGTGCACGGAGCGGCGCTGGTGCTGTTCGTCGGCACGTTTTGGGTGGGGCGCGAGCATTGGCGCAAAGCAGGCGGCGGGGTCGGTGCGACGATGTTTGCGGCGCGGGGTCTCACCGTCAGCCCGGGCGACACGACGTTGGAACGGGGTGAAAGCCTCGTGGTACTGGCGCGTTTTGGTGGAGCGTTACCGGCCGGAGTTGAACTCGTCGTCAATGACGGCAGCGGACCGGCGCGCACGATCTCGTTGGTGAAGAGCCTCGCGGATCCGGTCTTTGGCGGGACGGTGCCGGATGTCGCGACGGATTTCGTTTACCGCATCGATACCAAGGGCGAGCGCTCCCGGGATTTTAAGGTCACGGTGTTCGAGTATCCACGGCTCGTGCGGTCCGACGCGGAGCTGGTGTTCCCCGGCTACACCGCGCTGCCGCCCCGCCGGATCGAGGACACGCGCCGGGTGAGTGCGGTCGAGGGCACCCAGCTCAGCGTGACGTTCCAACTCAATAAATCGGTGGCCAAGGCCACATTGGTCGCGCGGGGCAAGGAGAAGACGGAGATTCCCCTAGCGGTCGTGGACGGGAAGGCCGTCGCGACGTTGTCCGGATTCACGCTGACGGCGACGCAGAGCTTCGACGTGAAACTCACCGATGCGGAAGGGCGTGAGAACAAGTCCGCGCCGCCGCTGGTGGTCGAGGTTTTGCCGAATCGCACGCCGGAGCTGAAACTGATCTCGCCCCGGGGCGATGTGAGGCCATCGGCGCTCGAGGAGATCGCGTTTGAAGGCACGGTCTGGGACGACTTCGGCGTACCGGCTTACGGTCTGGCCTACACCGTGGCCGGGCAGGAGACGAAGGTGATCGAATTGGGCCGGACGGTGGCGGCGAAAATGAAGCAGCCGTTCGCGCATTTGGTGCGGTTGGAGGAACTCAAAGTGAAGCCGGACGATTTGGTTTCCTGGTATCTTTGGGCGGACGATATCGGGCCGGACGGACGGGTGCGACGGACGACGACCGATATGTTTTTTGCGGAAGTGCGACCGTTTGAGGAAATTTTCCGGGAGAGTCAGGAGATGCAAGGTGAACCGCCGGAAGGACCGGCGGGGAGCGGCGAGCAAACCAAGAAACTCGCCGAGCTGCAGAAGCAGATTATCGCGGCGACCTGGAAGTTGGTGCGCACACCGGGGTCGGGGACTTTTGGGGCCGACGTCACGGTCGTCACGGAGTCACAGGCGCAGGCGTTGCAACAGGCCGAAGGTGAGGCCGAGAAAGCCACGGGACCCCGAGGGCAGGCGCTCTGGGCGGCCGTGGTCAAGAATATGGAGAACGCCAAGGGCCAGTTGGAGCTGGCGGCGAAATCGCCCGAGGCGCTCAAAGCGGCGCTGACGGCCGAGCAGGCGGCGTATCAGGCGTTGCTCAAGCTGCAGGCCCGCGAAACCAGCGTCACGAAGAGCCGCAACCGGAGTCAGGGCGGCGACAGCCAAGGCGACCAACGGGAACTCGACGGCCTCGACCTCGACCAATCGGAGAACCGCTATGAGACGAAGCGGCAGGCAAATTCGCCGCAGAGTCCGGAGCGGCGGGAGCAAAACCAGGTTTTGAACCGATTGCAGGAGCTGTCGCGACGGCAACAGGACGTGAACGAGCGACTCAAGGAATTGCAGACGGCGCTCGAAGCGGCGCGCACCGCGCAGGAGAAAGAAGAAGTGCGGCGGCAGTTGAAGCGGCTGCAAGACGAGCAAAAGCAGATGGTGGCGGACATGGACGAAGTGCGGCAGCGAATGGACCGGCCGGAGAATCAGTCGGCCATGCAGGAGCAGCGCGAGCAACTCGACCGCACGCGCGCCGAGGCGCAAAAAGCCGCGGACGCGGCGGGTAAAGGCGAGGTCTCGCGGGCACTGGCGGCGGGCACCCGGGCGCAACGTGATCTGCAACAGATGCGCGACGAGTTGCGGAAAAGCAGCTCGAGCGAGTTCTCGGAGGACTTGAAAGAGATGCGGAACGAGGTCCGTGATCTCGCCCGTGAACAGGAAGCTATTTCGAAGAAGATTGCCGGTCTCGACGACCCGAAACGGAAGACGCTCGGCGAGGCGCCGGAGAAAGACGCCGCGCTCAACCAGCTGGCGGAACAACAAAAGCGCCTGAGCGAGCTGATCGATAAAGCGACGCAGCTCTCGGAACAGGCCGAGAACTCTGAGCCGTTGTTGTCGCGTCAACTCTACGACAGTGTGCGCCGGATCGCGCAGGACGACGGTAAGGCGGTGAAAGACACGCGCCAAGAGTTGCTGGAGCAGGGCAATCTCACGCGGAGCTTTAATGAACGCCTGAAGGAAGCGGAGAAGCGCGAAGGCTCGGGCAAGGCTCTGGAGCTGACGAAGGATCTGTTGCAACAAGGCCTGCTGCCCCAAGCCGGCCAAGCCGGACGGCGCGCGGCGGCCGGGATCGACGAATTAAGGAAGGGCGTGGAACGGGCGGTGGAGAACGTGCTCGGCGACGATGGCGAGGCGTTGAAACTTGCGCGCTCGGAGCTGGAGCAAGTGACCGACCAACTCACCCGAGAGCTCGCGCAAGGCCAACCGGGCGAAGGCCGACCCCGGGAGGGCGCGCCCAAAACGCCGACGACCGACGCGCCCGGCCAACCGGGTGAGGGGCGCCAAGCGAGCACGGAGCCGAACCCCAACGGCACTCCGTCGAGCGAAGCCACCCAAGGTCAACCGGGCGGCCAACCCGGCGGGCAGCCCGGAGACCGGCCAGGCCAAACTCCAGGCGACCGCGGGACCCGCGAGGGCCAGCGTTCCTTGGCGGGTGGCGGCGGCGGAGGCGAGCGCGGGGACGCGTCGGGTGCTGATCGCTTGGAGGAACTCTTGCGGGGCGACCGGCGTCCGGGTGCGCCGGGAGCGGGCTACGGCGGACCGATCACCGGGGATGATTTCGGGGCGTGGGCGGACCGCTTGCGTGATGTCGAGGAACTGGTGGACCAACCGGCGTTGCGCGATGCCGTCGCGAATGCGCGCGAACGCGCGCGCTTGATGCGCCAAGAGTTCAAACGTGACCTGAAGAAACCCGACTGGGCGGTGGTACGCTTGCAAGTATTGCAGCCACTGCTCGAAGTGCGGAAGCGGCTCGGCGAAGAGCTGGCGCGGCGGGATTCGAAGGATGCCCTCGTGCCGATCGATCGCGATCCGGTGCCGGGGCGTTATTCGGAATCGGTGCGGCGCTATTACGAGGAGCTGGGAAAGTGATCAGTTTTTACTTAGAGTGTTTCTCGGGCGGAGGTGACGGGCGTCGGCGAGCGACGCCCCTAAACGGATGAGAATCGCGGCGCTGACCTTCTCCGGAGGACATTGGCTTTGGCCGGTGGTCGGGTTTTTGGCCTTGGCCGGGCTGGCGGTGTTTTGGAGCTACCGGGCGGCAGCGGGGCTCGGTCGCTGGCGTTGGGCTTGTCTGGCTTTGAAAATTTTGGGCTTGGCGGCTCTGGCGGCGTGTTTGTTGGAGCCCTTGTGGACGACGGAGCGCGCGCGGACGGGGGCCAACCTCTTCGCGGTGGTAGCGGACAACAGTCAAGGACTGCAAATCAAGGACCGAGGCGACGTGGCCACGCGCGGCGAGGGATTGCGGGCGCTGTTGGACCCGCGGGAAAACGACTGGCAGGCGACGCTGGAAAGTTCGTTTGAGCTGAGGCGCTACTTTTTCGACACGCGGCTACAGTCGACGACGGATTTTCATGAGTTGGTTTTCGACGGTCGGACCACGGCGCTGGCGGGCTCGTTGCGCACGTTGAAGGAGCGGTTCCAAGGCCGGCCGTTGGCGGGAGTGCTTTTGCTCACCGATGGGAACGCCACCGACCTGAGCGGCGTGGCGCTGCCGGAGCTGTCGGGCATGCCTCCGATTTACCCGGTTGTGATCGGTCGGAGCGAGCCGGCGCGCGATTTGGCGGTGCAGCAGGTGAACGTGAGTCAAACGGCGTTTGAGGACGCCCCGGTGTCGATCCAAGCGGAAGTCGCGGCGGCGGGCTTTCGGGGCGAAGACGTAGTGGCGACCTTGACCGATCAGGCCGGGAAAGTGGTGCAGGAACAGACGCTCGCGGCGAAGAAGGACAGCGATGTGTTGGCGTTTCGCTTTCAGCTCAAGCCGGAGCAGAAAGGATTGTCGTTTTACGAAGTGAAGGTGGCGCCGAAACCCGGCGCCGTGGCGGCACCGGCCGAAGCGACGACGCTCAATAATCGGCGCGTGATCACGGTCGATCGAGGCGAAGGACCGTATCGGATTCTCTACGTGGCCGGCCGGCCGAATTGGGAATTCAAGTATTTGAATCGGGCGGTGGAGACGGACGATCAAGTGCAGTTGGTCGGGCTGATCCGCGTGGCGAAGCGAGAGCCGAAATTTGATTTCCGCGGGCGCGCGGGCGAGACGAGCAATCCGCTGTTCCGCGGATTTGGGAATCAGGCGGCGGAGGAAGTGCAACGCTACGACCAGCCGGTGCTGGTGCGTTTGAACACTAAGGATGAAGTGGAACTGCGGGCGGGCTTCCCGCGGACGGCGGAAGAGCTGTTTGGCTACCACGCGGTGATTTTGGACGATGTGGAGAGCGAATATTTCGCGCCGGAACAGGCGCAGCTCGTGCAGAAATTTGTCGGGGAACGGGGCGGCGGTTTTCTGATGCTGGGCGGGATGGAGTCGTTTCAGGAAGGCAATTATGCTCGGACGCCGATCGGCGATTTACTGCCGGTGTATCTGGAGAAACCGACGGAGCAGACGGCCCAGGCACCGGTGAAATTGGAGTTGTCGCGTGAAGGCTGGCTTCAGCCCTGGGCGCGGTTGCGGGACAATGAAGCCGACGAAAAAGTGCGGCTGACGGAGATGCCGGGATTTCAGGTTTTGAACCGGGTGCGCGGAATCAAGCCGGGTGCGAGCGTGATCGCGACGGTGCGCGACGAGCAAGGCGGGGAGTTGCCGGCGCTGGCCGTGCAACGATTTGGCCGGGGTCGGAGCTCGGCGTTGATGGTGGGCGATGTGTGGCGTTGGGGCATGAAGGACGCGGCTGCGCGGGCGGATATGGACAAGGCCTGGCGTCAGCTCATGCGCTGGTTGGTCGCCGATGTGCCGAGGTGCGTCGAGCTGGCGATCGAGCCCCTTGCGGGCGATGCCAACGGCGCGGTGCAATTGCAGGTGCGGGCGCGGGATGCGGGTTACAAGGCGCTGGATGAGGCGAGCGTCACGGTCGAGGTTGAGGCGATCACCTTTGGCGCAGACGCTGGCGCGGCGGCGGCCCCGATCCGGCTTCAGGCCGAGGCGGCGGGAACGGAGCCGGGATTTTTTCAAGCGACGTATGTGCCCCGTGCGACGGGTGGCTATCGGGCTCGGGCGATCGTGACGAATGTGGCGGGCGCCGAAGTCGGTCGGGCTGAGGCCGGCTGGAGCACGGATTTGGCGGCGGAGGAATTTCGGTCGATCACGCCCAACGTGGCACTGCTGGAAGCACTCGCGAAGAAGACCGGCGGGGAAGTGGTCGCAGCGGGCGATTTGGAGAAATTTGCCCGTAGCCTACCGGCCCGGAAGGCACCCGTGATGGAAACGCGCCTCGAGCCCCTTTGGCACACGCCGGTGATGTTCCTGTTGGCGCTGGCCTGCTTTCTGGGGGAGTGGGGCGTGCGCCGTTGGAAGGGCCTGCCGTGAGCGAACCTTTTTTCTACCGCGAATGAGCACGAATGCGCACGAATGTTGGAAGCGGAGTCGGGCCGGACTGGTCTGGTTGTTGGCTATGATGGCAGGGACCTGGGCCGAAGCGGTGACGGCAGAGCAGCGAACGGTGTTGATCGTCTTGGGGGCCGAAGGTGAGGCGGACTATAAGGCGGGTTTTGCGGCGCAGGTGCCGCTTTGGGCAGAGGCCGCGACCCGGGCGGGCGCGAAGCCCGTCGTAGTCGGCGCGGCGCCTGAGACCGAGACGGAGACGGACTGGGCGCAGATCAAGCGGACGCTGGAGGCGGAGCCGAAGGCTGGCACCGGTGAGCTTTGGATCGTGATGATCGGACACGGCACGTTCGACGGAAAGGAATCGAAGTTTAATTTGCGCGGGCCCGACTTGGCGGCGGGCGACTTGGCGACGTGGCTCAAGCCGTTCGGGCGACCGCTGGCGGTGATCAACACCGCCTCGGCGAGCGCGCCGTTCATTGGAAAATTGTCCGGGCCGAACCGGGTGGTGGTCACCGCCACACGGACGGGCAAGGAGCAGAATTTTGCGCGATTCGGTCCGTATTTGGCGGAGGCGATTGGCGACGCGAAAAGTGACCTCGACCAAGACGGACAGACGTCGCTTTTGGAGGCGTTTCTCAGCGCGTCGGCGCGGGTGAAGGAATTTTACAAGACCGAAGGCCGGCTGGCGACGGAGCACGCCCTGATCGATGACAACGGCGACGGATTGGGGACGCCGGCGGAGTGGTTCCGGGGAACGCGGGCGACGAAGCAGGCGAGGGATGGTGCGGAGCTGGACGGCACGCGCGCCCGGAATTTGCCGCTGGTGCGGAGCGACGCCGAGGAGAAACTCGCGCCGGAGCAACGCACGCGCCGGGATGAATTGGAGTTGGCCGTGGAGGCGTTACGGGAGACCAAGTCCAAGGCGGTCGAGGCCGATTATTACCGGGACTTGGAGCGACTCATGTTGGAGCTGGCGCGGGTGTATGCGCCGTCGGTCGCGAAGTAGGGGCGGGACGATATCAAGCAGGCGACGAGGACGGACTGTGGAGAGCGCGAGTTTGGTTGGGCGCGGTAGTGCGGAGAGGAAGATGGCGGTGGTGGCGCGGGCGGCGGCGAGTGATTGCTCCGATGCGTCTACCACTCACATTCGGTGCGCCACGTTGGCCACGATGTGGTGCGGTTCAGCGAGGGGTGGGATGAGGACAACCGTTGGAACTGTAGGCAAATGGGACGTCGAGCAGCTCGGCGTAGTCGGGGGCCTGTTGCATGCCGGCGCCGACGGCGTGCTTGGGTGTTGGGCCTTGGGGCAACCGACCGGTGTTCGGTTCTACTGCGTGGGTGGCTCGGCCGTGATTGGAATGTAGCGGCGGCGGTTGGGGCTAAGGACGCGTTGCTCGGGGGTGCGGAAGGCGCGGCGGCGGTAGCCGGCGAGGGCGGGGTCGGCGGCGCATTTCATCTGAAACGTTTGCATCCGCGCAAAGAGGTCGAGGAGTTGCGCGGGCAGCGGGTAGGTGTCGAGGCCGGAGGACGTGAGGGCGAGCAGGAGCTCGTGCGCGGTCTCGAGCGTGGAGAGGCAGCCGTCCTGTGGTTGTTGCTTAATCAAAAAGCGGCTCGGGGCGGTGGGCGTGAACATCACGCGCGGGAGCTTTTGCAGGCTCGGACTTAGGCGGAGCATTTTGCGGGCGCCGCTCCACGTGCCGTCGAGGAGGAAGAGGACGAGACGGCGGCCGCCGAGCTCGGCGGGGGCGAGGGCCCCGGTGGTAAGGTTGCGTGCGGTGGGTCCCGGGTAGACGAGCACGGGGAA
>CAMCWW010000034.1:0-32768 GCA_945882935.1 Opitutus sp. GAS368
GTAAGACCGGAAAAGAAGAACTGATCAAAAAGCCGGGCGGCAGGCGTGCCGTTGATGTCGGCGGTTGCACCCCAAGAGTTACCGATGGAAAACGGTCGCGCGCCGGGAAGAGCGAGGTGCTGCAGCGCGCCCAGCGAGAGCAACGGGCCACGCGGCAGTTCAAAAACCGGGGCGTCTTCGTTGTAATCGTAGCTCGCTACGTCTCGATCCAGCAGTCGGTCAGGCGCGGAGATTCGCGTGGTATTTTCGTAAAGAGACGGATCCGGCCCGTTAACCGAACCGGTCGTGCCGATCACGAAAGCTTCAGCGGGCACCGTCGCCTCGCGTAGATCGCGATTCGTGGTCAGCCAAGCTCCTGGACCTTGTTCATTCTCTGCGAGACGGAAGACGAAAGTCGGAGAATACGTAAACCCCCCGAGATCCCGGGTCGTCGTTCTAAAGGCGTCGAATTCCGGCGAGGTGAATGAAGCCAAGATCACGTTTCCTGTCGATCGAACGGCTACTAAATTCACGGTTATCTGCGTCTTGAGCGAAGTCTCCAAATGAATTTGGTCGCTACCGTCGATCACGAGTCCGGTTAGGGCGCGCTGCACGCCATCGCCGGAAACAGTGCTGATGTTTTGAGAATTTAGACGGGTCGCGTAACCATCTGGCGTAGGTGAACGGTCAGAGACGTCCTCCTCAACCGTCCAACTATAAGTCCGACCGGGAAGCCACGAGTGGCGGTCGTCTTCCCTCGATGAGCCGGACGGCGTTGCGACGCTCCAAGGCAAATTTAGGCGCAGGGCACCGGATTCCTCAAACAGCGTTGCGAGCGGGATATCGTCCGAATTTGAGGGCGTCGTCACATTATCTAGCCGCAAAGTCCGAGGTAGTTCGACTATTTCCAATTGCAGATTCTCTGGCACCATTGCGCTGGCGGTCGGATTCCAGAGCGAAACGGCACCGCGGAAACGAACCTGAACCGGTTGCGGCGTCGCGGAGGGACTTCCTCCGGCCGTTGGAAGCGTGCGGACGTTAAACGAAAGCAGAAAGAAACTAAGCACGGGTGAAATTGCCGGCGGGCCGGGCTGCATTACATAGCGACGCCGGATCGACTCCGGCGTGATCGCGGGGATCGGCGGGAACGCGCTGATTGCGGAGGCGTCGGGGCTCTCCATGTAAGTCGTGTAGTCGAGCCACGCCTGCGCGCTCGCGCCGAGGAGCGAAGGATCGAGTGAGAGGTCGCGACGCAGGCCGGTGCCGGCGGTGTCGGCGAGGACGTTGAAATTATGGGGCGACCACGCGGCGTAATTCGCCTGCAGGGCGGCGAGACCGACTGCGGTTCCGCCGGGTGTCCGAAGGAATGCGAGTTGGTTGGCGGCTTTCAGATTGGGCACGAGCAAGGCGTTGACGGCATCGCGCGGTTCAAAGTTGGCCGGGCCGGCTCCGAGCGCGATCTGCTGGCGGATGCGACTGCGGAGTTCGGCGGAATCAAACGGGGCATAGTCAACGCCGTCCGTGGTGTCGCGTAGGTCGACCGGGGCTTTTACCCCCTGATCGCCGATCCACCAGGCGTAGCGGCCGATGGTGGCGGCCGTCGCGCCCGCTTGGCCAGGGACGCCGACGGAGGTCAGGGCGACGAGGGGCGCGAGCACCGCGTTGGCGGTGCCGGTCGTTTGGCGACCGACCAATTCGACGGTGCTGGCGCCGGGCGCGATGGGTGTGCGGGCCAAGGGGTTGATCTCGTTGCCGCTCACGAGCCACGAAACCGGGTCCGCACCGGCGGCGGTAGCATCCCAAACCCCGGCATAGTGGCGTGTGTTCGCGCTGCCGCCAAATGACTCCGCGCTGGCCGTCACGCGGGTGTCGGGACCGGCGTGTTTTTGGAGTTGAGCGAGGGCAACGTCGAGGGCGAGCTGGGCGTTCTGGCGGGCTTGCGCTTGTTTTTGAAAATTACCAGCGACGGCAGTTTCAATTCGCGTGTAGCTGGCAAGACCGACGAGCAACAGGACTACAAACGCGAGCAACGTGAGCGTGATGAGCAGCGCGAAACCGCGGGAGCGCCGCGGACCCGACGCACGTTGAGAGCTGAGAGTTGAAAGGTGAGAGCCGGACACGTTCAAAGGGGTTCGGCGCGGAGGACGATCCGGCGGGTGAAGACGCGGGAGTTGGCGCGGGCAAGGTCCCACCAGTAGGCTTGGGGCGTCACGCCCGGCGGAGCGAAGACCGTCTGCGTGATGCTCTCGTAGCCGCGGATTAGGTCGGCGCCTTTTTCGGTGAGAATGCGCACGGAGACATCGACCACGTCCGGCATCCGGTTGGCGAAGGAATCGGAGCTGTTGCCGCCCGGCGGGACATTCGCGAGGTAGGTCAGCGGAGTGTTGGCCGGAGCGCCGGCAGTATTGGCCGGGAATACGAGTCGCAGCCCGCCCACTGTCGCGGCGTCGCGCACGTAGAGGCGCACGCCGAAATCGATGACGTTGTCGGCGATGACCGAGTCGAGCGTGGGCGCGCGCACGGTGCGCGGGTCGCCGTTGGCTCCGGTGTTGCCGGCGGCGGGAGTCGTACGCGTGTAAGCCGTGGCGGTGATGTTCTGGCCGGCCTCGAGCGTGCCCAGCGCGGTGCCGTTGAGCGCAGGGCGGACTTGCGCGCGATGCAGGAGATAACGCCGCGCCGCCGCCGTGGTGGTCGCCGAGGACGCGATCCTCCGGACAATCTGGTAGCTCACCGCGACCGGGGCCGAAGCATTGACGGCAAACGGCGCGGCGCCGGTGTTTTGATTCGTGCCTCGGGCAGTCGTATAAAAGCGGAGCCACGTGCCGGCAGCGCCGAAGCGATTGGCGTCGGAGGAAAAATCGGCGGCGATCATACTCAGCGACAACGCCGTCACCGGCTTGGCGCGGGCCGGATTTTGGTCGTTAGAAATCCAGTTTGGGATGCCACCGGGCGCGTTCTGCACCGTCGCGGCGAGCCACGTGTTGCTGTCGTCTTCGAAGTGCGCGGCCTGCAGATCGAGGGTGAGCTGATCGAGCACGGTCCGGGCTTGGGCCTCGGTCGTGAGCCGGCCGGACGTGCGGGACCAGAAGCCGGCGACATCGCCCACGACGACCGCGAGAAATCCCGCCAACAACGCGGTGATCGTCGCGGCGACGAGCAGTTCGAGCAGCGTGAAGGCGCGGCGCGCAGTCGGCGTCCGAGGCGCAAAGTGGCGGGAGCACGGGTTCATCGTTTTCAACGTTTAACGGCTCCGGCGACGAACAACGAAAGCTTTGAACTGTGGTCGAAACGCACGGCGCCGGCCGGGTTGGCGCCGACCTGTTGCGCACCCGCGCCGGAGAGCGCCACGAAAGCCGGCCAGCGGATGCGCGCAGTATACGCGATGAACGCGGCGGTGGCGTCGGGATTCACGGGCGGATCGGCGGCGGGATCGGCCGGGGGCGAGAGCGTCTCATTGCGGATGAGGGCGATTTCAAAAAATTTCTCCCGATTGGAGTTGGGCGTGCCCCACACGGTCGTGTCGGCGAACGTGCCGATTTTGGTGCCGTCGCGATTGGCAAAAAGCAGCTGCGGATCGCGGGCGATGTCGTAATCGGCGCGAGCGTTGTCGGCCGTGAGTTCGTGGCCACCGGCGGCGGTTGATTTCTTCAGCAACGCCGTGACCGCGGCAAACGGCTCCGAAGCGGTCGGAACCACGCGGCGCTGCAAATCCGCGGCGAGGGCTTGGGCCACCGCGGCAGCGGCTTCGGCTTCGGCGTTGGCGGAAACGGATTTGGCAGCCGGCGCGAAGAGGGCGAGAATCGCCACGATGCCGATCGCAAAAACACCGACGGCCACCACGACTTCGAGCAAACTGAAAGCCGAGCCTGGCCGGAGCCGGCGTGGCGGTTGAGCGCTAAAAGTTGGGCGTGAAGAGACGGGCACGGGCGGTCAGAAACTGGCGGCTTCGTTGACGAAGGTGACGGCCCCGGTGGCCGGGCGGATGATGAGTCCACGTACCGCGCCGGGGTTATTGAAGAGCGGTGAATTCGTCGCCGAGAGCGTGGCGGTGGCGATGGCCAGTTTTGGGTAGGGCTGGCCGGCAAGCAGCGCGGCATCCGAGCGCAGCGAACCGTTGGGCAAGAATTCGATCCAATAGGAGGAACCGAAAATCGGGATCAGCGGGGTGTTGCCGGAGACCAGCGTGTAGTTGATCCGCGTATTGAGCGTCGAGCGCGGCGCCGGGTTGGTCGGCCAGACGACGCCCGCCGCGATAAATCCCGCCGTCGTGGGCGGAACCAAATAAATTCCCCGAGGCAACGTCAGCGCCGGGCCGATGGGTTCCCACGCCGTGGTGGCGGAGCCGGGAGTGACGGCGCGCACGAGCTGAACTTGGCGCAGGAAGCGGGTGGCGTCGCCCACCGGCGGCGGATTGCCATAAAAGAGCAGGCGCGTCTCGGTTTGCCCGATTGCGGCGTTGGCCCGCGCTTGACCGACCAGCGAAGCGAGTTGCTGCTGCGCGGTGGCGAGCGAGCGTCCGCTGCTGTCGCCAAGGGCGAGACTGGCGCCACCGACGAGCACGCCGATGAGCCCGACGACAATCAAAAGCTCGAGCAGGGTAAACGCCCGAGTGCCCGCCGTAGAAGACGCGCGGCGAATGAAAGTAAAAGCTGGCGGACGAAGCCTCATTTCCAACTCAGGATAAGGTCGGCCTCGGTCGTCGAGCCGGGGGGCGCGGAGTAAAAGATCACGCCCGCGTGCACCCCGCCGGTGGTGCCGACCGGCAGGGTCGCGGCGCTGACGCGGATCACCGTGGTGCCGCCGGCAACGGTCACCGGCGGAAAGCCTCCCGCGGTGTCGCTGCCGTTGATGACGCTGTTGAGATTGCTGTCGGTGACGCAGGCGATGGAGGTGTTGTAGAACGCGTCGCGGACGAAGTTGAGCTGATTGGCCGCGGCTCGACCGGCGGCCACATCGGCTTGGGCCACAAAGTCGTTCTCGACGAAATTAACGAATTGGATGCGGCGACTGTTTTGGACTTGGGGCGGCGGCGGAGTGCCTGCGGTCGTGGTCGGCCAAACGGCGGAGGGATCGCGGCGGCGGCCGGTGAGAATGTCGTGGAACAGGTGGACCTGCTGGGCGTTGGTGGAAGTGCCGAGCGGATTGACGAGCTTCTGCGCACCGGTGGCGGACAGCTGCGGGTAGGCGCCATATTCCTGCCGAAACGCTTCGAAGGCGGAAGTCCAGGCGCCGAACTGAGCGCGGACCTTGGCCTTGTTCGCGGACTTACGCGCACCGCCGGCGGTCGGGATGATGATCGCCGAAAGAATGCCGATAATCGCCACCACGGTCAGCAACTCGATCAGGGTGAACGCGCCCAAGCGGCGGCGGGGCGAAGCGGCCTGCATTGGTCGGGACGAGAATTGACGCGAAGAAATCATGGTAGAGAAGTGGCGTAGAGATTATCGGCGTTGGTGCCGGCAGTTTGATTCGTGCCCGCATAAATTCCGGTGGCGATGGGCGGTGGAGTATGCAAACCATCCGGACCGGCCGAATAAAGCACGAAGGCGGGAGCACGCCAGGGACTCGGAATCGGCAGACCCACGGGTATCGGAATTTTGTAGTAGTAGAGATAACGATTCCCCCACGGATCGAGAAACGAGGTCGCGATGACGGGCTTCAACGGCGGCGAACCGGTGGGTTGGGCGATGAGGTTGACGTTGTTCCGATAGTTCACCGTCGATTCGAGGGCGAATTTCTGGAGATCGACGAAAATCGGGCCGTTGAGTCGGGTGGCGGCCGTGAATTGGCGCGGCGAGAAAACTCCGGTCAAAGCGTTAAAGAGAGCCGACTGAGCTTGGGTTGCTCCGATGTCACCCGCGATGACCGCGGTGGCTTGGCCCAAGACTCCGGTCTGGGGATAGTCGCCGTAGTGACGCTTGTAGGCCTCGAGCGCCTGCGAGAGAGCCGAGAGTTCGGCCTTGGCCCGGGCCAGTGACGCCCGCTGTTTCGAACCACGCACGAGGCCAAACGTGAGGCTTGAAAGCACCGCGATGATCGTGATCACGGTCAGCAGCTCGACGAGGGTAAAGCCGGGAGCGCAGCGGAATCGACGGACGATCAACATGAGTGCTGTCGATGAAGAGCCAACTCCCGGGCGCGGCAAACGGAAAGTGGCGGCGCGGCGGTTTCGCGTTGTAACTGAAAGTAGCGTCGGTGATTGAAGTGGCAGGGGCGGCCCGCCCATGGAATTGGAAACGACCGGGCAAGATGCCCGCTCGTTCACGGGCGAGACGCCCGGGCCACGCGAGCCAACAAAACGACGACCTCGCTTCCTTGTTGGAGCGGCGACGCCCTCGTCGCCGCCGAGGGGCGGAACACGACGGGGGCGTCGCGTCTCCAAGTGTGTTGAAAACCGAGGGGCTGAACGCCCAACGATCGAGAAGACCGCGACGGGGTCGTCGCGGCTCCAGCGGATCGGAACGGGCGACGGGGGCGTCGCGTCTCCAGCGCTTAGGGAGGGAGAAGGGCGGATCAATCCTCGCTCTGCAAGGCGGCCAACACACTGAAGTCTTCTAATGTGCTAGTGTCGCCCTTCACTTCGCCGCCGTTGGCGATTTCCTTGAGGATACGGCGCATAATTTTGCCGCTGCGGGTCTTGGGCAGGCTCGCGGCAAAACGGATCGTGTCGGGCTTGGCGAGGGAACCGATCTCTTTACCGACGTGACTGCGGAGGGCTTCCTTCAGGGCGTCGCTGGCGACCTGACCGGCTTTGAGCGTGACGAAGACGACGAGGGACTGGCCCTTGAGTTCGTCGGGTTTGCCGACCGCGGCGGCCTCGGCGACGGCAGGGTGCGAGACGAGCGCGCTCTCGATCTCGGCGGTGCCGATGCGGTGGCCGGAGACGTTGAGCACGTCGTCGATGCGGCCGACGATCCAGAAGTTACCAGCCTTGTCCTGACGCGCGCCGTCGCCGGTGAAATACACGCCGGGCTGGCCATGGAATTCGCTCCAGTAAGCTTTTTTGTAGCGATCGTCGTCGCCCCAGAGCGTGCGCAACATCGAGGGCCACGGGTGCATGATCGCGAGTTTGCCGCCGGAGTTGCGGGGGACTTCCTTGCCCTGCTCATCCAAGATTTTGGCCACGATGCCGAAGAACGGTTTGGTCGCCGAGCCGGGGACACAGGTGGTCACGCCGGGCAACGGCGCGATCATGATGGCGCCGGTCTCGGTCTGCCACCAGGTGTCCACGATGGGGCAATTCTTTTTGCCGATCATCTTGTGATACCACATCCAGGCCTCCGGGTTGATGGGCTCGCCCACGGAACCGAGCAAGCGGAGCGAATCGAGGCGGTGACGGAGGACATAGTTGTCGCCCCAGCGCATAAACGCACGGATGGCGGTCGGCGCGGTGTAAAGAATCGTGATGCCGTGACGGTCGATCATCTGCCAGAAACGATCTGGCTCCGGCTGGTTCGGGGCGCCTTCGTAGAGGAAGACCGTCGAGCCGTTGGCGAGTAGGCCGTAGACGACATAACTATGCCCGGTGATCCAGCCGATGTCGGCAGAGCAGAAGTAGCGGTCGGTTTCCTTGAGATCGAAGACGTAGTGCGACGTGAGCTTGGCCCCGAGCAGGTAGCCGGCGCTGGTGTGGAGCACGCCCTTCGGCTTACCGGTCGAGCCGCTGGTGTAGAGAATGAAGAGCGGATGCTCTGAGTCGAAGGCTTTGGCTTTGTGCGTATTCGGCGCGCCGTCCCACGCGTCTTTCCACCAGATATCGCGGCCCTCCTTCATCGTGATGGCGTTGCCGCACCGTTTGACGACGATCACAGATTGCACGGTGGGCGTGCCCTCGACGGCCTTATCGACGTTGGCCTTGAGTTCGATGACCTTGCCGCGCCGCCAGCCGCCGTCGGCGGTGATGACGAGCTTGGCGCGACAGTCGTTGATGCGGTCCTTGATGGCTTCGGCGCTGAAGCCACCGAAAATGACGGTATGGATTGCGCCGACCCGGGCGCACGCGAGCATCGCGATCACCGCCTCGGGGATCATGGGCAGGTAAAGCGCGACGCGGTCGCCGGCCCCTACGCCCATGTTTTCGAAAATGTGCGCGAGCCGGCACACGTGGAAATGCAGCTGCTTGTAGGTGATTGTGCGGACATCGCCCGGCTCGCCCTCAAAAATAAGCGCAGCCTTGTTTTCACGCGCGGTGCCGAGGTGGCGGTCGATGCAATTTTCGGAAACATTCAGTTTGCCGCCGACAAACCACTTCGCGTGCGGCGGCTTCCAATCGAGAACCTTTTTAAACGGCTTGCGCCACACCAGCTGCTCGGTGGCCTGCCGGCCCCAGAATTTTTCTGGGGAGTTGACAGACTCCGCATAAAGCTTCTTGTAAGTGGCTTCGCTCCCAAGATTCGCTTGGGCTTTGAACTCGGCCGAGGGCCTGAATGACCGGTGTTCCCGGGAAACTGAGGTAATCGTCTGGTCGCTCACGATAGTGTTCGATTTTAGGGTTTAAGGACGCGTCGCAGTAAGTGCGCGCTTCTTATTCTGCCCAGAGTTTTAAGCGTCAAGCATCGGCGCGATTTCCAAATTCGTATTCCGTTATGCAAAGAAAAAAGTCGTTAGCCCGCGCCAAAGTAGCTGCGCCCGCCGATCCCACCCTGCCCTTAATTTCCGCGCCCAGCCCAGCTGGGCCGGTCGAGACAACTCCGCCTCCGCCCGCGCCAATCGCCGCGGCCCCCGCGGTGGTCGCGCCGACCCCGCCTCCCGCGATTTTCGCGCCGACTCCGGCCGTGGTCGCCCCGCCGGTGAGCGCTCAGCCGGTGGTCGCAGCCATACCCGTACCCCCCGTCGGCGGAGCCACACCAACCGCCGCCGCTGCGCCGGTTCCGGTCGCTCCCCCGCCCGCGGCACCCGCCCCGGTCCCGTATTTCGAACGCACGGTCCACGTTGAGGGCGTCCTCGATATCGACCTGAACCAAGGCGGCAATGGCCAGCTGTTGGACATGGCGAAAAACGGCAAACGTCGCCCGAGCGATACCTTTGTCCCCAAAGAACTCATCCGCCGTTTCAAGCTGAAGCCCGGCATGATGATCGGCGGCACTGCTTATCCGGCCGAGGGTCGTTTCCCGAATCCCAAAATGAAATTTATCGAGACCCTCGACGGCGTGCCGTTGGAGGAACGCCGCTCGAAATGGGAATTTCCCGCGCTTACGACGATCTCGCCGGACAAGCATCTCAAGATGGAGCTCAAGGACGGCCGCCTCACCACGCGCGCGGTCGATCTTTTCTGTCCCGTCGGCAAAGGCACCCGCGGCCTCGTCGTCGCTCCACCCCGCACGGGCAAGACCACCCTCCTCCGCGACATGGCGCTTGGAGTATTGGAAAATAACCCCGAGTGCTTCGTTATGGTTCTGCTCGTCGACGAACGCCCGGAGGAAGTCACCGACTTCAAACGCAGCGTGCCCGCCGAACTCTGGGCCTCGTCGAACGACGAGCAGATCGAGAACCACATCCGCATCGCCGATCTCTGCATCGAGCGCGCCCGTCGCCTCGTCGAGACAGGACGCCACGTCGTGCTCTTCGTAGATTCGATCACCCGTCTCGCCCGCGCCCACAACACGGCTAAGAACTCCGGCCGCACCGGCTCCGGTGGTCTCGACGTCCGCGCCCTCGAAAAACCCCGCCAGCTCTTCGCTTCCGCGCGCAACACCGAGGAAGCCGGTTCGCTCACCATCATCGCCTCCGTGCTCGTCGAGACCGGCAGTCGCATGGACGATGTGATCTTC
The DNA here is from genome assembly GCA_945882935.1 of Opitutus sp. GAS368. Taxonomy (GTDB): domain Bacteria; phylum Verrucomicrobiota; class Verrucomicrobiia; order Opitutales; family Opitutaceae; genus Tous-C4FEB. Next base: position 9,750 of record CAMCWW010000034.1, read on the forward strand.
CAAGAATTCAAAGGCACCGGCAACATGGAGCTCGTGCTCGACCGCAAGGCCGCCGAGATGCGCCTTTGGCCCGCGATCAACATCGCCGCTTCCGGCACGCGTAAGGAAGAACTCCTGATCGACGCCAAGACCCTTGAGGGCATCCATTTCTTCCGCCGCGCCCTCGTCGCGCAGAAGATCGAAGAAGCCACCGACACGATGATCGCGCGACTTTCCAAAACCAAGACCAATGCCGAGTTTATGAAACTGCTCGCGCGTTAACTTTTCACCCGCAACTCACCCAACTTAGCTCTTGCCGCACACTTGTTCGGCTCGGCATCTTCAACCTTCCGCCACTCAGTTCAGTTCGCCAAAACCACCGCATGCATAGTTTCTCCGAGCAATGTCTCGATATGGCCCGCTCAATGTTGGGCCACAATCTTGAATCCATCCAGCCCGACGGCACCATTTTGCCCGCCAACGGCGAGCAATCCCGGCCCGACGAACCCGGTCACGTCGCGCTCGCGCTCGGCGAATTCTACCGCGCCACCGGCGAGACCACGCTCAAGGGCCACGACATCGTCGATCTCGCCGCACGCTGCATCACCGCGCAGATGTTCACTGAGCCTCCCGCCGAAAACGGCCTCGCCTACGCCTCGCTCGGCCTCCTCTGCTTCGGCCCCTCCAAAGAACGCAATCCAGTTTGGGAACGCCTCGTCGACGAGACCCGCGAACGCATCGATAAAGCGCTGCTGCACCGCTCCGACTACGACAACCATTGGCAGGCGTTCAACGTCGCCAAGGCCGTCGCCCGCTTCTCCCTCGGTCTCTCCAAGAAAGACGAAACCTCCCGCCTCATTGAGCGCATGGTCGAGCGCATGACCGCCACCAGCTCCGCCGGTTTTTTCGACGACGCGACCGGCCAAGGCATGGGCGGCAACTTCAATCTCTACGGCGTGATGAGCTTCGTGTTCATCCGCTCCGCCCTCCAACTCCACGCCAACAGCGGCGTGCGCGACCGCAAACTCCCCACCCTCCGCACCTACGCCGAGAAATACATCAAGACGATGCCCGACCTCGTCCGCGCCGACGGCCTCGGCTGGGCCTTCGGTCGCGCCGCCGGCGCTTACGGACAGATGCACTGCATCAGTCTGATTTTGCAGGGTCTCCGCGACGGCTGGATCGCCGACGACCAAAAGATCAAGTATTACGACATCCTCCGTCGGCTGTTCATGTTTTTCTACCAGACTTATCTGGATCAAGACCACGGCTTCCTCGACCTGCGCGACGAAGAGCGCACCGCTTACGACGCCCACACGACGCGCATGGCGAACTTCGACGCCGCCCGCTATCTCTGCCAATGGTCGCGCCTCGCCAAGACCATCCAGATGCCCGTCGGCGGCCCCAAAGTCGAACCCCTCCGCACTAGCGGTCGCTACGTCATTTTCGACAAATCCAACCGCAAGGAGCAGGGTCTCTTTCTTTATCGCGACGCCGAAAGCGGGATTCAGATGCAGATTCCTCTCGTCAGTAGCGGCGGCCATCTCTCCTCCGACGCCCTGCCGTTCCCTCACTGCCCCGGCGTCTTCGATTGGCCGAACAACGTCTACGCGCCGATCATGCTCCCCGAGCTGACCTTCGGCAAAGACGTCACGATCCCGGCGTTCTACGGCAAGAACTGCGTCACCGGCCTCGGCCTCAAAAACGCATTCTATTTCCGCTATGAACAGCCCGATCTCATCACCACGCAGGAAGAGTTCGTCAAAAATCTCGGCAGCGTGAAAGTCCAATGGACGTTCACCGGCACCAAGATTAGTTGCGAATTCGCCTACACCGTGAAGCAGCAGGTCACGCTCGATAAGTTCCGCTACACCCTCGCCATCGCCGCCCCGCACTCGAAATATCACGTCGTCGGGGCCCTAGCGCTCGGCCAAGAAGGCCATCGTTGTACGGTCGCGAAAGACGATTTTCAAGCCGTCTGGCAGGAAACTGAAGTGGTCAGCGCCGATCCGACTTATCGGACCAACTACGGCAAGATCCACTTCTTGCAGCACCTCGTGCGCGATCACCCCTTGATCATGCGCCCGGGCAACGTGTATCGTCTGGCCGTCAATTTCGACCCCGACATCGCGCACGTCTGAGCCGTCACCGCTTTCGATTCTCAATTCTCAGATTCTCGATTCGGTCCGCGACCGCGATTCTGGCAATCGTAAATCGAGATTCAAAATTCGAGAATCCCCGTGCTCTCCCGTCGCATCATTCCTTGCCTGGACGTCAACGCTGGCCGCGTCGTCAAGGGCGTGCGTTTTCAGGCTCTGCGCGACGCGGGTGATCCCGTGCAATGCGCCAAAGCTTACGACGCTCAAGGTGCCGACGAACTCGTCTTCCTCGACATCACCGCGTCGAGCGACGGTCGCAGCATCATGCACGATGTGGTGGCCGCCACCGCCGAACAGTGCTTCATGCCCCTCACCGTTGGCGGCGGCCTCCGCACCGTGGCCGACATCGAAGCCATGCTCAAATCCGGCGCCGATAAAGTCTCCCTCAACACCGCCGCGATCAAAGAGCCCGAACTCATCCGCCGCGCCTCCGACCGCTTCGGTGCCCAGTGCATCGTGGTCGCGATCGACGCGAAACGTGAGCCCGACGGCAAATCATGGCGCGTTTACACCCACGGCGGCCGCAACGCCACCGACCTCGATGCCGTCGCCTGGGCCCGCCAAGCCACCGAACTGGGTGCCGGCGAAATCCTCCTTACCAGCATGGACGCCGACGGCACCCAGGCTGGCTACGATTGTGCCCTCACCCGTGCGGTTAGCGACATGGTGACAGTCCCGGTCATCGCCAGCGGCGGCGCCGGCATCCTCTCCCATTTTTCCGACGTGCTCGCCGCCGGTCGCGCCAGCGCCGTGCTCGCCGCGAGCCTTTTCCACTTCGGCACTCTGACGATCCCGCAGGTGAAAAACTACCTCGGCGACCGCGGCGTTCCGGTGCGTCGCTAAGTCCAAGCCGCCACCCCCTCCCGCCATGACCCCCGTCCAGGAAATCGCCCGCCGTCGCACCTTCGCGATCATCTCGCACCCCGACGCTGGTAAGACCACGCTCACCGAAAAATTCCTGCTTTACGGCAACGCCATTCACCTCGCCGGCGCCGTCAAAGACCGGAAAAACCAACGCGCGACCGCCTCCGACTGGATGGAACTCGAGAAGCAACGCGGCATCTCAATCAGTTCGACCGTCCTGCAATTCGATTACGCGGGCTGCGCTGTAAACCTCCTCGATACGCCCGGGCACAAAGACTTTTCCGAAGACACCTACCGGGTGCTTACGGCCGTCGACGCCGCGCTCATGGTCATCGATGCCGCTAAGGGCGTAGAAGCGCAGACCCGCAAGCTGTTCGAAGTCTGCCGCCGCCGCGGTGTCCCGATTTTCACGTTCATGAACAAATGCGATCGGCCCACGCGCAGCCCGATCGACCTCCTCGACGAACTCGAAAACGTGCTCGGCCTCCAAGCTTCGCCCGTCATTTGGCCACTCGGCAACGGCCCTCAATTCCGCGGCGTTTTCGATCGCCGCACGCGCGACGTCCACCTTTTTGAACGCGTCCCGGGCGGCAAATTCCAAGCGCCCGTCAGCGTCACCGATCTCGACGATCCCGTGGTCCGTTCTAAAATGGACGACGATACCTACCGAGACGTCCGCGACCAACTCGAGATGCTCGACGGCGCCGGCCACCCCTTCGATCTCGCCGCCGTCCAAGCCGGCAAGCAGACCCCGGTCTACTTCGGCAGCGCCGTGAACAATTTCGGCATCCAACTGCTGCTCGATGGCTTCTTGAAGGACTCCGTCCCGCCCGCCCCACGCAAATCCGTTTCCGTAACCGTTCCCGGACTTCCCCAACCCACCGTGGCCCGCGAAGTGCCCGTCACCGATCCGAAGTTCTCCGGCTTCATCTTCAAAATCCAAGCCAACATGGATGCGAAGCACCGCGACCGGATCGCGTTCCTCCGCGTGTGCTCGGGTAAATTCGATCGCGACATGCAGGTTTTCCACCAGCGCACAGGCAAACAGGTCCGCCTCTCTTCTTCCCACAAACTCTTCGGCCGCGAACGCGAGACCGTCGACGAGGCGTGGCCCGGCGATGTCATTGGCCTCGTGGGCCACAGCGAGTTTGGCATCGGCGACACGCTCACCAACGACCGCAGCATCACCTACGACGAAATCCCGCGCTTCCCGTCCGAGGTCTTCACCTACATCTCCAATCCCAACACCGGCGACGCCAAAAAATACCGCGCCGGCGTCGAACAACTCCTGCAAGAGGGCGTCGTCCAATCGTTCAACGCCCGCAACGCCCCGCCCGGCGCGACCCTCCTTGCTGCCGTCGGCCCGTTGCAGTTCGAAGTCGTGCAATGGCGTCTTCAGAGCGAATACAACGCCGAGTCCCGCCTCACGCCCACGCCGTGGACTGTCCTACGCTGGCTGCAGCTCCCGGCCGATCAGGTGCCCGCACCCGGCAAGAGCTTCGACTACTCGCGCCTCATCGTCGCCACCGGCGTGAGCTTCGGCACCGACAAATTCGAAAACCCCATCGCCCTCTTTCCGAATGATTGGACGATGCGCTATTTCACGGAAAAAAACCCCGATTTCAAACTGCTCGAGATGCCGCCCGAGCTGGTCGGCTGAGCGCGCTCCTGCGCTCAGGCTTAGCGCTTGCGCCGAAAATCTCACCGCGGAATGTCGTATCGTGAATTTTCTCCCCCGTCTGCAGCCGCCGCGCGCCCTGTTGGTATTACTCACGATCGTTGCCCTGCCGTTTTGCCGCGCGACCACGATCATCCCCCCCACGTTTCCCGAACTCGTGGCCAAAGCGGAAACGGTCGTCCTCGGTGAGGTCACCGCCATTTCAAGCGAGCTCCAGACCCGCGGCTCCGAGCGCGCAATCTTCACCCGCGTCACCTTCGCCATTCGCGACCCGGTCCTCGGCGTCGCTCCAGCGCTCCTCACTTTGGAATTTCTCGGCGGCACCGTCGGCGAACTCACGATGGACGTCGACGGCATGCCGGCCTTCGCCATCGGCCGTAGCGAGATTCTCTTCATCCAAAACAACGGCCTCCAGATCTGCCCGCTCGTCGGCATGGCCCACGGCCGCTACCGCGTCGAGCGCGACCCCGTCACCGGCGTCGACTTCGTGAGGCGCGAAAACGGCGCCGCCCTTACCAACGTCGCCCAAGTCTCCCTCCCGCTCACCCGCGGCACCCTCACCGATACCTTGCAGCGCCTCGGAGGAACGGTCCCGCTCACTCCCGCCGCGTTCATCGCCGAGATCCGCGCCGAGCACGCCCGCCAACAGACCGCCGTCAGCCGCTGATCTGCCATGAGTCTTGTCCCGTTCCCCGCCCTCCGGCCGGCGTTCCTGGCCCTTGCCTGCGCCTCCGGCCTCCACGCGTTCACCACGACCACCGGTAGCGCCGTCTGGCCCGACGGGCCCATCGTCATAAACCTCCAGCTCTCGCCGAACGCCCCGCTCAGCGACGGCCAGGCCAACTGGAACGCCGCCGCCGCCACCCAGCTCGCCGCTTGGAACCAGCACCTCGTGCGCTCCACCTTTCTGTGGGTTACTGACTCCACCGCACCGGTCGGTAACGGAAATTTCGCCAACAACGTCCTCTTCGCCGCCGACAATTTTGGACGGGCCTTTGGCGACAGCACGCTCGCCGTCACGAGTTCGTTCCGTATCGGCACCCGCATCATCGAGGCCGACGTCACCTTCAACACGAAATACCGCTGGGATTCCTACCGCGGCCCGCTGCGCGCTGCGGCCGGCTTTAACGCCGAGTTTTCCCGCGTCGCCCTCCACGAGTTCGGGCATGTGCTCGGCCTCAGCCATCCCGACCAGGCCGGCCAGTTCGTCAACGCCGTCATGAACAGCACCGCCGGCGATGTCGACGGCCTCACCGACGACGACAAGACCGGCGCGGCCTTTCTTTATGCCGCCAACACCGGCGCCGTTGCCCCCGCGATTTTGATCCCCCTCGGCGACCAAAGCCCCGTCCGCGGCGACAGCGTCGAGTTCTCCGTCGGCGTCAGCGGCACCGCCCCGTTTTCTTACCAGTGGCGTCGCAACAACGTCGTGCAAGGCGTGAGCACCGCGAGCTTCGTGCTCTCTAACATCACGGCCGCCAGCGCCGGCACGTGGACCGTCACCGTCACCAACAGCCGCGGCTCCGCCTCCAGTTCGATGCTGCTTACCGTCACCGATGGCTTTGTCGCCCCCACCATCACGACCCAACCGGCCGCCGCCACGAGCCTCCCCGGCCGCAATGTCGTTTTCGGTGTCGCCGCCACCGGCAGCACCCCGCGTCTCTACCAGTGGCGGAAAGATGGCGCCAACTACGGCAACTCCAGCGCGAGTGACACCCTGACCATTGCCGACGTGCAGGCCTCCGACGCCGGCCGCTATTCCGTGGTCGTTAGCAACAACGGCGGCGCCGCCACCAGCGCCGAAGCTGTCTTAACGGTCAGCGCCAGCTCGGTAGCCCCCGCTTTCACATCCGCTCCTACCTCCCGCACCGTCTCCGCCGGCAGCACGGTCGTATTCTCATCTCTCGCCGCCGGCACGCCGACGCCGACCTATCAATGGCGGCGAAACGGCACCCTCATCTCCGGCGCCACGTGGCCTAACCTCGTGCTTTCCCGCGCCGACCTTTCCGCCGCTGGCACCTACACCTGCACGGCGACCAACTCCGCCGGTTCCGCCACCAGCAACTCCGCCACGCTGTTAATCGCTCCCGCCGGCACCGAACCCAGCCGACTCGACGGCTTGTCCGTCCTCACGACCCTCGCGACCGGCGAACCTTTTTTCACGGTCGCCACCGTGATTGGCGGTGCTGGCACCGTCGGACTGAAACCGCTGCTGGTCCGTGCCTCCGGGCCGACGCTGGGTTCGCCGCTCTTCGGCATTCCCGGCACCTTGCCGGACCCACGGCTCGAGCTCTTTTCCCCGCCAACCTCCCTCGCGACCAACGACAATTGGGGCACGCCGGCAGCCAACGTTCCCGGCATCAGCGCCGCGATTGCTTCCCGCGCGATCTTCCCTTTCTTCGTCGCGAACTCGCGGGACGCCGCCGTCTACAATTCCGGTCTTTCCGCGGGCAATTATACCGTTCAAGTCGGTGACACCGGGGGCGGCACCGGTCTCGTGCTGGCCGAGATCTACGACGCCGGTACCGGTGCATTTACTGCCACTACGCCCCGCCTGGTCAGCGTCGCTGTATTGAAGGCCGTTCCGGCCGACGGCCTCGTCACGCTGGGCTTCAATATCGGCGGCACCACCGCCAAGACCGTGCTGATCCGAGCGCTCGGTCCCACGCTTGGCGCGCTGTTCTCCTTGCCGGATACGATGCCGGATCCGCGGGTGGCGCTGTTTGCCGCCGGGGCGACCACGCCTTTCGCGGGCAACGACAACTGGGGCGGTGACGCCCAAATTCTCGCTCTCAACAATTTGGTGACCTTCCCGCCCGCGTCGGCTGCCAGCCGCGACGCGATCATGGTCATCACCCTCAATCCCGGTGGCTACACCGTCGAGGCCAGACCCGTCGCCGGATCAACCGGGGGCAACGTCTTGGCCGAAGTCTACGAGCTCCCCTAAATCCGCCCCGGCGCTTGACTCACCTTTGGCGCTCTGAACAATCTCCCTTTTCACCACACTACATCCATGGGCCAACAACTGAATAAGCACATCAAACGTAAACGCCGCGCCGCCTACAACAAGCGCCGCAAGATCCTCGCCAAGAAAACCGGCAAGGCCGCCGCTAAGAAGTAACGCCGTTTCCGGCATCAGTTTTTCCCGACGAAACCGCGGCCAACGCCGCGGTTTTTTGTTCGTGAAAATACCAGACGTTTTAACCGTTCCCCGTCACTTCTCCGCCCAGCCCATGATCAAAGTCAGTCTCATCTCCCTTGGTTGCGCCAAGAATCTCGTCGATAGCGAGATTATGATCGGTCATCTGCACCAGGCCGGCATGGTCGTCATTCCCGAGGCGGAGAAAGCCGATGTTGTCATCGTCAACACGTGCTCGTTTATCGATTCCTCAAAAGAGGAATCCATCGGCCACATTCTGGAGGTCCACCAGAACCGCGGCATGAAAAAGCGCCGCAAGGAGCAGAAACTGATCGTCGCCGGCTGCATGTCCCAGCGGTTCTCCAAGGATTTATCCTCGTCGCTGAACGACGAGGTCGACGCCTTCATCGGCCTCGATCAGGTCACCAAGGTCGCCCCAATCATCGAGGGTCTCTTCGCCAAGGAACGCGCCGCCGTCCACGTCGCAGAGAATTTCGTCACGGCCCGTTCGACCTACATCCCGGATTTCAATACCCCGCGTTTTCGGCTCACCCCGAAACACACCGCCTACGTCAAGATCGCCGAGGGCTGCAACCATCCCTGCACGTTCTGCATCATCCCGCAGATCCGGGGCCGCCATCGCAGCCGCACCGTCGAGAGCGTCGTCGCCGAGGCGCGGCAGCTGGTCAAGGAAGGCGTGAAGGAGCTCAATCTCATTTCCCAAGACACGACCTTCTTCGGCATGGACACGTGGGAGCAGCGTCCAAATCCACGCACGCCCGTCGACTCCAGCCGCGGCACCGCGCTGACGACCCTCCTCCGCCAACTCAACGCCATCGAGGGCGATTTCTGGATTCGCCTGCTTTACACCCACCCCGCGCATTGGAGCGACGAGCTCATCCAAACCATCGCCGAGTGCCCGAAAGTCGCCCGCTACATCGACATTCCCCTCCAGCACATCTCCGACAACATGCTCGGCGCGATGCAGCGCGAAACCAGCGGCGCCTACATCCGCGATCTCATCAAGCGCATCCGCGCCGGTATCCCCGGCATCGCGGTGCGCACCACGTTTATCGTCGGCTTTCCCGGTGAAACTGAGGCCGACGTCGCCGAACTCGAAACGTTTATCCGCGAGACCAAGTTCGAACGCCTCGGCGTTTTCCGTTATTCGCAAGAGGAAGGCACCCGCGGCGCGAAGATGGAAAACCAGATTCCCGCCAAAACCAAAGAAGCCCGTTGGCACCGCTTGATGCAGCTTCAGCAGACCATTGCCGCCGATGTGAGCAAGAGTCGTGTGGGCGACACGATCAAAGTCCTCGTCGAGGAAGTCGGGGTCGCTCGCGGCGATGCCGACGCGCCCGATATCGACGGCCGCGTTTACGTCCCGCGCGAATTGCCCGTGGGCGATTTCGCCGAGGTCAAGATCACCGGCTTTCAGGACTACGATTTGCTCGCGCTCCCAGCCGGCGAAAAGCCCGCGTCCTTTAAGGTACCCAAGCAGGCCCAGTGAGTCGTGAGCACGGCTCGCCAGCTCCGGGCTTTGGCCGCGTGTGCGGCGCTCTGCTTCTTTGCCGGCTGCCAAAAAGCTCCGCTGGACGAAAAGGTCACCGCCCGCGATGACTTCATGTTTTCGCTTTGGTTGGGCCAGCAGGGCAGCAGCTTGCGCCCCGAGGATCGGGCCGACCTGCAAGATGCCATCAAGCACCTGAAGCTCGCCCTCATGACGAGCAGTCCCGGCCTCTCTTCAAAACAACTCGCCGATCTGGTTTACGCGCAAATCTCCGGGCGGACCGTCCGGGAAATTGTTTCGGTGAGTCTCACGCTGCAGCACGACCGTCTCGCCTCCGAAATTGCCGCATTAGTGGATCGCGAGCGCCGCTACGCCGAGATCGACCCTTCCAGGCTGGGCCTCGACGCGGCCGAGTTTCTTGAGGGATTCAAAGAACGCATGGCCAAGCGCCGCGCCGAGATAGAACGACTCGAGGTCCGCCGCTCTCAAATCGTGACGCGCTGATACCGCTCAAGCCCGGGCCGCGGTCACGTAGCGTCCGATAATCCCGTCAAACGATCCGTTGCTAAAAAAGGCGACCACCCTAGGCCCTGCGACGGGCAACGTATCGGCCGTCAGCAACGTCAACAGCGCCGCGTTGCTTTCGGCGGTGCGCGCGGTGAGTCCCTGCGTTTTCAAGTGTCGCACGACCGCTTCCGGGTCGAAGCGTTCTTCCGGTTTCAGTTTCTCGGGCCGGTCCACGACGCCGAGATAAACGTCGTCGGCCAATGCGAGCGCCCGGGTGAAGCCCGCTTCCATCGCCTTTGTTCGTGCCGTGTTGCTGCGCGGCTCAAACACCGCCGTCAGTTTGGCGCCCGGATAACACGCCCGGAACGACTGCAACGTTTCCGCCAACGCCGTCGGATGATGCCCGAAATCTTCGATCACCGTCAGCGCCGGCGTGCTCAGCAAAATCTCCTGACGTCGTTTTACCCCGCGGAATTTTCCAAGCGCATCGAGCGCGAGTCCGGTGGGATTCGGTTCCGCTCCCGGGGCCAGCAACGCGAGCCCCACCGCCGTCGCGGCCATCGCGGCATTGCGCGCGTTAAACATGCCCGGCTGCGACCACGTCACCTCCGTCCACGGCATCCCCCGCCAGACGAGACCGAAACGCACGCCCTTCGCGCTCTCGGCGAAGTCCACGATCTGCACGTCATTTTTTTCGCCCACGCCCACCCGCACCGCCCGCGTCCAAGCCAGCGCCCCGAGCGCCGCAATGTTCAGGTCGTCCCCGTTGATCACCACAAAGCCGCTGCGCGGCACGATCCGCGTCAGGTGAAGAAAAGTCCGCTGCACATCGGCTAGATCGCGAAAAATATCCGCATGATCGAACTCCAGATTATTGATCACCGCGATGTGCGGCGCGTAGTGGATGAACTTGCTGCGTTTGTCGAAGAACGCGCTGTCGTATTCGTCGCCCTCGATCACAAACGGATCCCCCACCGCGCCTAAATGGTTCCCCACCGGCGGATCTTGCGGCACGCCGCCGATCAGAAAGCCCGGATCGCGCCCCATGGCCCGCAGCAAAAACGCCGCCAGCGCCGTCGTGGTGGTCTTCCCGTGCGTGCCGGCGATCACGATGTTCTTGCGCCCCTTGAGCACAAAATCCGCCAGCAACGCCGGCAACGACGTAAACGCCAACGCCCGCGTGTCCAGCAGCCACTCGACCTCCGCATTTCCCCGCGACATAGCGTTCCCGATGACCACTAGGTTGGGAGCTAACTTCGCCAATCGCACCGCGTCATAACCCTCGTGCAACACGATCCCTGCTTCCGCGAGCACCGTGCTCATCGGCGGATACACGGCCGTGTCGGACCCGCTCACTTCGTGCCCTGCCGCCCGCGCGAGCAGTGCCGCATTGCCCATCGCCGTCCCGCAAACGCCCATGAAGTAAATCCGCATGGGAGTTTTGTTGACCGCCTCTCCGGCGGAATCCACTCGAATCTATGCCTCGCTCGTTTCCGCTCTCAGCGACATGTGCCGTCCTCTTCATCACAACGGCAATCTCCGCGGCCGACGCCCCGCCCATCGCGCTCGACCAATTCGTGGTTACGCCGAGTCGCTTCGGCATCTCCAGCCAGCCCTTCGCCGCCGGCGCTACGCTCACCGCTGCGGATCTCACCGCCCTGCCCCAGCTCGGCGAAGATCTTTACCGCACCATTGCCCGCCTCCCCGGCCTCGCCGCCGATGATTTCACCTCGAAATTCTGGGTGCGCGGTGCGCCCAACGGCCAGGTCCTCGCCCGCTTCGACGGCGTCGATCTCATCGAGCCGTTTCACCTGAAGGATATCGACGGCGCCCTCTCCATCGTCGACCTGCCATCGGTGGCTCGCCTCGATCTTGCCACCGGCGGCTTCACCGCTGAATTCGGCGACCGCCTCGCCGCTGTGCTCACACTGGAATCGACCGGCGGTTCCTCACTCCGCCCCCGCACTTCCCTCGGCCTGAGTCTCACCGGCATCCGCGCATCCAACCAAGGTAACTTTGCGCAGGGTCGCGGACGTTGGCTGGCCGCCGCCCGTCGCGGCTACCCGGATCTCGCCCTCAAAGTTCAGGGCCGTGACGACGAACTCGATCCGCGCTACTACGACTTCAACGCCAAGGTCGAATTCGACGTCACCCCTGACCACACCCTTTCTTTTCATCTGCTGCATTCCGGCGACACCTTGAAATTCAAAAAGTCCGGCGATCCCGATCTGAACAGTGACTACGGTAGCGACTATGCGTGGGCGCGTTGGCAAGGTCGGTTCGGGGAAAAACTTTCCGGTGAGGCCGTGCTCGCATTCACGCACCTTGATTGGCGCCGCCGCGCCCTTGGCCAGTTTGATCAACGCTTTCTCCTCGATCTCCTCGACGACCGAGATCTTTCCGTGGTGAGTCTGCGGCAAGATTGGTCGCTGCGGCTCGGCGAAAAGGCGCTCCTACGCGCCGGGCTCGATGCGCAGTCGGCCAAGGCGAACTACCGCTACGATCTCGAGCGCGAGGAATCCGTCGTGGCCAACGGCGTCCAAGCCACCGTGCGCCGCAGCCTCCACGCTAAGCTCGCGCCGTCTTCCGCTGATCTCGGGGCTTATGCATCACTCCGGTTTCAGCCCTTTTCCCGGCTCGTCCTCGAGCCCGGCCTGCGCTTCGACGACCGCGGCCGCGCCGGCGACAGAGAACTTAGCCCGCGACTCAACGCCGCGCTCTCCCTCGGTCCCACCACCCTTCGCACCGCGTGGGGCGTCTACCGCCAATCGCAGGGTCTGCACGAACTCGCCATCGCCGACGGCGACACCATCTTCCGCCGCGCCGATCAGGCCGAGCATCGCATCCTCGGCTTGGAACAAGCCCTGCCCGCCGGCCTCGCCCTCCGGGTGGAGGCCTATCAAAGGGTCTTAACCCGCCTTCGCCCCCGCTGGGAAAACCTCGAAAACGGCTACAACATTTTCCCCGAGGTGCAGACCGATCGGGTCCGCCTAAACCCGAGCCGCGGCGATGCCCGGGGCGTCGAAATCTTGCTCCGGCAGCGGGTCGGCCCGCGCTTCAATTGGAGCGGTAGCTATGCGTTGGCCCGCGCCGAAGAGACCGTTGGCGGCCGTGACCTGCCACGCGCCCGCGACCAGCGCCACACCCTCTACCTCGATGCGAGTTATGCGCCGTCGCCGGTCTGGCGTTTCAGCGCCGCGTGGAATTATCATACCGGTTGGCCGACCACTCCATTCACCTACCGTTTGGTCACGCTCAATAACGGCCGCCGCGTCATCGTGCGCTCCACCGGCGAGCCTTACAGTATCGAGCTGCCCGCCTATCATCGCTTGGATCTGCGAGCGACGCGCCTCTGGCAACTCCGCCGCAGCCAGCTCACCGCTTACATCGACCTTTTTAATGCCTACGACCGGGTAAACTCCTACGGCATCATTCGCGATCTCACCGTGCAGGGCCCGGCCGTCGTCGTCAGCCCACGCCCGCGCGAGATGTTGCCCATTCTCCCCAGCGCCGGCGTCACCTGGGATTTCTGACCGCGCCCCACTCGCCTACATCAAACTCACCGGGTCCACGTCGATCACCTGCGTTAGATCATCCGGCCACGCGAACTCGCTCCGCAGCTTCGACAGCTCCCCGATCACCGGCGTCACGCCCGCGACGAAATACCAGATCTGCCAACGATACTCGTCCTTGATTTTCTCAATCGGACACGGTGACGGCCCCCGCAATTCCACCCGGGCCCCAAAAGTTTTCTCCACCAACTTCGCCCACTGCTCCGCGAAAAACTTTAGCTTCTCCGGGTTCGGCCCCCGAAACAGATGATGGATCAGGTGCCGGTAGGGTGGATAATTAAAATCCTTCCGCAGCTTCAGCTCGGCCGCCGCAAACCCCGCGAAATCCGCGTGCCTTGAAAACTGGATCGCCTCCGCCTGCGGCGTAAAGGTCTGCACCACCACCTCACCCGCGCGGTCCCCGCGCCCCGCCCGCCCCGCCACCTGCACGAGCAACTGAAACGTCCGCTCGTTCGCCCGGAAATCCGGGATGTGCATCGAGATGTCCGCATCGATCAACCCGACCAGCGTCACATTGGGAAAATCGAGGCCTTTGCCGATCATCTGCGTTCCGATCAGCACGTCGATTTTCCCCAGCCGGAAATCGCCGAGGATCTCCCGAAAGCGGTTCTTCTTCACCATCGTGTCAGTGTCCATCCGCTCGAGCCGCGCCCGCGGCAACACTCGCCGTACCGCTTCCTCCACGCGCTGGGTGCCCAAACCCCGCCAACGGATCTCCGGTGCTCCACAGGCCGGACACCGCGTCGGCGCCGCCCGTTGCGCATTGCACAGATGGCACCGCAGCGTCTCGTCGCTCCGGTGATAGGTCATCGTGATCGAGCAATGCGGACACTCCTCGGTGTGCCCGCATTTCGTGCAGAGCATCGACGACGAATACCCGCGCCGGTTGATGAACAGAATCGTCTGCTCCCGTCGCTCCAGCCGCGCGTGCATCGCATCGACGAGCTTGCGGGACAGCGTGGTGAGTCCGCGCTGTTTCATCACCTCGATCTTCATATCGACGACGTCGATGTGTGGCAACTTGCGGTCGTCCACGCGCTGCTTGAGCTCCAGCAACTCGTAACGCCCCGCCTGCGCGTTGTGAAAACTCTCCAGCGACGGCGTCGCCGAGCCCAGCAGACACACCGCCCCGCACAGTTTCGCGCGCATCACAGCCACATCGCGCCCGTGGTAGCGCGGCGTCTCGTCCTGCTTGTAAGCCGGCTCATGCTCCTCATCGACGACGATCAACCGCAGATTTTGCACCGGCGCGAACACCGCCGAGCGCGCGCCCACCACCACGCGCGCCACACCCGTCGCCAGCGCCAGCCAGCCGTCGAGCCGCTCACCTTCGCTCAGATGACTGTGCCAAACCACGCATTTGTTGCCCGGCGCGATGGCCTCCAACCGCGAGCGCAACCGCGCCACGGTCTGCGGCGTCAGCGCCACCTCCGGCACCAAAAATGCCACCCCGCCCCCCGCTTTCAGCACCGTGTCGATCGCGTGCAGGTAAACTTCCGTCTTCCCCGAGCCCGTGACTCCGTGCAGCAGGGAAACGCCAAACTTACCGGCCGCCAATCGAGCCGTGACCGCCGCCACCGCCGTCAACTGCTCGGCGTTTAACGTGGGCGGCTGGGCCGCCACGAGTTCCCCGCGCGAGTGATCATCAACGTAGGCCACGCGCTCGATTCGCTGCGTCGTCTCCAGCAAAACCCCTCGCTTCACCAGTGCGTTCGCGACCGCCGCCGTGATGTCCAGCCGGCTCAACACGAGTGATTTTTTCTGCGGCCGGAATTGCTGCTCGATGAACTTATAGAGCCGCGCCTGCTGCGGCGCGCGTTTCTCCAGCGCGGCGAACTCCTCGCCGCTCAGCCGCTGCCCGATCGCCAGCTGCTTTTCCTGCTTCAGTCCTGCCCCATTCCGCACTGCCACCGGAATCATCGTCTCGATGATCCCGTCGAGCGGCGCCGCGTAGTAACCCGTCATCCACCGCGCCAGCCCCAGCAGATCCGGCGGCAACGCCGGAAACGGATGCAGCACCTGCGCCAGCGCCTTTAGCTTATCCAAGGGAAAATCCTTCGGCGCCCCGATCTCCCCCACGATCCCGAGCCGCAACGTCCGTCCGACGGGCACGCGCACCAGCGCCCCCAGTTGCACGTCCGCGATCATCGGCTCCGGCACTTGGTAGTGCAGGACCTTGTCGAACCCGGCGAGCGGATGAACACCGACGAACATCCCCGCCATGACGCCGCCGCTTCCCGTGGGAGCAAATTTATTTACGACCGCCGTCCAGCCAACCTTTCGGCCCGCCGCCGCCCAGCCCGACCGACACCGCGCACCCACGAACACATTGACACGCTCCCACCGCCGCGCCGTGATTTTCCCGTGAGCATCCCCGCCGCGCGCGAAAAATTCCGTAGTTTTCTCACCAAAAAGGGCCTGCGCGTGACCAGCCAACGCCTCGCGATCTTTGAGGCCGCGTTTGCCCAACCCGAGCATTTCACCGCCGAGCAGCTCGTGGATTTTGCCCGCGCCATCGACGACTCCGTTTCCCGCGCTACTATTTATCGCACCCTCCCGATCATGACCGAAAGCGCCTTGCTGCGCGAGGTGGACATCGGCTCCGGGGAAAAATTCTACCGCCCCAACGCCGGCACGCCCAACGCGCAGGTCGCCCAAGTCGTCTGCGTCGACTGCGACAAGATTTTCGAGATCAGCGCGCCGTTCATGGAATGGTATGGCAGCACCGTCTCGAACAAGCTCGGCCTGACTCCCATTTCCCAGCGCCTCCAAGTGAGCGCCCACTGCGACGCCTTCCGCCGCGCCGGTTCTTGCCCGCGCCGCACCTGAGCGCGCCCGCCTCTTCTCTCGATGGCCAAAGATCAGTCTCGCGACGCCGCCTTTGAAATCGCCTTTTTTGAGTCCGTCCTCCGGCGAGATCCCGCTTCCACCGACGTCGTCGAACTCCTCGGCGGCCTCTATACCCGGGTCGGCCGCATCGCCGACGGCCTCAAGATGGACCGGCGCTTGGTGAAGCTCCAACCCGCCAACGCGACCGCGCACTATAATCTCGCCTGCAGCCTCGCGCTCACCCGCCGGCGCGTCGCCGCCCTGCGCTCCCTGCGGGCCGCCGTAACTCTCGGCTACCGGGATTTCGATTGGATGGCGCAGGACCCCGATCTCGAAGGCCTGAAGCCGTTACCCGCCTTCGTCACCTTGCTCAACCAACTCAAGCCCCAGAGCTGAAGCCCTTCGCTGCACTTCACCCAGGTGAACCTGCGCGCTGGTATTGCCTCGATCCACGGCGAGCCAATACCGCTTCACGCCTTAGGCCGAGTCGTTTGGCACGCCGTTGCCTTCGCGGTACATGCTGCTCAGCAGGCGGCGCTTCAGCATCGTCCGATTCAGCTCTTTTTCTCAGCTCAAAAAGCGGCTCCGCGAAAGCGACCGACGTCAAAAGAGCGGGCATACAGTGCGGGCGAGTAAGGGTCCCTCATGCGCAGGTTGCAGGTAACCCAAAATGTGCCGCGGCCTGGAGTAAAGCGGGAGAGAAAGCTCAAGCATCTGTATCCAGCGCCTATTTGAAAGTTCTTCGAGGGGTTAAAGTCGGTTCAGGAATTTGCGGCGCGCACCGAGCAGCTCTCGTACAACCTAGCGGCCGCCGTTGCGTTCGAGATCTTGGTCGAGGCGGATCTGCACCTTAACCTTAATCCGATTTTAAAGGCCAACGACGTTTGATGGGTATGCGAACGTGTCAGACCGCAGGCGTGTTGGAAAAATTGCTGATGCTCACCCAAGGTCGAAGATCTTTGCCGTCACATCGTAGTTCATAATTACTAAAGCTATCGTCGGAGATCAGTTGGCCGGAACCTCGTGAGCCGCGTTAATGACCCGCGGACGAGCCTGAAATTAGCCCAAACGTAGAGGTGGTTTTTACGAGCTGAGTTCGAACCGATTTGTTAAAGAACCGTCGCAACTTTCTAGCCGGATGTTTTAAGCTGAGCCGTCCGTTGCGAAATGGTAACAGGATCGTCAGGATTCGGCGCCCAAGATTGGAAACTCTCCGGCTTATTCAACCCATCGCGTTGGTCTGATACTTGACGGAAGGGGTTGAACATTTACCCCTTCGGTGGATTGCTTCTTCAATGCGCCTAACTCGTCTTCCTTTCGTCGCCGTCGCTCTAATCCTCAGCTTCAGCGCCTGCCGCGATCCACAGATCGAATCTTACCGGGTGCCGAAAGAAAAAGAGTCAGCCCCCCCCACGGCCTCCGCCACACCCCGAATCGCCCCGCCTCAAGCTCCGGCTGCTCCCGCGCCCACGCCAACCGCGCCCACGCCGAGCGCCGATGCGAATATGGCCAACACCGCCGTCCGCACCGCTGATGGCCCCGGCCTCTCTTGGACCTCCCCCGCTCATTGGAACGCCAAGCCCGCCTCGGCCATGCGCAAAGGCACTTACGTCATCACGGGCGACGCCGGCGCCGCCGCCGAGCTGTCGATCACGGCCTTTCCCGGCTCGGTCGGCGGTATTCTCGCCAACATCAATCGTTGGCGCGGTCAGGTTCAACTCCCCCCGATCACTGGCAGCGACTTGCCCAGTGCCACCCGCACGATCGATGCGAACGGCTTCCAAGTGACCACCGTCGACTTCGCCGGCACCGTCGCCGGCGCACCCACCCGAGTCCTCGGGGCGATTGTTCCCGTCGGCGGCTCGACTTGGTTTTTTAAGCTTACCGGCCCAGTCGGCCTGCTCGATCGCGAGCAAGCGAACTTTACGGCGTTTTTACTGACGATCCGCTCCGCCGGAGTTCAGCCATGAACGAAGTCGTCCGACAGTTCCGAGACTTCTTCGTCTCGCTAAAGCTCACGATCGTCCTGCTCGCCCTGTCCATCGTTCTCGTATTTGTCGCGACCCTTGATCAGGTAAACCTCGGCATCTGGGCCGTGCAGCAGAAGTATTTTCACTCGCTGTTCGTCTTGTGGAACGTCGGGGATGTCCCGGTTCCGGTTTTCCCCGGAGGTTACCTCATCGGCGGTTTTCTGCTCACCAATTTGATCTGCGCTCAAGTTTACCGGTTTAAACTGTCCGCCAAAAAGTCCGGGATCTGGCTGACCCACGTCGGCTTCATCACGCTGCTCGTCGGAGAGCTCATCACCGGTCTGTGGCAGGAGGAATTCGCCCTCCGCCTCGACGAAGGCCAGACCCGCAACTACGCCGAGAGCTACCGTTTCAATGAACTCGCAATCTCCGACACAACTGACCCGAATTTCGATGACGTGGTGGCAATCCCGGAAAAATTTGTGGCCAAAGGCGACCCGATCCAGCACCCGAAACTTCCTTTCCGCGTGGTCCCCAAAGTTTACTACCCCAACGCCGCTCTCGCCCAACGCGACGCCTCTGCCCCCACCGCGCCAGTCACCCCCGCCACCACCGGCATCGGCCTCCAAGCCCTCGCCTCGCCGCTTAAGCTGACCTATAAGCAGGACGAGCGGAATGCCCCCGCCGCCTACGTCGAACTCATCGGCCCCGAGGGAACGGTGGGCACGTGGCTGACCTCGGCCGACCCGCGGTTCCCGCCCCAGCGCTTCGACTACGGAGGTCGCACTTGGAAAATCGCCTTCCGCTTTGAGCGCAACTACAAGCCCTACTCGCTCACCTTGCTCGATTTCTCCCATGACCGCTACCCTGGCACTGAAATTCCAAAAAACTTCTCCAGCCGAATCAAACTCAACACGCCTGACGGCGTCGACGACCGCGAAGTGCTCATCTACATGAACAACCCGCTGCGCTACGCCGGGCTCACCTTCTATCAGGCCGGCTTCGAAAACAACGATAAGACGACTATCCTCCAAGTCGTGCGCAACCCCAGTTGGACGATGCCTTACATCGCCTGCACCTTGATGACCCTCGGTTTGATCATCCAGTTTGGCATTCATCTTTTTGCCTTTATCGGTCGCCGCCGCCGCGTTGCTCCCGTCGCCGCATGAAAAAATACATCCCCATCGTCGTGCTGTTCCTCGGCACGCTCTACCTCGGCAGCAAACTTCTGCCCCAGCGCTCCACCTCCGAGTTTAACCTCGCCGGCTTCGGCGATCTTCCCGTCCTCGTCAACGGCCGCATGAAGCCGATGGACTCCGTCGCGCGCAATTCCCTGCTTCTGTTTCAAGGCCGCCAGAGCGTTTCCACCACCGGCGGCCAGAAGACGACGCACAACGCTTGGTTGCTCGACGTTTTCTTCAATTCTCCCGTTGCCGATACCTACCGCGTCTTCGAAATCGTCCACCCCGATGTCCTCGCGCTCTTTGAACTCAAAGCCGAAGACGGCGACGGCAAAAAACGGTTCTCTTACTCGGATCTCATTAAAAAAATCCCCGAGCTCGAAAAGCAGACCAAGCTCGCCCGCCCCATCGAGTCGGCTCTCCGCACGCCTTTTCAACGGGCGGTCGTTCAGCTTTACGGCGCTCTCGTCCAATACCAGCAACTCAAGCACACGCTGTCGCCGCCCACCAGCGACGACTACTTAGCCGAGATTCTCCGTTTCCAGAAACTTATCCCGGAGGGCGTGGCCGCCGTCCGCGCCAAACAGGCCAACCAGTCCCACGACGAAAGGATCGCGGCGGCCATGCTCGAGCTCGGA
This sequence comes from Opitutus sp. GAS368, assembly GCA_945882935.1. GTDB lineage: Bacteria > Verrucomicrobiota > Verrucomicrobiia > Opitutales > Opitutaceae > Tous-C4FEB. Next base: position 29,776 of record CAMCWW010000034.1, read on the forward strand.
CAGCGCTACCTCTTCATGTCAGAGGTCACCTCCTACCTCGCTATTCCGCCCTCCAACAGCGTCGCCGACGATACCGCGTGGCTCACCACGGGAGCGTCCCTCCTCGGTGCCTTTCAGCGCGGTTCGGTCGACTCCAGCGTCCTCGCCTACGCCGGCCTCGGCCACGCGTGGCGCCTCAACCAACCCGAGCAATTCAATAAGATCATCGAGCTCTACTCGGCTCAGATAAATCCGCGCTTCGGAGAACGAATTAAAAAAACCGACGCTGAGGCCCGCTTCAACGCGGCCGAGCCGTTCTACGCCAGCATGACGCTCTACGTCTTCGCTTTCCTGCTCGCGATTTTCTCCTGGCTCAAGTGGCCCGAAGTCCTCGGGCGCTCCGCGTTTTTCCTCACTGGCCTTGCCTGGATCGTAACCACCGCCGGCATCGCGGTGCGCATGTGGCTCGAAGGCCGCCCTCCCGTCACCAACCTCTACTCCTCCGCCCTTTTTGTCGGCTGGGGCTCCGTTGGACTTTGCCTCGTGCTGGAGGCGATTTACAAAAACGCCGTCGGCAGCGTTACGGCGGGCCTCATCGGATTCGCCACGTTACTGGTGGCGCACCATCTCTCGCTCGCCGGGGACACGCTCGAAATGATGCGTGCCGTGCTCGATTCCAACTTCTGGTTGGCGACCCACGTCGTCATCGTGACGATCGGCTACTCGGCCACCTACCTCGCGGGAGCGCTTGCGATGGTCTACATCGTGCGCGGACTCTTTACCCGTTCGCTCGATGCCTCGACCGCTGACTCCATCAACCGCATGGTCTACGGCATCCTCTGCTTCGCGACGCTCTTCAGCTTCGTCGGCACCGTCCTCGGCGGCATCTGGGCCGATCAAAGCTGGGGCCGCTTCTGGGGCTGGGACCCGAAGGAAAACGGCGCGCTCATCATCGTCCTTTGGAATGCCCTCATCCTCCACGCCCGCTGGGGCGGCTTGGTGAAAGCCCGGGGCCTCATGGCCCTCGCGGTTTTCGGCAACGTGGTCACAAGCTGGAGTTGGTTCGGGACCAATATGCTCGGCGTCGGCCTGCACAGCTACGGCTTCACCGACTCCGGCTTCATGGCCCTGTCGAGCTTCATCGTGAGCCAGCTCGCATGCATCGCCCTTGCCGTCGTGCCGCTTTCAAAATGGCGCAGCTTCTCCGCCGCTCAAACCGGTAATAAGGTCACGCCGTCCGCCCCAGCAGCTCCTCCGCGTGCGCCAGCGCGCTCTTAGCCGTCCGGTCGCCGAGCATCCGCGCCAGTTCGCTCACGCGCGCCTTGCGGTCTCCTTGAATCGGCGCGATCCCGACGACCGCGCGGTCTTTAGATTGATCCTTGGTCACCACCAGATGTGACGCCGCCTGCGCCGCCACCTGCGGCAAATGCGTCACGCAGAGCACTTGGTGATTCTTCGCGATCACCGCCATCTTCTCGCCCACGACGCGACCGATCTCCCCACCCACGTTGGCGTCCACTTCGTCGAATACTAACAGGGGCACATCGTCCAAGTCCGCCAGCACCGTCTTCAGGGCCAACATCACCCGCGCGAGTTCTCCGCTCGAAGCGATCCGGCTGAGCGGCAACGGCGCCTCGCCCACATTGGGTGAAAACAAAAACTCGCACCCCGTGTCGCCCATCGGCCCCGGCTGCGCCAGTGCCATCACGCGCACCTGAAAATCGGCCTTCTTGAAGCCAAGTTGGGCGATTGCTTTCGCCGCGACTTTGCCCAGCGCTTTCGCCGCTTTCTCCCGCACCAAGCCCAACTCTTTCCCCGCCGCCCGCATGGCCCGCTCCGCCTCGGTGATCTGCTTCTCCAGCCGCGCCAACGCTCCGTCCAAGTCGCCCTGCACTTCCAGCCGTCGCTTTAGCTCATCCCGCGCCGCGATCACTGCCGCGACGTCGCCGCCGTGCTTCCGTTTCAGCTCCAGCCAAGTATTCATGCGCTCGGTGATCTGCTCGGCCTGGTCCGGATCAAATTGCAGCTCCGCTCCCAGCGCCGAGAACTCCGCACCGAGATCGTTCAGCTCGATCGCGGCCGCCGCCATCCGCTCGGCCAGAGGCCGGCTCGCGGCATCGATCAATTCGAGCGCCCGCACCTCTCGCAACAGACCCGCGATCCGCCCTTGCACCCCGTCGTCCCCCGTCAACCCGCTCGCAATCGCCCCCGTGAGTTCGATCAACTCCTGCCCGCGGTTCATTCGCGAAAAATCCCGCTCTAGCGCCTCGATTGCCTCCGTCGATAACTCCAGTGCCTCCATCCGCTTCAACTGGTTCTCCAAAAACTCGAGCTGGCTCGGCGACAATTTGGTCTCGCCCACGATCTGCTCCCGTTCGGCCAAGCGGTCCCGCCACTTGAAATATTTTGCCCGATAGGACGCCAGGGCCTCCGCCGCCCGCCCGAAAAGATCCAGCAGTTCCAGCTGACAACTCTCTTTTAGCAATCGGCGCGGTTCGCTTGGTCCGTGAAAATCTACCCAGTGCTCCCCCAGCCGCTGCAACGCCGCGAGCGTGGCCAAGCTCCCGTTGACGGTGATCTTGGCCGGCTTTTCCCGGGCGAGACTACGCTTTAGCAGCAACAGCCCGTCCTCGCACGCCGGCAATTCAAGCGACGCCAAGACCGCGTCGATCCCGGCCGCCTTCACGAAAAACAAGGCTGCTTCTACCTCACATGCCGCCGCACCTTGGCGGATCACGGTTTTGTCCGCCCGCTCGCCCGCGAGCAGGCTGAGCGCCCCGAGCAAAATACTTTTTCCCGCGCCGGTCTCGCCTGTGACCGCAGTGAACCCAGCCTCAAACTCGAGCGACACTTCTTCCAATAGGGCGAGATTCCGAATCCGAAGCGATTGCAGCATACAGGCAATGGGTCCAAAAAATCCGCCGCGATCAAGCGCGAGAACACAATCATTCGCCAGTATCTGCCCAGCCCGACCTAATCCGCTCACCACAAAAAAGCCCCTCAAGAACCACGGG
>CAMCWW010000035.1:0-32615 GCA_945882935.1 Opitutus sp. GAS368
TCCGCGCTTATTCAAACGCCGCACCTCGACCGCCTCGCGCGAGAGGGGCGACGTTTCACCGATGCCTACACGCCGTCCTCCGTCTGCACGCCGACGCGTTACGCGCTCATGACGGGACGCTACTGTTGGCGCACACCGCTCAATCACGGTGGCGTCGCCAACACCCTCGATCCGCTCCTCATCGAGACCACGCGCCCCACGATCGCCTCGCTTCTGAAGAAGCACGGCTACGCCACCGGCTTCGTCGGTAAATGGCATCTCGGCTACGGCACCGAGCGGCGCGTCGACTACACCAAGGAACTCAAACCCGGCCCGCTCGAACTCGGCTTCGATTACCAGTTCGCCGTGCCGCAAAACCACAACGACATCACCCGGGTCTTTGTTGAGAATCACCGCGTCTTCGGTCTGCGCTCGGCGAAGCTCACGCCCGTGCCCGGCAAGCTCGGCCTCGATGCGCCCGAGCGTGACGATCCGAAGACGATGGGCGATCTTACCCAGCGGGCGGTTGACTGGCTCGCGCAACGGGCCGGCGAGCCCACACCGTTTTTTCTCTATTTTGCCCCGGTTGCCGTCCACGAGCTGGTCACGCCCTCCGCCGAGACCCAAGGCACCAGCAAGGCCGGACCGTACGGCGATTTTATCCACGACTTGGATCGCAGCGTCGGGCGAATCTTGGCCGCGCTCGAAAAACAAAACGCGCTCGAAAACACCTTGATCATCTTCACCAGCGACAACGGCGGTGTCGTCAACCTTGGTGGCAAGACCGGAACCAACAAGACCGCGATGGAGGCCGGTTTGAAAATCAACGGCGCCCTGCGTGGCGGCAAACACGACATCTGGGAAGGGGGCTTTAAGGTGCCCTTCCTCGTGCGCTGGCCCGGTCGGGTTGCGGCGGCGACCACGAGCAACGAGATGATCGGCGTAGTGGATGTTTTTGCGACGATCGCCGCGGTCGTGGGTGAAACGAAGCTCGACCGCACCACCACTGGGCCCGACAGCGTCAACGTGCTTCCAGCGTTTCTTGGCCAATCGTCCGCCCAACCGCTCCGCCGCGACCTGATTCTGCAAAGCGCGAACGGCGTGTATGCTATCCGCAGCGGTCCGTGGAAATGGATCGACGGCGTCCCGCTTGCTCCTCAGGGAAAGAAAGCACCCGCCGCCACGGGTCCGAAAGCCGACCAATTTCGCCCGCGCCTCCTGAACCTCGTCGATGATCCCGCCGAGAAAAATGATGTCACCGCCGCGCACCCCGAGATCGCGACCCGCCTAGCGGAGACGCTGCGCCGGCACCGTGCCCAAGGTTTCAGTCGTGACTAGTTTTCCGAGGCTCGGTCTTCCTTCCGTATGCTGCTTCGTCTCCTCTATTTCATCCTCGCGGTCTCCGGCGGTGCGCTGGCCGCGACTCAAGCGTCTCGACCTAATGTTTTGGTGATTCTTGCCGACGATCTTGGGATTGGGGACGTTTCGTCTTACCGGCCCGGGGCCGATGTGCGGACCCCGCACCTCGACCGACTTGCCGCCGAAGGGATGCGTTTCACCCGGATGCGCGCCAACGCGACGGTGTGCTCGCCCACGCGCGCGGCGCTGATGAGCGGCCGCTACGCGGATCGCGTCGGCGTGCCCGGTCTCATCCGCACCGACCCCGACAACACCTGGGGCTATTTCGATCCCGCGGTGCCCACGCTCGCCGATCACCTGCGCATGGCGGGCTATCACACCGCGATCATCGGCAAGTGGAACCTCGGCCTTGCGGCGCCGGCGCTGCCCAACGATCGCGGCTTCGATTTTTTCCACGGCTTCCTCGACGATATGATGGACAGCTACACGACCCACCTCCGGCAGGGGCACAACTACATGCGCCGCGACCGCGAGGTCATCACGCCGGTCGGCCATGCCACGGAGTTGTTCACCGGCTGGACGCGTGATTATCTGCGCGAACGGGCGAAATTGCCGGCGCCGTTTTTTCTCTATCTCGCGTACAATGCTCCGCACTTTCCGATGCAGCCGCCGGCCGAGTGGTTGGCGAAGGTGAAACAACGCGAGCCCGGCATCGACGAGAAGCGCGCCCTGAGCGTCGCGATGATCGAGCATTTTGACGACGGCGTCGGCCAAGTCCTCGCCGCGTTGAAGGAAACCGGACTTGATCGGACGACGCTGGTGGTGGTCACGGCCGACAACGGCGGCTCGCTGGCGCACGCGCAAAACAACGATCCGTGGCGCGACGGGAAGCAGAGCCACTACGACGGCGGATTGAGGGTGCCGTTTGTGGTGCGTTGGCCGGGCCACGTCGCGCCCGGCACGACGAGCGACTACGCGGGGCTGACCTTTGATATTTTTGCCACGGCGCTTGAAGTCGCGGGTGTGGCGCGACCGGCCGCGACCGACGCGGTGAGCTTGATGCCCGCACTGCGCGAGGAGTCGGTACCGGCCGAACCGCGCGAGCTCTATTTCGTCCGCCGCGAAGGCGGAGCGATCTACGGGGGGAAAAGCTACGAGGCACTCATCCGGGGCGACTGGAAGCTGCTCCAGAACAGCCCCGACGCGCCCCTCGAACTCTACAACGTGAAGGATGATCCGCAGGAGAAGAACGATGTCTTCGCCTCCCAGCAAAAAGTTGCCCGGGAAATGCAGGTCGCTTTGCGGCGGCATATCCAGCGCGGCGGGGCGACGCCTTGGCAACCGCCTGCGGCCACTGCGCGGTAGGTGGCGCTTGGTCGGGGCGGGGGTAGGGTCAAGGCGTTACGGCTGCTTTGATTTTTTGCCCGGCGGTGTTAACTCGCGCGTCGGGTCCATCCGGCGGAGTTGCTCGGGAGAGGGGCCGCCGCCGAATTGTTGCCAGTAGCTCTCCGCAAAAGGATTCAGGCGCGGGCCGACGGCGGTTTCATTGACGAGACCGGGCTGCACGGAGAGCCACCACGCGTCGTAGGCGTCGGCCAAGCGGCGGACCTCGGCGGGATGGTCGGCGGCGACATCGCGTTGCTCGCCGGGATCGGCGGCGAGATCGAAGAGCTGCCAGGCGGGGGTGGTGCCGCCGGTGATCGAAACGAGATGCCAGCGCGGGTCGCGCACGGCGCAGCTTTTGAATTTGGCGAGGGCGGGATCGCTGCCCTTGGGCCAGCGGCCGACGTGGGGGAACACGGCGGACTGACGTGGAAATCGGTGAAGCGCACGTTCTGGGCGTGGAGGAAGTCGAGGTGGGGCGTCTTGAGGACGGGATTTCCCTGGGCGGAGAAATCGCCGTAGCCCTGATCATCGGTGAGGATGAAGAGAATGTTCGGACGCTCGGCGGCGGCGGTGGTGGCGGCAGATTCGGAGAAGGAGAGAAGGAGGGAAGGAGAGAAGGAGGGAAAGAGAGAGGGAGAGAAAGGGGCGGAGGGGCATGGCGGTTGGAGCGGGAGGGGTCAGCGGTAGTCGGCGCCGGTGAGGCTTCCGAGGACGGAGCGTTGCCAAGTTTCCAGGATGGCGGCGAGTTTCTCGGCTTCGGCGGAGTGCGTTGCGATGACGTTGGTTTTCTCGGCAGGATCGGTGCGGAGATCGAAGAGCTCGCGGCCGCTGCCTTTGGTGCCGTCGACGACGAGTTTGTAGCGGTTGTCCACGACGGCGCGTGGACCGGCGAAGTCTTGCGGGAGGATTTCGTGGTGGTGATAGTTTTTAAAATCCCGGGTGGCGGTACCGTCGGGGCCGAGTTTCGCGAGCGGGGTCGTGCCTTTTTGCAGCTCGGGATCGAGGTAGGGTTTCGCGCCGGGATGGCGGGCGATGGCGTCGTCCCAGAAACAGATCGGCGCGGCGCGTTCGGTCATCGTGCCGTCGAGGAGCGCGCGGAGTGAAAGGCCATCGAGGGGGCGGCGCGGGAGCGGGTGGCCCGCGAGTTCGCAGAGCGTGGGCAGGATATCGCTGGTGACGGCGTTGACGTCGGTCGTGCGCGGGCGGGAAATTTTCGCGGGCCACTCGATGATGCCGGGCACGCGGATGCCGCCTTCGTAGAGCGAGCCTTTTTGGGCGCGGAACGGGACGGTGGCGACGGCTTCCTGGGGCGTGCCATTGTCGCCGCAATACCAGAGCAAGGTGTTGGCGCGGAGGCCGGCGGTGCTGAGGTGGCCGCGAAGTTGGCCGATGGAGCGGTCCATCGCGGTGATCTCGGCGAAACGTTCGCGGAGCACGTCGCGTTGGAAGCGGGTGGTGTTGCGCCCGGTTTCGTTGGAGGTGAGTTTTACCTGCCGGTTGCCAAAGGTGGCGGGGAGATCGTCGTAGAGCGCGAGATCTTTGGGGAGGGCTTGATACGGCTCGTGCGGTGAACCGAACCACACGACGACGAAGAACGGTTTACCAGCGCGGCGGGCGGCGTCGATGTAACGGATCGCCTCGGCGATGATGATCTCGGAGCTCTCGCCCTTGATGACTTGGGGCGGGCCGCCGTTGCGGGAAAGGGAAGGATCGAGTTCGAAAAAGTTATCGTGGGAGAGCCACGTATCGAAGCCCATGGCGCCGGGGTTGGTCGGTGAAGAGGCTTTTACGGGGCCGAGGTGCCATTTGCCAAAATGTCCGGTGGCGTAACCGGCGTCGCGCAGAAGTTGTGCGACCGTGATTTCCTGCGGTCGCGTCGACCAACCCGGGGCGAAGGTGCCGGAGCGATGGTGGTGGCGGCCGTTCATGACGGTGGCCCGAGTGGGTGAACAACTCGCGCCGCCGGAGTAGAAGCGGTCGAGGCGGAGGCCGGTGCGCGCCATCTCGTCGAGGACGGGCGTCTTCAAGTAGGGGTGGCCGTTGTAACCGGTTTCGTCCCAGCCGTGGTCGTCGCCCATGAGGAGGACGATGTTGGGACGCTCGGCCACGGCAACGGAGAAGGCGGAGAGGGGGAGAAGGAGGGAAAGAGCGAGGGAGAGAAAGGGGCGAAGGTGCATGGCTTTTAGCGGCGGGCGTGGGCGATGAGGAAGGCGAGGAGGGCGGGGTTTTCGAAGAAGCCGGGCCAGAGGTTGTGGCCTTGGCCTTCGGCGATGATAAGCTTCAGGTCGCCGCCGAGAGCGGTGTAGCGGGACTTGAGGAGAGCGGAGTTGGCTTCTAGCGGGACGAGGGTGTCGCGGTCGCCGTGAATCGCGAAGAGCGGGACGCGGGCGGCCGCGAGGGAGGCGAGACGGTCGACGGGGTTGTGCGCGGTGAGTTGCGCGGCGAGTTCCTTGACGGTGAGGCCGTAGGCGGGCGCGGCGCGGTCGAGTCCGGGATAGCTCGTGAGGTTGACCACCGGATAAATGCCGGCGAAGGCACCGACTTTTTCAGGGTGCTCGGCCGCCCATGCCAGCAACATCAGACCGCCGCGACTGCGACCGAGCAGGAGCGGTTTGTTGGAGTAACCGCGCGTGCGCGTGAGCTCGGTGTGGAGGGCGGTGAACAACGCGCGGCCGGCGGGACTCCCGAAGGATTCGCCGACGTCGATTCCGGCGATGGAAATGCCGGCGGTGAGAAGTTGGGAGATCAGCCAGAGCTCTTCCTTGCCCGGATATTTTTCAAGGGTCGGCGCATACCAGACCCACGGGCGTGACGCGGTGGGGGTGGGGCCGGGTGGGGCGGCGATGAGGAAAGCCGGGCGACCGGCGACGGAAAACGTTTCGCCGGGAAGGGGGAGAATTTTTTCCGCGGCGGCGGATGCGACGACGGAGAGAAGGAAGAAAAGAGAAAGCGAAAGGGATCGAGCGAAGGACAGGAAGGAAGAGAGACTGAGGCGAGTCATTGCGGTAGAGGGTGGAGGCCTAAGGCTGCTGGGCTTTCGTTTTCTGTTCTCCCGTGCGGGCTCCGGCGAGCTCGGTCGCGCGAGCGGGGTCGTAAAGGGGATTGGGTTGGGGCAGACGGGCGCCGACGCGGGTGCGCCAGGCGGCGAGGGCTACGCTGAGTTCGCGGGCGCGGGCGGGCTCTCGAGTTGCGAGGTTGGTGCGCTCCGACGGGTCAGCGGCGAGGTCGTAGAGTTCGAGGACACCTTCCTCGAAGAATTCGATGAGCTTCCAATCGCCGCGGCGGATTGAGCTGGCGGGTGTGCTGTGGTGGTAGTGCGGCAGGTGCCAGTGCAGCGTGTCGCGGGCGAGAGGCGTGGTGGGATCGCGCAGCACGGCGGCGAGACTCACGCCGTCCTGCGGTTGCGTAGTTGGCAACGTGGCGCGGCCGATTTCGACGAAGGTCGGGTAGACATCGGTAGTGATCGCGGGCGTGGCGGATTCGCGTCCGGCGGGGATGGTGCCGGGCCAGCGTGCGATCGCGGGAATGCGGACGCCGCCCTCGTAGAGTGAGCCTTTTTCGCCGCGGAGAGGTTGGTTTGAGGTGACGATCCGGCCGCTCTGTTCGGTCTCGAGGCCGCCGTTGTCGGAGAGGAAAACGATGAGCGTGTTCTCGGCGAGGCCGGCCGCATCGACGGCGGCAGTGATGCGGCCGACCGAGGCGTCGAGTTCGGCGAGGAGGCCGGCGTAGAGCGGGTTGCAGGGGTAGCCGGGCATTTTGGATTTGGCGGAGAATTTTTTCTCGAACTCGGGCGTCGTGGAGAGCGGGATGTGGACGGCGTAGTGGGAGACCTGAAGGAGAAAAGGTTGAGTGCTTTGCTGGGCGATGAAATCGACGGCGCGGTCGGTGAGGTATTCCGCCGTGCGTTGGGGCGCGGGACGGTCGGCCGTGGCGGACTGGTTGTGGCCCTGAGTTTCGTGCACGGTTTGCCAGCCCTGTTGCGCGGGGCTGAAGCCGGCGCCGCCGAGATGCCATTTGCCAAAGTAACCGGAGCGGTAGCCGGACGCGCCGAGGCGCTCGGCCAAGGTCTCGACCTCGAGCGGGAGCTGGCGGGGCACGACCGGATCGGTGAGTCGCGCATACGGCCGGCGATGGCCGGGGATGTGTTGCGTGATGCCGAAGCGCGCTTGGTCCTGGCCGCTCTGAAGATTCGTGCGCGTCGGCGAGCAGACGGGGCCGGCGTAGAATTGGGTGAAGCGGAGGCCCTCGCGCGCGAGGCGGTCGAGGTGGGGCGTTTCGTTAAAAGTGTTCCCGTAACAACCGAGGTCGGCCCAGCCCAGATCGTCGGCGAGGATGATGATGAGGTTGGGCTTAGCCGTTTCGGCGAGCGCGCGAGGGTCCCAGAAGCACAAGCCCAGAACAACAGAGCGAAGGAGGAGAAATCTCATGGGCTGGAAGGAGCGGTGCGCGGACCAGTCGGTAGAGGGCGACTGAACGAGCGACCTCAAGTCGAAGGCGATTTATGGGGTCGAGGGGCTGGGGCTCGGCTGGGCCAGGTCGGTCTTGGGGGTGGCCTTGAGCACGCTCGCGTATTCCCAGCGGTCTTTCCAAAGAGCCAAGTAGGGCTGGTAGGCGGGGACGCGGTTCCACGTGATCGGCGTGGGGTCGGCCGGGACCAACCGGCCCTCGGGGTAATCCTTGCCGGCAAAACTGGCATCCACGCCGGCGTTCCAAGCCAGAAATTGTTCGCGGAGGCGTTGCGCGACGGCGGGGTTTTCGGCGGTGACATCGCGGGTTTCCCGGGGGTCGGCGATGAGGTCGAAGAGTTCGAATTTCCCGCCCTCAAGATTTTCGGTGGACAACTTGAAGCGGTCGTCGATGAAGGCCCGTTTCTTTTCGAAACGGAATCCGATGGGCCGGTTGCGAGCGCCGGTCTCTCGCGCGAAGAGCGGCCGGAGACTGTGACCATCGGCAGGTTGGATCGAGGTGTGGGCGGGCAGGCCGACGATGTCGGCGATGGTGGGAAACAAGTCCATGACGGACGCGGGTGTATCGGTCACGCGAGGACGGATGACGGCGGGCCACTCGATGATGCCGGGGACGCGGAGGCCGCCTTCGAAGAGACTGGCTTTGAAACCGCGGAGGTGGCCGACGGTGGAAGGCTGGATCGCGGGCAGGCCGCCGTTGTCGCTGCAAAAAACAATGAGCGTGTTTTCGGCCAGACCGAGGTCGCGGAGTTTCTGGCGCAGCGTGCCGACGCTGCGGTCCAGCGCGACGAGTTCGCCGTAGTGATTGGCGGAGTTTTCATCGAGCCCGGCGAATGCCGCTTTATCGGCGGCCGCCGCTTTGAACGGGCTGTGGGGCGAGCCATCCCAGATGACGGCGAACATCGGGCGTCCGCCGGCGCGGTGCTTTTCCAAGAATTTGACCGCCTCGGCGACGGCGATGGCGGAGGATTCGCCCTGAAACTCTTCGACTTTTCCACTTCGGCTGAGCAGGGGATTGAGGTCGAAAAAGTTCGAGACCGAGACCCACTCGTCGAAACCGAATTTGCCCGGATGATAGGCGTCGCCGGCAAGAATCGGGACCCCGGGACCGCGATGACCGTTGAGGTGCCACTTGCCAAAATGCCCCGTGACGTAGCCCGCGCCCTTGAGCGCTTGGGCGATGGTTTTCTCCTGCAGGCGGAGGGCGTAACCGTGCTGCAACACCCCGGTACGGTCGGGGGAACGGCCGGTGAGCACGGCGGCGCGGGTGGGCGAACACACGGGGCCGCCGGCGTAGAAGCGATCGAAGCGCAGGCCGTTTGCCGCCATCGCATCGAGGTGCGGCGTTTTGAGGATCGGGTGGCCGCGGTAGCCGGTCTGGCCCCAGCCCATGTCGTCGGCCATGACGAAAATGATGTGCGGCGGAGGCGGGGCGGCGCGGCTGGCGGAGAGGGGAAGGAGGAGAGAAAGAGAGAGGGAGAGAAGGAGAGAGGGGGAGAGAGGGAGTGGTTTCATGGGGGTGATGGGGTTGCGGAGTCGCGAGCGAGCTCGCTCCTACATTTGGGGGCTACATTTGGGGGCTACATTCGGGGGAGTTAGGGGCGGGTGCGGCCGGCGGCGATGAGGGTGGCGAGGCGGGACTTCAGTTGTTCGAGGCGCTCGGGTTGCGCGGCGGCGAGGTCGTGCTTTTCGCCGGGATCATTCGCGAGATCGAAGAGCTGGAATTGGGGCACGGGGGTGTTGGCGAGCGTCTTTTCGATGACGACGTTGCGCGCGGATTTGGTGTCGTAGCGGACGAGTTTCCACGGGCCGACGCGGAAGCCGTAGTTGCCGGTGCCGCCGTTGTCCTGCTGCACGAGATGCTCGCGGCCGCGGGCGCCGGGACGACCGAGCAGCGCGCCGGAGACATCGATGCTGTCGAGACAAGCGCCCTCGGGCAACGGCGTGCCGATCAATGCCGCGAAGCTCGCCGCGAGATCGATGGTGCTGACGATCTCGTCGGACACGGCGGGCTGGATCGTGCCTTTCCAGCGGGCGATGAACGGCGTGCGCGTGCCGCCCTCGAAGACGGAATACTTGCCGCCGCGAAACGGTCCGCCGGCGCGGTGGTGGCCGAGTTTTTCGAGGGCGGAGTCCTGATAACCGTCGTCCATCACGGGGCCGTTGTCGGAGCAGACGATGACGAGGGTCTTTTCGGCCAGGCCGAGGCGGTCGAGGGTTTTCATGACCTCGCCCACCTGCCAGTCGAACTGGAGAATTGCATCGGCGCGAAAGCCGAGGCCGCTTTTGCCCTGAAAACGTTCGTGCGGCATGCGCGGCACGTGGGGATCGTGGGAAGCGAGGAACAGGAAGAAGGGCGCGGCGCGGTGGGCCTCGATCCACCCGTCGGATTTTTTGGCCCAAGTGTCGGCGAGATCCTCGTCGCGGAAGCGCGCGGCGTGGCCGCCGGTGTAAAATCCGATGCGGGAAATGCCGTTGTGGATCGTGGCGTTGTGGCCGTGGGACCAGTCCATTTTCAGGGTGGAGCGGTGGGAGATGCCGGTGGGGTGATCGCCGGGGGGAGCCTTGTCGCCGACCCAGAGCGGGTCTTTGGGGTCGAGGTTCAGCACGCGGTCGTTTTCGACGTAGACCTGCGGAACGCGGTCGTTGGTGGTGGGCAGGAGAAAGTTGTAATCGAAGCCGATCTCGCGCGGGCCGGGGGCGATGGCGCCGTTCCAATTGGGGCCCTTGCCCTCGGCTCCGAGGCCGAGGTGCCACTTGCCGACGACGGCGGTGGTGTAGCCGGCGATTTTTGCAAGGTCGGCGATGGTGACGGCTTCGGGCGGGACGACCATGTGACCGTTGGGCGGGGCGATCCCGGTGCCCTTGCGGCGGAAGGCGTAGCTGCCCGTGAGGAACGAATAGCGCGTGGGCGTGCAGGTGGAGGCGGTGGAGTAGCCGCTGGTGAAGCGCCGGCCCTCGGCGGCAAGGCGATCAAGATTGGGCGTCTGAAAAGCGGTCGCGCCGTAAGCCGATACATCGCCGAAGCCGAGATCGTCGGCCATGATGACGATCACGTTGGGTTTTTCGGCGGCTAGTGAGACCGAGAAGGAGAGAAGGAGAGGAAGAGAGAGGGGTAGAAGGAGGGATTTCACGGAGGAAAGTTGGATGATCGGCGGTGGGGGTTTTCGAATCAAACTCACGGGCAAGATGCCCGTGCCACTTCGGAGACGAAAGGCTGGGGAAGTGAGATTAGTCGCGCCAGACGGTCTGGGCGGTGCGGCCCTCGGGGCGCCACCAAGCGTCGAGCTGGGCGGCGAGGGCGGCGACGACGGCGGGGTTTTGCGCGGCTAGGTTTTTTTCCTCGGTCGGATCGGCGAGAAGATCGAAGAGCTGCGGGCGCTTTTCGTCGCGGGGATTCGACGAGGCGTAGCGCGCGCTCACGAGGCCGTCGTAGGTGAGGAGCAGTTTCCATTTCCCTTCGATGACCCAGCGATAGACGAGACCGTCGGCGGGACGGTCGAGGTTGGGGATGTCGTGGGCGAAAGTCTCGCCGAAGACCGTGTCGCGCGGAGTGGGGCGGCCGGTTTTGAGGACGGGGAGGAGATTGATGCCGGGAAGATTTTTCGGCACGGGCAGGCCGGCGGCGGCGAGGGCGGTCGGGACAATGTCGATGCTGGAGCAGAGCTGTTCGCCGCGATTGCCGGGTTGAATCGTGCCGGGCCAGGAAAAGAGCGTGGGCTGGCGGACCCCGCCCTCGTTGGCGGTTTGTTTGGAGCGGGGGGCGAAACCGTTGCCGTCGGGTTGTTGAATCCAGCCGTTGTCGCCGACGTAGACGACGAGCGTGTTTTTGGAGAGGCCTTGAGCTTCGAGGCGGTCGAGAAGTTGGCCGCAGGTTTCGTCGAACCACTCGACCATCGCGTAGTAGCGGGCGATGGGATCGGAGGTGATGCCCTTGGCTTTGTATTTCGCAAACAGGCGTTCGGGCGGGGTGTGCGGCGTGTGCGGTAGGAACGGGGCATACCAGACGAAAAACGGTTTCTGCTCGGCGGTGGCGTGATCGATGAAATCAAAAATCGGCTTCATGCCCTCGCGCCCGATGGCGAGACCGTCGTCGCCGTGGCGACCGCCGGGCTGCGGAAAGCCGCGGGTCATGCCGTGGGTGAAGCCGGCGCGTTGGTAGCTGCCTTCCCACCATTTGCCGCTCTGGTGGCTGAGGTAGCCGTGGGCGGCGAGGAGTTGGGCGAGGTTGGGCGTGCGGTCGAAGTGGGTGATCAGTTTTTCGCGGAGCGCGCGGTAGGCTTCGGATTCGGGGCGGGGTCCGGCTTTCTTGGCGCCGGGCGCGGGCGGGGGGGCCGGGGCGGCGGGAGCGGCGAGGAGTGCGGGGTCGTTGCCGGTGATGAGATTTTGGTGGGCGTAGAGGCCGTTGAGAAACGTCGCGAGCGACGGGCGGCAAAGCGCGGTGGGAACGTAGCCACGGGGAAACGCGGCGCTGCGGGCGGCGAGTTTATCGAGGTGGGGCGTCTCGACCTGCGGGTGGCCCATGAACCCGTAGTCGGTCCAGCCGTGGTCGTCGGAGATGATGAAGACGATATTCGGTTGAGTAGGCGCGGCGGCGCGGGCGGCGGGAGTGAGGACAGGGGAGAGGGCGAGAAGAAGGGAAAGAGCGGAGAGGAGACGGAGGGAAAGAGAGAATGAAGGAGGGGGGAGGCTCATTTTTTAAGGACAGATTAGAGGCTAGCGGAGGTGTGGAAATAGGAAAGGGACCGTTCGGGGTCGGAGCTGCCGGTGAAGTGCAGCCCGCCGGCCGCAACGCGGTCGATGCAAGGCCAACGTCCCTTAATTTCTAGCGTTTGTCAGGGCGAGGTGCTCGAAGCGTGCCGTGGTAATCCAGCTGGATTGCTTCGTCGCTGCGCTGCTCGCAATGACCGTCTGTTTTTCAAAGGACGTTGGTAGTAGATCGAGGTCGGAAATGGGATTCCACCGTGTAGTGAATCATTTGTTTTTCTTATTTTTTCCGGCCTGCGGTGGGGCGGTGGCGAGAGCGGGCCCGTTGTCGGGAGGCAGGGAATGATGCCACGCGAGCACACGGGTGATAAGCCGACGGACCAGATCTGGATTTTGCGTGGCGCGATTGGTAGACTCGCCGCGGTCTTGGGCGAGATCGTAAAGTTCCGCGTTCGAGCCGTCGTAGTCGCAAAGCAGTTTCCAATGGCTTTCCCGCATCGCGAGGTCGGGCTGCGGCGGAAGTCCATAGGGCGAGAACTTGCGATCAGGCGGCCGGCGCCAGAACAGGGGGGCCTCGCGCGACGCCGTGCTGCGACCCAGCAGAGTATCGAGCATATTTTCTCCGTCGAACCTCACGCTGGCCGGCGCCTGCGCCCGGGCGAAGTGCAGCAGCGAGGGCACGAGATCGAACGCCGCGAAGACCGAGGTCTCGTTGTGATAACCGATCTTACCGGCCGGGATGAAGCCGGGGCCCCAGGCCACGAGCGGCGAACGGATGCCGCCCTCGAAGAGCGTGGCCTTGGCGCCCTTGAAGGGGCCGCCAGAACCGGCTCCGGGCTCGTGGCCGTTATCGGAACAGACGAGAATGAGCGTGTTATCCCGCAGCTCGGGCGTGGCGCGGATGTGGTCGAAGAGTTTTCCGAGCTGCCGATCCATTTCGACGAGCACGGAGAGATAGAGCCCGCGTTTGCTGTCAGCCCACTGATCGACGGGCGGCCAGAACGGACTATGCACATCATCAGGCCACAGATTGACATAAAAAGGCTTCTTCGCGCGTGCCGCTTGGTTGATGAACGGAATCGCGGCGTCGACGAACCCGCTCGTGATTTTCGAGCGCGGCATCCAGGTGACTGGCTGGCCGAGGCGCGCGGCATCCGCCCAAATCCGGCCCTCCTTTTCTTCGCCGGGTTTGAGCGTGAGCGGGAGAAGCTTGGGGCCCATGCCTTCGAAATTGGTGAGCGAGGTGTCGAAGCCATACGTGGTGATCGCCGGTGCATCCGCGACGTCGCGCTGGCCGCCAAGGTGCCACTTACCGAAGTGCCCGGTCGCGTAGCCGGCTTGCTGGAGGAAACGCGCCAGCACCGGGGCTTTGGGGTCGAGCCATTGCGCCATGCCGCGCCGCTCGTTGTCGGCGCGGTTGTTGAGGAAGGAAGTGATCCGCCAACGTTGCGGATATTGTCCGGTTGTCAGAGCGGTGCGCGACGGCGAGCAAATCGGGGAGTTGACGTAGAACTGGGAGAAACGAATTCCCTCAGCAGCGAGGCGATCGATGTGCGGTGTTTTCGCATCGGGGTTGCCGAAGCAGGAGAAGTCGCCCCAGCCCAGGTCATCGATGAACACCATGATGATGTTCGGTGGCTGCGATTCGGCCGAAACCGCCGGGAGATTCGCGAGGAAAATTAGGCCGAGTAGGGCTGCGAGCGGACGGAGAGGTCGGCGCATCGAGGGTGAAAAATTAATCATTGGATTTCTGTTTCTTTTTCTTGCCGTTTCGCGGTGCGACCGAGGCATCGGTCGCAGAAGGTGGCGTCCCGACGATCCAGTCTTTCGGCGGCATGAAGCCCTCGCGGCCTTCGGTGTAGGGACCGACACCGGACATCTGCCAGGTGCCGAACCCACGGAGCCGACGATGAAGTTGCGCGACGAGTCGGGGCTCGCGGGCGGCGAGGTCGACTTTCTCTGCCAGATCGGTGGCGAGATCGTAGAGTTCCAAGACGGGCTGCGTGGCGGGCTGCTCCGCGAAAAAATCGCCGTGGGCGACGAGTTTCCATTTGCCGAGATGCACGGACGCGTGGGCGTCCACGTTTTGGTGCATGTAGGAGAACCACGCGCGTTCGGGCAGTGGGGCGGCTCCGCGCAAGGCCGGCAGGAAATTCACGCCGTCGAGATTCGCCGGCAACGGCGCTTCGGCGGCGGCGAGCACCGTCGGCAGCACATCGATGTAGCCGACCCGTCCGTCGAATTTTTTCCCGCCGCTGACGCCGCCTGCGGGCCAGCGCATGGCGGCGCATACGCGGGTGCCGCCTTCATACACGGTGAGCTTCGCGCCGCGGTAGGGGCCGTTGCTGCCGACCCGCGGAATGCCGCCGTTGTCACTGAAGAAAAGCACCAGCGTATTCGCCGCGTCAGGGCGCGCCTCGACGGCGGCGAGGATGCGGCCGATGGCCTGGTCCATCGAGTCGACCATGGCTGCATAGGTGCGGCGATCGCCGTCGAGCTGCGGGTATTTGGCGAGATCCTCCGCCTTGGCTTGAAAGGGACTATGCGGTGCGTTGAACGGCACGTAGAGCAGCCACGGCTGGCCAGCGGGCGCCTCGCGCACGAAGCGCGAAGCTTCGGTCCCGATGAGGTCCGTGGTGTAGCCCGGTTCCCGCACGGTGCGGTCGTCGTGGTGCCAGTCGGTTTCGCCGTCGCGCTCGTGCGTAAAATAGTCGAGCGCGCCATTGTAGTGTCCGTAGAAACGGGTGAAGCCGTTGGCCAGCGGGAGGAATTCCCGCCGCGCGTGGCCGAGGTGCCACTTGCCTGCGATGCCACGTTGCGCGTAGCCGGCGCCGGCCAGCAGTTCCGGCAAGGTTTTTTCCTCTGCTGGTAAGCCGTAGCGGGACCACGGCGGCACGACGGCGCGCATCAGGCCGAAGCGCAGCGGCCAGCGGCCGGTCATTAACCCTGCGCGCGTCGGCGAGCACATGGGGCAGGCGCGGAAATCGGTGAGGGTCACGCCGCTGGCGGCAAGGCGGTCGAGATGGGGCGTCGCAATGATTTTTCCGCCGGTGAATCCCACGTCGGTATAGCCGAGATCGTCGGCGACGATAATCAGGACGCTGGGCGGTGAGCCGGCCACGGCGGCGTTGGGCAGAAGGACGGTCGCGAGTGCGCCGAAGAGGTAAAGGGCTGGGATTCTCATAGGAGCGGATGAAGTTGGAACGCGAGGAGCGGCGTGGCCGCAGGCGCAGTGAAGCTGAAATTATTTCTGGGATTTCTTTTTGGATCCCGGCTTGGCCTGGTCGGAAATTTCGCCGCCGGGGCCGTGGCTTTTGGGATCACTCAGGAGGCGAGGCTCGACGAGCACGGTCTGCTCGTCGTCTTGCGACTTCATCCAAGCGTCCAGTTCGCCGCGCAACGAGGCGAGCTTGGCGGAGTGTGGCGGAGCGGTCGCGAGGTTGCGCTGTTCGCGCGGGTCGACGGCGAGGTCGTAAAGTTCCTCGGCGGGACGGGCGTGGTAACGCTGAACGATCGCGGCGGCCTGAGCATCGGTCTTGGTCGCTGTTTCCCAGGTGGAAAAAAACGCGCGTTGTCCGAGCGCGCCGGCCACGAGGTCGAGGTGCGAGGTGAACGCGAACTCGGGATGCAGGTTGCGGATGTATTTCCAGCGCTCGTCGCGAACCGCCCGGCTGGGATAGATGTTCATCCGGTTGTCGTTGGTATGCGTGGTGAAGATGTGGTCGCGGTGGGTGGGCGACGCGCCCCGCAGGACCGGGAGAAACGTCCGGCCATCAATGCCGGTCGGGGTTTTCCCGCCCGCGGCGTCGAGTAGCGTCGGCAGTAAGTCAACCCAGCTGACCATTGCGGTGGTGCGCATGCTGGGCTCGATAATCCCGGGCCACGCGATGATCAGCGGCACCGCCACGCCCGCCTCGTAGAGGTTCCACTTGCCGAAGGGCCACTGGGCGCCGTGGTCGGCGCTGAAGAGAAACAGGGTCCCTTTGGGCAGGTGCGCGCGCGTGGCGTCAAGGATTGTGCCTAGGTCATCATCGCCTTTGGTCACGGCCGCGGCGTAGCGGGCGCGCCATTGACGCGTCGCTGGGGTGTCGATGCTGCCGGCGGGTAACGGGAGCAGTTGCGGGTCGTAGCCAAGGTCCTGCTCCGGCCACGGCACGTGCGGCCAGTTGCTGCCGACGAATAGGCAGAGCGGCTTTGCGGCTGAGCGCGGACGATTGCGCAAAAACTCCACGGCCGCCGGAATGCCGGCGTGATCATGAAACGTATCGTGCGCGAAATGATCGAAGCCGTAGTCGCCGGTGTGACGGTAGTGGGCGACCTTGCCAAAGGCGACGACCTCGTAGCCAAGCTCCTGAAAATAGGCCGGCCATTTCTTCAGCTCGGTGCGGGGCTTGGCGTGATTGGCCTGGGCACCGTTGCGCGCGGGCATCAGGCCGGTGAGCAGCGCCGCGCGGCTCGGCGCGCAGCTCGGAGAGGCCACGTAGGCTCGGGTGAAAGTCAGGCCCGCGTCGGCGAGCCGTTGGATGTGGGGTGTGCGGATGCCGTAACCTCCGTAAGGCGTGGAATCGAGTTGGCCGTGGTCGTCCGTCAGGAAGATGACCAGATCGGGACGTGCGGCGGCCTGGCCCAGCCACGCCAATACGAGCAGGAGAAGGGCGCGAAAACGGTTCATTCCTTGGCTTTTTTCTTTTTCTTCTTGGGCGCATCGTCCTCGTTCCCGGTCGAGCGGGGCATGCGCTCGAGGGCTTTCAGCTCGGTGGCCTGCCCTTCGTCGCCCTGCTGCCTCATCCAGGCGTCGAGTTTGCCGCGTAGTTCGGCGCGAACGCGGGCGAGTTTTTCGTCGGCGATGAGATTGACGCGGTTCCATGGATCCGCTCGGCAATCGAACAGTTCTTCGGCCGGGCGGTGTTGGTAATCGTGCACGAGACGCTGGGCGTGAGCGTCGCCGGCGGTCGCCAGCTTCTGCCAGGTCTTGAACGTGGCGTCATTGGTGGCGGCGTTGATGAACGTGACCTCGGGGGTGAGGTTGCGAACGTAGCGGTAGCGGGCGTCTCGCACGGTGCGGATGCCGTAGAAGTCGGAGCCCTGGTTGATGCCGCGGGTGGTTTGGAGGCCAAACACGTGGGACTTGTGAGCGGCGGTGTGGCCCGTCAGCACGGGCAGAAACGAGCTCCCATCGAGGACCTCGGGGAGCGGCAGGCCGGCGGCCTCTAGGAAGGTCGGCACGAGGTCGATGTATTCGACGAGCGCATCGCTGACGCTGCCCGGCTTGATGCGGCCGGGCCAGCGGACGAGGCAGGCGCTCTGTAGACCCGCGTCGTAGCAGGTCCATTTGGCAAACGGGAAGGAGTTGCCCTGCTCGCTCAACACGACGACCAGGGTGTTGTCCCGCTGAGGGGAGCGGTCGAGCAGCGCGAGCAGTTCGCCGACCTGCGAATCAAAGAAGGTGATCTCGGCGAGATAACTGGCATAGCCCGCGCGCGTATCCGGCGAATCGACGAGGACGGGTGGCAGTTTCAGTGACGCGGCCGGATAGGCGGAGGGATCGCCCTGGTTCCACGGAGAGTGTGGCTCGTTAGATGCGGCGATGAAAAGGAAGGGCCTCGACGTGGCCGTGGTGGTGCGCAACACGGCCGCGAACGCCGCGGGGTCGGGGTTGTTGCCGCCGGCGAGTTTGGAATACTCAAACGGGAAGACGCCCTTCGGGTTGACGTGCGTTTTGCCGGAGAGGTGCGACGTATAGCCGGCCGGTGCGACGTAGTGGGCGATACTCTTCACCCAGTCGTGCGCGAAGGTGTGATTCGGATAGGCGCCGGACTTTACTGGGTAGAGTCCCGTGTAAAGACTGTGCCGGGTCGGTGAGCACATCGGTGCGGCTTGGAAGCAGTGCGTGAACTTCATGCCCTCGGCGGAGAGCCGGTTGAGGTGCGGCGTCTTCGCCTGCCCGCCATAGACCTCGAGGTCGCGGTAGGTGCAGTCGTCGGCGATGATGAGGAGAATATTAGGCGGCGCGGAGAAAGCGGCCGGCGCAACGATGAACGCCCACGCGATGCCCAGGCGGCGGAGGTTTTTAAAAAGGACGGAAACGAGGTTCATGGGTTCGCTTTGTTTTTCCCCATCTTGGCTGGCGGGTTGGCCGCGGCGGGCTGGCCATAGGGTGGATTCCAGAGCCAGGGAAGCACTTCGGTCCGCCGGGCCCAGGCTTCCCACTGCGCCGCCATGGTCTGCACGCGGGCGGTTTCCGTGGCCGCGAGATTGTGCGTTTCAGTCCGATCGGATGCCATGTCGTAGAGTTCCCAGGCGCCGGCGGGGCCCTTGGCGACGAGTTTCCACGGATCGTCGCGCACGGCACGGTTGCCCTCGTGTTCGAAGAAGATCGGTTCCTTGCGGACGACCGACTGGCCGTAGAAGGCCGGTCGCAGGCTCACGCCGGCAAGCGGATGCAGGCTCTCACTCGCTCGCTGCAGTGGATACGTCGCGCCGGCGAGGTCGATGCAGGTCGCCATGAGATCGATGAGATGGGCGGGCTGACGCTCAAGGGCGTTGTGCCGGGACGCCGGGATGCCGGCGGGCCAATGGGCGACGAGCGGCGAGCTGATGCCGCCTTCATGCACCCAATGTTTGTATTCGCGGAAAGGGGTGTTGCTCACGTTGGCCCAGCCCTCGCCATAGGCGATATAGGTGTCAGCCGCGCCCGGCATAACGCCGTAGCCCTGCCGCATTGGGAAGCCGTCCCGGGTCTGCTTGGGAATCATGTCTGGCTGAAGATAGTCCGCAGCGAGCGGTGGCAGCGTCGGGCTTGCGCCCCGGGGCGCCGGTGGTCGGGTGCGGGCGCGGCCGAGGTTTTCGGCACAGCCGCCGTTGTCCTGGAGAAAAAGGATGAGGGTGTTCTCGTATTGCCCGGTGCGCTTCAATTCCGCCACCAGCCGGCCGATCCCTTGATCGAGGCAATCGATCATCGCGGCGTAAACTTCCATGCAGCGGATTTCGAAGGCGCGGTCCGACACGTCGCTCCAGGCGCCGCCGGCCTGGGGGGCGGTCTGCCAGCGTGGATCGAGCAGACCGAGTTGCTTCATCTTCGCCACGCGGGTCGCGCGGATCGCATCGTAACCGGCGTCATATTTACCGTGGTATTTCGCGATGTCGGCTTCCTTCGCGTGCATCGGCCAATGGGGCGCGGTGTGGGCGACATACATGAAGAACGGCTCGGTGGCGTGGGCACGCGCATGATCGGCGACAAAGCTGGCCGCGTGATCGTTGATCGCGTCGGTATAGTAGAACTCCGCCGGCCGGTAGGCCGGATCGGTGAAAGGTGAGATCAGCGTGTTATCGCGGGTGAGCGAGTTGGGGTCGTAGAAACTGCCGGCGCCATGGATTGTGCCGTAGAATCGGTCGAAGCCGCGTTGCAGGGGCCAGTTGTGTTTCTCTGATTCGCCCGTGGGATTCACCTTTTTGGTGACGTGCCACTTGCCGACCATGTAGCTGCGATACCCAGCCGGCTTCAGCGCTTCGGCGATGGTGAGGCTGCGACGATTCAGATCGCCGCGATATCCCTCGAGTTTGCGGTCGTCCATCATGTGCCCGATGCCGGCTTGGTGCGGATACAAGCCCGTGAGCAGCGAGGCGCGGGTAGGGCAGCAGCGGGCCGTGTTGTAGAACTGAGTGAAACGCACGCCTTCGCGCGCCAGTGCGTCGAGATTGGGCGTGGCAATTTCGCCGCCGTAGCAGCCGAGGTCCGAGTAGCCCATGTCATCGGACATGATGACGATGAGGTTGGGGCGGCGCGGCTCGGCGGCGAAAGCGACGTCCCAGCCAAGGAGCAGAAGGAAGAGGTAAATGTGATGGGTTTTCATGGGCTGGAAGATTCGTCGAAGCCGGGTTTGCGCAGGCCGCGGCCGGTAATTTTCTGCAACGAATCGCCGAGGTCACCTCGGGCGGCATCCGCGGCAGCGATCAGACGCTGCACGAGGTCGGGCTGGGCGGCGGCGACGTTGCGGCTCTCGCTGGGATCATCGTCGATGTTGTAAAGCGAAAGCTCGAGCTGCTCCACCCGGTAGCCATGACGAGTGGCGATGCCCTCGACGCCCGATTGCGTGATGGAGGTGGGTGCAAGTTGGCCGAAATTGGATGGCTTGCCGGCGCGGCCAGGCTCGGCGGCGACGGTGATGTAGGGATGCGCGAAGTGCAGTTTCCACGGGCCGCTGCGCACGGCGTGCAACGCGGTGCCGGAGTAGAAGAACATCGCGTCGTGTGGAGCGCGGGCGGCGGGTTCGCCGAGGAGCAGGGCTTTGGCCGAGCGGCCATCGGTCTTGAGCGTCGGGGCCTTGCCGCCGATGAGCTCGGTAAACGTCGGTAACCAATCGAGCGCCATGAAGGGCGTCGCAGAGACGCGCCCCGCCGGCACGCGGCCGGGCCAGCGCGCGAGGCACGGCACGCGCACGCCGCCCTCGAAGACGGTGAGCTTGCCCTCGCGGAGCGGCAGCGCGGAACCCGCGTGTTCGCCGTAGGAGAGAAATGGGCCGTTGTCCGACATGAAGATCACGAGCGTGCGCTCGTCGAGCCCGAGGCGTTTGAGCGTGGCGAATAGGTCGCCCACGGCGGCATCGAGTTCCTCCATGACGTCGCCGTAGAGGCCGGCGCCGGAGCGGCCCTTAAATTTTTCCGAAGCGAAGATCGGGACGTGGGGCATCACGTAGGGCAAATAGACGAAGAACGGTCGGGCGGCGTTGCGCTCGATGAAGGTGATCGCGCGGGCGGTGCTGCGGGCGGTGAACTGCGATTGGTCGGGATCGAGCTCGATGATTTTTTCACCTTCGTAGAGCGGGAGCGGCGGCATTTCCGGGGCGAGCGACGGATGGTATTTGGAGTTGTCGTTGGAGTAGGGGATGCCGAGCCATTCGTCGAAGCCGTGGCGCAGCGGGTGAAATTTGAGGCGCGTGCCGAGGTGCCATTTGCCGACGCCGAGGGTGGTGTAACCCCGGGCCTTGAACATCTCGGGCATGGTCCACTCGGCATCGGCGATGCCGTCGCGGCTGGTGTGGTTGTAGGCGCCCTGCATGCCGAGTCGGTTGGGGTAGACGCCGGTCATGAGTGCGGCGCGCGAGGCGGTGCACACGGCTTGGGCGACATAGTGCTGGGTGAAACGCGTGCCCTCGGCGGCCATGCGGTCGAGGTGCGGGGTCTTGAAGCCCCGGGCACCCTGCGTGCCCATGTCGGCGTAGCCCATGTCGTCGACGACGATGAGAATGACGTTGGGCGGAGCGGGCTCGGCGGCCCGAGCGGTCGTGGCGGAACAAGAAAGAAGGAGAGAAAGAGAGAAGACTAGAAGAAGGGTCGAATGGGGCATAGGGGAGATGGTTTGAAAGGGGCAGCCGAGGCGAGTTGAAGGAAGCGGTGCGTGAGAAAAAAGCACGTGGTCAGCGGATTTTTTGGTCGGGCAACTCCTGTTTGATGCCGGCATCGAGCGGCATCCGATCATTCTGCGACGTGAGGCCGACTTCGAGCATCACCTTGACGAGTTCCGCCTGCAGGTCGCGCACGACCGCGGCGTAGTGTGGCCGGTCGATCAGGTTGTGCCGCTCCTCGGGATCGAATTCGATGTTGTAGAGCTCGGCCTTGTGTCGGTCGGGGCCGCCGTCGCCGTGGGGTGAGCGCGTGTATTTCCATGACTCGGTGCGCACGCTGCGGACGTTGGGGGTGTAGGGGAACTGCTTCTCGTAATTGTAATGGTAGAGCCAGGATTTACGCCAAGCGTCGTCGCCCTGTTGCACCAGCTTTTTCCACGACCGCCCGTGGATGCCGGTGAGCGCGGGCGCGCGGGCGAGTTCGAGCAGGCTCGGGGCGATATCGACGGTGAGCACCTGCTGGTCGACGATTTTCGGGGCGGTGACGGGCGTCAGGCCGGGGAAACGCACGAGCTGCACGATGCGGATGCTGGGCTCGTGCGCGGTGCGCTTGTCCACCATGCCGTGCTCGCCGTTGAGGATGCCGTTGTCGCTCATGAAAACGATGATGGTGTTGTCCAGTTCGCCGCGCGCGCGGAGCAGCTCGTAGAGGCGGCCCACGCTGTCATCGACCGAGAGAATCGTGCCCCAATAGGCGCGCGTCATCGCTTCGAAGTCCTTCACTGCGGCGGGCGAGTCGTCGGGAAATTTCTTCCGCCAATCGAAGAGCGGCCCGTAGATGCCGTGCCAGGTGTTGAGCCGCTCGCGGATCCAGGAGGGTTTGTCATCGAGCATGAACGCGGTCTCCGGATAGGGCACGCGGACGGAGTCGAAGGCCTTTTCGTATTTCGGCTCGGGGAGGTAGAAACTGTGTGGTGCTTTGTGGCCGATCATCATGAGCCAGGGCTTGCCGTCCCGCGGCCGGGAGAGCCACTCCTCCGCCATGTCGGTGACGACGGTGGTGTAGTAGCCTTTAACGACCTCGCGCTTCTGGCCGTGGAAATTGAATTCGGTGTCGAAGTATTTTCCCTGCCCTTTGTGGGTCACGAACCAGTTGAAGCCGGGGCGCGGATCGTCGTTGTTCTCGCCCATGTGCCATTTGCCGAAATAGGCGGTGTCGTAGCCGGCGGCCTGCAGCACCGCAGGGAAGCTTTTCAGCCCGGCGGGATACTCTGTGAAGTTATTGGTCACGCCATGCGCGTGGGCGTAGAGCCCGCTCAGGATGCTCGCGCGGCTCGGCGAGCAGAGCGACGTCGTGCAAAACGCGCTTTTAAAATGCACGCCTTCCCGCCCGAGGCGATCGATGTGCGGAGTCTTGAGGTGCCTGTTGCCGGCGAGGCCGAGCGCGTCCCAGCGCTGGTCGTCGGTCAGGATGAAAAGGATATTGGGCGAGCGGTCCGTGGCGGCGAAAGCGCTGGCGGCGAGGGCGACGGCGAGAACGCAGAGGAGTGATCGGATGAAGGCCATGGGAAGTGGTGAACGTGATGGGCTGGGGCTCAACGAACCTGCCCTTGCTCGCGGACCTGCGCCAAGAGGCGGGTCAATTCCGCGACTTTGTCGGGGTGGCTCGCGTAGAGATTATTTTTCTGACCGAGGTCGCGGGCGAGGTCGTAGAGTTCGCCGGGGTGGTCGTTTTTCGCGTAGCCGTTTTCTTCGTTCACCCAATCGGGCACGCGGGAATGGGCGCCGGTTTTCGCGGCGATCAGGACCCAGTTCTCGTGCCGGATCGCATAGGCATCTTTGAAGGTGTTGTGCACGATCGTGCGGCGGGGGCCGGGCGCGTTGGTTTTCCAGACCGGTAGCAGGTTGTAGCTGTCGGGCGCGGCCCCGGCCGGCACGTCGGCTCCGGCTGCGGCTGCGAGCGTGGCCATGAGGTCCACCTGACCGACCAAGGCGTGACTCACGCTGGCCGCCGGCACGACCCCGGGCCATTTCACGATGAACGGCACGCGATGTCCGCCCTCGTAGATGTCGCGTTTGAGCCCGCGCAACGGGCCGGAACTGCGGTGCTGGAACGCGCGGACGCGCTCATAGGCGTAGTGCTCGGCGCCGTTGTCGGCGGAGAAAATCACGATCGTGTTCTCCGCGAACCCGTGCTCCTCCAGCGCGCGCAAAATCCGGCCGACCGCGGCATCGGTCTGCACCATGAAATCCCCGTAGCCGCCGGCCTGCGACTTGCCGCGATACTCCTCGGTCGGGACGATCGGGGCGTGCGGTGAGTTGAAGGGCGCGTAGAGGAAGAATGGCTCGTTCCGGCCCTTCTGCGCTGCGATCCAATCGACGGCCTTCCCGGTGAGGTGCGGCACGACGGCGTAAAAGTCCCAGCCCGGCGTCATCGGTCCGGGCCGCGCCTCCCAATTGCCCTCCGCGGTCTGGGGCGTGATTTTCAGTGGGACGCTGGGGTGGGTGATAACGCGGTCGTTTTCAAACCAAGCGTAGGGCGGGAAGTTCGGGACATCGTCGCCGAAGTAATAGTCGAAGCCGTGCGAGAGCGGCCCGCCGGAGATGGGTTTGGACCAGTCAAAATCTTCGGGCGCGTAGATTTTGTCTGAACCCTTTTCGGCGGCTTTTGGTTTCGTGCCGGGCTTTAGGATGTCGTTCCAATTCCAGCCCAAATGCCATTTGCCGATGCAGGCCGTGCGATAGCCCCGCGGCTTAAGAATTTCGGGCAGGGTGATCTCGGCGGCGTCGAGGGCCGGCGGGCCGAAGGAATTCACGATGCCGTGAAACTTACGCCAGTGAAACCGCCCGGTCAGGAGCGCGTAGCGGCTCGGCGTGCAGACGCCCGAGGAACTGTGCGCGTCGGTGAAGCGCATGCCCTCGCGCGCGAGCCGATCGAGATTTGGGGTGGGGATCTTCGACCCGGGATTTTGGATGCCGAGGTCGCCGTAGCCCATGTCGTCGGCGTAGAGGATGACGATGTTGGGCCGTTCGGCCGCGTGTGTACAGGCGGTCGCGACGGCAAAGAAAAGAAACGTAGCCGGGATGCGCAAAAGACGGTTCATAGCGAAAGTGGGTTCGGAGAAGCTTGGGGCGAAGCCAGTGTGATTGCCGGCGCCGAGGGTCGACGCAACGGCAGGTTGAGTCAGTCGCGGTCGGGGCGGCGCGGGGCGAGCGGGAAATCGGGATTCTCGGTGCGGGCGGAAGTGAGCAGGGCGGTGAGGCGGGCGGCGATCTCGGGTTGGGCGGAGGCGAGGTTTTCTTTTTCGCCGATATCGTCGCGGAGCTGGTAGAGCTCGGCCGGTCGGTTGGCGGCGGCGCGGTAGAGTTTCCAGTCGCCCTCGCGGACGGCCTGTTGCGGGGCGGCTTCCCAGTAGTGATGGCTGCGCCGAATCTGCCGAGCGGGCGGGCCGAGCAGCGTGGGAACAAGCGAAACGCCGTCGATGGCGGTGGGTGGATCGGCGCGGGCGAGTTCGGCAAAGGTCGGCGCCATATCGGCAAAATCCGAGACGAGATCGGAGGTGCGTCCGGGAGCGATGCGACCGGGCCAGCGGGCGATGAAAGGCACGCGAATGCCGCCTTCGTAGAGGGTGAACTTGAGGCCCCGCAACGGGCCGGCGCTTTGAAAAAACTCGGGGTCTTGGCCACCGGCGGTGATCGGGCCGTTGTCGCTGGTGAAGATGATGAGGGTGTTTTCGGAGAGTTTGAGTTCGTCGAGTAGGTCGAGCAAGCGGCCGATGTCGCGGTCGAGGCGGGTGATCATTGCGGCGCGGACGGCGCGGGGTTCACGCTGGGGGGCGTAAGTTTTTCCGCCGGGAAACGGTTTGGGCTCGGGCCAGCGGTCACGATATTCGGCGAGCGAGTCGGCGGGGACCGCGACCTCGGCGTGCGGCGCGGTGAAGGCGCCGAAAAAGAAGAACGGGCGGTCTTGGTGGCGGCGGACGAAATCGAGCGCTTCGCGGATGAACAGGTCTTGGGCGTAGACCGCTCGGCCGCCGTTTTTATTTTCCGGGATTTCGACGCGCTGGCCGTTTTTCCAAAGGTGATCGGGGTAGTGGGTGTGGGCGTGGGTCTGGTCGATGTAGCCAAAGAATTCGTCGATGCCCTGGGCGGCGGGCGCGCCGGTGCTCCCGAGATCGCCGAGGCCCCACTTGCCAACGCCGCCGGTGGCGTAGCCGGCGGCCTTGAGCGCGGAGGGGAACGTGCGGACGGCGGCGCGGAGGGGAAGTTTGCTGTTGGCGCGGATGGGGGCGTGGCCGCCGTGCAGGCCGGTGAAGAGCACGGTGCGTGAAGGCTGGCACGAGGGCGCGCCGGCGTAGTGTTGGGTGAAGCGGATGCCCTCCTGCGCCATGCGATCGAGGCGGGGCGTGCGAATGAGTTTCTGGCCGTAGCTCCCGAGGTCACCGTAGCCGAGGTCGTCGGCCAGTAGGTAGATGATGTTGGGCGGGCGAGGGGCGGCGGAAACGAAGACGGGGAGAAGGAGAGAAAGAGCGAGGGCGAGAAGGAGCGAGGTGCGGAGCATGGGGTTGATCAGGGGAGCAGCGTCAGGGTGAGGCGGCGGACGTCCATCACGGATTGACCGGGGATTTCGACGGCGCGGAGGACGAGCGGGCCCGGGCCGGCGGGGAGGGTGATTTCGCCGAGGGCGAGCGTGCGGAATTCCTTCATCTGCGATTCGCCGGGCGGGCGCGGGAGGGTGTCTTGATTGGTGTAGAGCGGTGGGTCCCAGCCGGGGGCGACCTTGCCGGTGAGGCGGGCGGCGTGGAGGGAGAGTTCGACGGTCGCGCCGGCGTCGGGGAGCGGGCAGGTGTAGTCGATCGCGACGGTGTAGCGGCCGGCGGTGACGACCTCGACGTTCCAGACCATGCGGTCGTCGCGGGATTGCCAGTTTACGAAATAGGAACTGTTGGGCGCGTTGGAGCTGCGTTTGACGCCGCCCTGCGGTTCGCCGTCGCGGGCGGGGAGCATCGTGATGGGGAACTCGCGGTAGCCGACGTGGAGCGGACGCGGATCGACGGCGTTGGCGGCGCCCGGCCGGGCACCGGCGGCGGGAAGTGCGGCGAGGACGTCGCGGCGGAAGGTTTGGACGGCGGCGGTGAGCTCGGTGGTGAGCTTGGGTTCGCGGGTGTTGAGCGGCGTGGTCTGACCGGGATCGGCGACGAGGTCGTAGAGCTGGCCCTGAGCGTCGAGGCGGTGGCGCTGGGTGCGCACGCTGACGTTGGCGTTCCAGGCATTGAAGATCATGCGCTCGGGCCACGGACGATTTTGTTTGAGGAGCAACGGGGAGAGATCGCGGCCGTCGAGCGGTTTGGTGCCGACGCGGGGAATGCCGGCGAGAGACGTGAGGGTCGGGAGCAGGTCGATGGCGCCGGCGATCTCGGGGATCGTGTGACCGGCGGGAAGCTTGGCGGGCCAGCGAATCCAGAGCGGGGAGCGCACGCCGCCTTCGTCGGTGGAGGCTTTGCGGTTTTTCATGCCGCCGTTGTAGCGGAAAGAATTGGGGCCGTTGTCGGTGAAGTAGACGACGATGGTGTTTTCGGCGACGCCGAGTTCCTCAAGGCGGCGGAGAATGCGGCCGACGTTGGCGTCTTGGTTTTCTATCATGGCGAGGGCGCAACGGGTTTCGTCGAGCTTTTCGCGGGCGGGGTCGGTGGCGGTCTGCGCAATGGGTTTATCCTTGAAGCGCGCCCAGTCGGCGGCGGGCGCGGCCCACGGGGAGTGGGGCGTGGTGAAGGGCACGTAGCAGAGAAACGGTTTCGCGCGTTGGCGTTGGATAAAGTCGAGGGCGCGGTCGGTGCAGACATCGACGATGTAGCCGGAGGTGCGAACCATGCGGCCGTTTTCCTCGAGGGGCGCTTCAAAGTATTCGCCCCAATGGCCAGAGGAGTGGCCGAAGTATTCGTCGAAGCCGCGGGCTTTGGGGTGGTAGGGCCATTGGCTGCCGTTGTGCCATTTGCCGAAAGCGCCGGTGGCGTAGCCGGCGGCTTTGAAGGCGTCGGCGATGGTTTTTTCGTCGAGGTCGAGGCGCTCGAGACCGGTCGAGACGCCGCGCACGCCGGTGCGGGCATGGTAGCGGCCGGTGAGAAATTCGGCGCGGGTGGGAGCGCAGACGGGTTGGACAAAAAAGCGGTCGAAGCTCACCCCGCCGGTGGCGATGGAGTCGATGTGCGGCGTGCGGACAGAGGTGTTGCCGTTGAAACTGTAATCGCCCCAGCCGGCGTCGTCGGCGAGAAAGATGACGACGTTGGGCGGGCGGGTTGAGCTCGTGGCGGCGAAGAGGGAGGCGGAGAGAAGGAGAGAAAGAGAGAGTGAGAGAAGGAGAGCGGCGGAGAAGGAACGGAAGCGCATGGGAGGTGGGGCGAAACGAGAGGGGGCTGCCGAGGACCCGGGGTGGGCGGCGGAGTGCAATGAGCGCAGAGATTCGCGGGGCGCGACTCAATGCTGGAGTCTGGGGGATCGGTGAATTCTCCGCTGAATGCACGCCAAGAGGCGTTCTGTTTTGCGGGGCGCGAGGCCGAACGTTCACGCAGGCCCGATGGAGGGGTGGGAAAACCGGCGGGCGCGGTCGGTCTTGGGGGCGGTGATGACTTGTGCGGGCGGGCCGGTTTCGATCACGCGGCCGGCGACTAGGAAGACGATCTCGGTGGCGGCCTGCCGGGTGAATTCTACGTCGTGCGTCGCCACGACTATCGGAAGACCGGGGTGAAGCTGAGGCGGCGACCGAGCTCGGCGGCGACGGCGTAGTCCCAGCCCTCGGCGGCGCGGGTGTTGGTGCGGATGAAGTTGAAAGGGACGTAGCCGTTCTCGACGGCGAACGTGACGTTGCGAGCGGACGTTGGCGGAGTGGAGGCGTTGCGGGTCGGGGCTGATTCAGCGCCGGGACGCGGAGCGCACGCGGCAAGCAGGCCGGCGGCGAGCAGCGGAACGAAGCGGAGCTTAGGGCAGACGGAGAGGCGCGACGGAGCGTGAGCAATGCAAACCGCGTGCCGCAGGGCAAGCGGACGAACACGGAGGGTGGGCGGTTAGAACGGAAACTGGAGCTGGGACATGACGACACGATTCTCGAGTTCGTCCCGTCGCGGCGCGTAACCCGCTTGTGGGGCATTTTGAAACTTTACCGACTGGACGGGGCTCCAAATCGCCCGCAAGCGGGCTCCTGCCTCCGGCTCAATGAATCGCTCCGGTTTTGCCTGAGGCTGGAGCCGTAGATTTGTGGGCTACTGAACCGGGTTGATCGTGAAGGAGCGGGGAGCCGGTCCCACGTCTTTCAGGAAAGTCTGATACAGTTCGGCGTGTTTTTTCGGGTCGCTCCCGAAATCATCGATGATCATCCGCATCTGAGTTCGCCGCCCCTCCCCGGGCTGGAAATCCTCGCCGAAGAGCGATAAGTAGAGACTGCGGTGCCGCGCGACCCCGTCGGTGTCGGGATCGCCTTTGTAGGTGGCGCCCACCGCATAAACATCCTCGGGTCGGCCCATCAGTATGACGTCGACGGGCCCTTGGTTGAAAAACGCCATGGGCAGGCCGTAGCGCCGACCGATGGCCATTCGCCAAGGGAAGCGGCCTTTCTGGTGCCGCCCGTCGGTGAGCAGGTTGGCCCCGGCTTCGTCGCGTGGGAAAAAGGGGTAGAGGCCGTGGATCATCGGTTGATCCTGGATGCGGATCTGTTCGGGCTCGTTCGGTCCGAATTCTTGCTTCGCCACGTAGGCTCCACCGTCGAAGCCCGGGGCCATGTAGGCGGACAAAAGAATTTCGAAGCCGGGGTAGAACGCCAAGGTTTCCACCCGCAGGTCCAGATCGATGATGTTCGGATCGCGGAACGTGAATTGGGCCGTGACTTTGGCCTGCCGGCGAATCGTCGGCTCCCAGATAAAAGTAATCCCGTCCTTCGTGGGCTTTAGCGTGGCGGATTCTACCCGCAGCTCGGTGAGATACCCGCCACGGGTGACCACGCGAAAATAATTGAGCAGGCCCGCTTTTACCATGCCGCCTACATCCGGGCTCACCAAAGTGTTCGAAGGCGTGTGCATGACTTTGCTGAAATGGTGACTCTTCCCGTGCGAGGCCGACAGGTCGCAACTCAAGACTCCCGATAAGCGGGAGAGCGAAAAGGTCAGCTCCTTCGTCGCCGCATCCCACCGACAGATTTGCGAGGTTTGGCCGAAGGCCGAAGCCGCCAGCAGAAAGGCCGCGCTGACCCAGGCGAGGTAAGTCAAAGTCGTTGATTTCATCACCGCATTTATCAACCGCGCGTAAGTGAGATCAAATCCTTTGCCGCGTCCGGCGCGGCGCGACGTTCGCTGGCTCGCTGGCTTGCTTGTTGGGGCTGGCGTCGGTTGAGCGTTAGGTCCGCTTACCGTGCACGCGTTTTTCTTTCGCTCGCGTTGGAACGGTTTGAGCAGCGAGAGTTTTGCTCGCGCGGTCCGTACCGCCTGCCCCTTTTACCTCGTGATTTTCCAACGTTCTCTCCTGCGCGGTCGCGGATTCATAATTTTCGGTGCGCTCGCCTCGGCCGGTTTTGCGGCCAAGGCGCCAGCCCCGGCTGCGGCACCATTGCTCTCGCCCCCGCCGATTTATTCGCACGATGAAGCGACCCTCGGGCAGGGACGGACGCTATTCACGCAGCTCTGCGCTGGATGTCATGGGCTGGACCGCGATGGCATCGGTCCGCCGCTCGGCGGCGTGACCCGCGTGCTCCCGCAGGACGAGCTCCTGCGGCACATTCGCAATCCGGCTGCGCTCATTGAAGCGGGCAACTGGCGCGCGAACGCACTGTTTCGCCGTTACAAAGTCATCATGCCTCCGTTTGAGGTTTTGCCGGAAGAGCAACTCGTCGCAATTCTGGCCTACATCGACCGCGAGACGGAGAAATCAAAACTCACCCCGTTCGCCGTTGATCTCACCCCGCCGAGCGAAAAAGAGGTTCGGCTGATTGCACCGGTGGAAAAATCTTCCCTCGTGGTTGAGCTGGAGGAATGGGTGCGGATTCCGGTCGCGCCGAATCGTCGGCCCGACAAGGGCATCGCCACGCTGCGCTCGAGCCCGCGGAAGGACGGGGCGGTGTTCATCAGCGATCAGATGGGCGTGATTTATCGCGTGAAGGACCGGGAAGTCGCGGTGTTTCTGGACATCCGCGACCGGCTCCCGAGTTTCGTCTTCGAGCCGGGAATCGGCACGGGTTTGGGCAGCTTCGCGTTTCATCCCGATTTTCCGAGCAACGGCCGGTTCTACACGACGCACGCCGAGATCACGCCAAGCAAACCCGCGATCAATGAGGCGTGGTATGAAAAGGTCGTTATCCCGGACAAAGGCACGCCGCCGCTTTATTGGATCGTCTCGGAGTGGCACGTGGCCGACCCCGGGGCCAAACGCTTCACCGGAACTCGCCGCGAAGTGCTGCGGCTCAAAACACCCACAACGGCGCATGGCTGTCAGGACATCGCGTTTGCGCCGGTGACGGATCGTAGCGACCCGGACTACGGGCTCCTCTTTATCGGGGTGGGCGACGGCGGGTCGGTCAATTTGAAGATGCCGGATCTCGCGGGTAGCCCCCGTTCGCTGCTTGGCGCGCTCTTGCGCATCGATCCGCGAGGGACAAACGCCCCGGCGGGCGGCTATGGAATTCCGACGGACAATCCTTTCGCGCGCAGTGCGGACCCGTTGGCGCGGCCGGAGATCTGGGCTTACGGATTCCGCAATCCCCACCGCATGTGCTGGGACCTCTCGTTTGGAAAGCGGCTCTTCGTGGCCGACATCGGCGAGGCGAATGCCGAGGAGATCAACCTGATCGAGAAAGGCGGTGACTACGGCTGGAACAGATTTGAGGGCCTCGCCCGCGTCGACGTGATGAAGGACGCCAAAGTGGTGCAGCCCGCGACGCCCGCCGAACTCGCGGCGCATCGTCTGCCCCTCGGCGCTTACGATCATACGGATGGTCGGGCGATCTCCGGCGGTTTCGTTTACCGCGGTCCGATTGAAGCCCTGCAGCACAACTATGTTTTTGGCGATATCGTGACCGGCCGGCTCTTCTTCATGCGCCTGGATGAAACGTTGTCGGATGCCAAAATCTACGAGCTAAACGTCGAGCAAGACGGCGTCGCCACGAGCATCGCCGAGCTGTCGCGGGCGAAGCGGGCACACCTCCGCGTCGGCTACGACGAGCAGACGGGCGACCTGTTTTTTATGACCAAGGAAGACGGCTG
This sequence comes from Opitutus sp. GAS368, assembly GCA_945882935.1. Classification (GTDB taxonomy): domain Bacteria; phylum Verrucomicrobiota; class Verrucomicrobiia; order Opitutales; family Opitutaceae; genus Tous-C4FEB. The sequence goes on from CAMCWW010000035.1 coordinate 31,483, forward strand.
CGTGCGTCGCGTGACGAAAGCATTTTCCCGATGATCCGCGCTCTCCGATTTGGCTTACGCGCGCTCGCGCTCGGCGCTGCCGTGGGTTCGGCCGCCGTGGCGGCCACGCCGCCGCGCTATTCGCTGCAGGAGACGACGACGGCGGAGAAGATCCCGCTCATCGTTCTGCGGGACGAAACGAGCCGCATCGAAGCCGCAGTTGCGCCGACGCAGGGTGGGGAGTTATCCGGCGTGGCGGTTGAGTTCAACGGCCGCTGGGTCGAGTTGATCTATCGCGGGAGAGACTACCGGCCCGCCCCAGGATTTCGCGGCAAGGCCTCGATCCTCTGGCCGGCGGTCGGCTCGAGCATCCCGACGGAGGCGACTGCGGTGAACGGAAAAATCGAGAGCGCCTATGATTACATGGGAAAACGCTACCCGATGCCGCAGCACGGCTTCGCGCGGCTCAAGGCTTGGCGGGTGGTGCGAACGTGGACGAACGCAACGGAAGCTGCCGTCGAGTTGGTCCTGAACGATGATGAGGATACCCGCGCGCAATATCCCTTCGGCTTCGCCGTGCACGTGATTTACCGCGTGACCGAAGGCCGCGTCGAGATTCAGCACGAGGTGAAAGCGGCCGCGTCCAACACGGCGCCGATGTTTTTCTCCATGGGCAATCACATCGGCTTCGCCGTTCCGCTGCTCGCCGGTTGGTCGGCCGCGACCTTCACGGTCGAGAGCCCGTCCCGTTTCGAATATCTGCGCGGAAAGAACGGTGCCCCGGACGGCACGACGCGCGAGCGCGGCTTCACGGCTGCAACGCCGCTGGGAAAACTGAAATTCATGCCGGCGATGTCGGTCGGCGGTTACGAGGGCGATCCGTGGTTTCGCCTGACCGATGCGAGGGGGCTCGGGGTGAAGGTGACCCATCACGCGTCCTCCACACCGGCTCCGCCCTTCGTCCAATTCAATCTCTACGGCGGGACGGCCGAGGGCTTTTTCTGTCCCGAGCCCTTCGTCGGCCTGCACAATTCGCTCAACACGCAGACCGGCCAAATCGACCTCGCTCCGGGGAAAAGTTGGACGTGGTTGATCCGCGTCGAACCGGAGCGGGCTTCTCCTTGAGCAAATTGAAGCGCGTAACGGCGGCCCAC
>CAMCWW010000036.1:0-32166 GCA_945882935.1 Opitutus sp. GAS368
GCCGGCACCGTGAAATGCGTCGCAAAATACTTGAGGTCTCCCGGCCGGTTGCGCGCATCCGTTTTGAGCGGATCGTCGGAAAGCATCTGCAACACCTCCGGACCACGCTGCACCGTCGCGATGAACGGCACAAAATGCAGCGCCTTCCCGCCGACGAGTTTCTTCAGCCCATACGGATCGCCCCGTCCTTCCATGAACATCGTCAACTGCGGCACGGCCGGCGAATCGCCAAGATTGGCCACGAGCGTGCGTTCATCGCGGCTGCGCGCCGCGCCCGACGTCGCCAAGCTCACGCGCCGCCCGATCCAGTTGACGGCGCGTTGCTCCGGCCGCTCACCCCAGCGCTGCACCACCGTGCGCGGCACCTCGCCACGGATCGCTTCGGTCCACTCCGGCTCCGGGCGCCACATCACCGCGTCGCGAAACGTACTCAAGTTCGGCTGCACGCCGCCGAGCCAGCCCGCGCCCTCCAGCTCCGGCCGCGTCCGCAACCAACCCGCGGTCCACGTGTGCGCCTCGGTGTATCCCTTGCCAAAAAGATAATCATACGTCCGCGCATTCGTCCCGCCCATGCGATCGCCCGGCGCCCACCAATTCGCGGCCAGATCGGTCCACACATAGCGGATCGCCCGCTCCGCCTGCGCCCGCACCTCGGCCCGGCCGGCGAACCGCGCGATCAACGCCAACGAGTCGAGGTCGATCCCGTAGTAAACCACCGCGCCATACTCCCCGATGCCGTGCTTCGCCGTCCACGCCATCCACGCGTCGAACCGGCGGTAGCCGTCGTCGGCCACGTCCGGCCGCCCGAGCGCCTCGCCGAGCGCAATCAAACCCCAGGCCTTCATCACAAAAATATTCGTGTAATCGATCTTCACGACATGGCTCCGCAGCCCGGCGATCGCATCGGTCATCATCGCGTCGAGCAACGCCCTCGCCGTCGGCGTCAGCCGCTCCGACTGCCGCAGCCGGATGAAGCCCATCAACTGCGCGGAAAATTCCACGGCATTGAGATCGAGAACGCCGCTGTGGCCGCTGCTCCACTTGAAATTTCCAAAGGTCTTGCTCGCCGGTTCGAGGTCTTGCATCGAGCGCGCCCGGGCCAGCGCCGCCTCCACGCGCTCCGGGTGCCAGCCGAGTCCATTCGCTTCGAGCGCAAAGCGAAACAGCCCGCGAATTCCAACGGTGCGCGCCGGATCGCCCGCCACCGCCCACATGTGCTCCAATGCCTTCACACCGAGCCCGGGTTCGGCGGTCCACGCCGGCGGCGCGCTGCGCGCACTCGCGACACCCAAGCCCAGCCACAGCACCAAAACCCACCGGCGAAACGTCGTTGTCATGCGCCCGAGCCTGCCGCCCGCCGTTACGTGCTTCGACTGAAAAACGACACGGTCGGCTGACCTTTGCCTTTGCCCAAGCGTTTCCGCAGCGTCCAGCCCGGCGGCGCCAACTCGATCTCGCCCGGCGTCTCAAACACCACCAGCGCCTCCGGCTTTGCCGCCAGCAATTCAGCCAACCGCACAAACAATCCCGGCGCCACCGTCGGGATGATTTCGTAAGGAGGATCGATGAACACCAGATCCGGCGCCGCGCCCTGACTGAACGGCACCGTGAGCGCATCCGCTTCCATCAGCACCAGATCATCCGCGGCGGCGCGCCCCAAGCTCTTGCACACGGCCGCGATATTTTGCCGGACACACGCTGCCGCCTTCGCGTTTTTCTCCACAAACACACCTCCCGCCGCACCCCGGCTCAACGCCTCCAGCCCATACGCGCCACTGCCTGCAAACAGATCCAAAAAACGCGCCCCCGCCACTCGCGTGCCGAGACTCGAAAACACCGCCTGCCGCATCCCGTCCGTCGCCGGCCGCACCGCGTCGCCTTTCGGGACGACGAGAGGAATACCACGGGCACTACCACCGGAAATACGCACCCGCGCACACAAAAGCGCGCCCCGCTCTTGGCAAATGCGAAACCGTCGCCACCCTACGCCCCAGCCCACCTTTTCTTCCTGCCATGCCTGCGCCCCAGCCCCAACCCACTCTGCCGCGTCGCCGCTTTCTTCGGGTCGCCGCCTGGGCCGCCGGGGCCGTGATGTGGAGAAAATCTCCGTCGCTCATCGCCGCCGAATCCGCTGCATCCACGCCATTTCCCATCTCCGATCACTGCGACGGCCACCGCTTCTTCAACCCGAAGCGACCCGGGGTGCGCGGGTTCACCGACCTCCTGCGCTGGAAGCTCTCTTCCACTCCCGCCGTCTGGCCCCAATCGGTCGAAGTCACCCCGCGCCCACCCGCACGTCTACCCGCCGGCGACGCCCTCGACGCGCAATGGATTAACCACGCGACGTTCCTGCTTCAAACCACGGCCGGCACCGTGCTCACCGATCCCGTTTACAGCGAGCGCGTGAGTCCCGTGAGCTGGGCCGGTCCCCGGCGCGTGCATGTGCCCGGTATCGCCTTCAACGATTTGCCCCGCATCGATGTCGTGGTCCTCAGCCATGACCACTACGATCATTGCGATCTCGCCACGCTCGAGCGCCTGAACACCGCCCACGCGCCCCTCGCCGTCACGTTGCTCGGCAACGGCTCGCTCCTCCGCAGCGCCGGTTTCACGCCTGAGCGCATCGTCGAACTCGATTGGTGGAGCCAGCACACCACGGCCAGTGGCCTCTCGATCCAAGCGACGCCCGCCCGCCACTGGAGCAACCGCGCCACCGGCCCGCGCAACGGCCGGCTCTGGGGCGGCTTTTTCCTAAAGGCCGGCAACCACACCGCGCATTTCGTCGGCGACACGGGCTACGATGACGAGATGTTCGCCGCCATCCGCCAGCGCTGCGGCGCTCCCGACCTCGCGCTGATTCCCATCGGCGCCTATGAACCGCGCTGGTTTATGGCCGAGCAGCACTGTAACCCGGAAGAGGCGGTAAAGATCCACCTCGAGCTCGGCGCCAAACGCAGCATCGGTATGCACTGGGGCACCTTCCAACTCACCGACGAGGCCCGCGAGGCCCCCGTGACCGCCCTGACCGCCGCGCTCACCGCCGCAAAACTCCCGCTCACATCGTTTTGCGCCCTCGACCCGGGCGAGAACCTGCAGGCCTGACCTCGCTCGTTTGCCCGGGAGCGACTCCGACCCCGGGCGCACGATCTACAAAACGCCGCTCGGCCTACGAGCCAGCGGCGGGCCGCGCCCATCCCCATCCGGCGCGTGTCCCGGCCAACCCCGCCCGCCGGCCATTTGTCGGATTTCACCCGCTTATGGGGGAACCTCCACCCCGGCATCGGGTTCGTTACGCGTTACCAAACCATGACTCATACCGGCGACGTTTAAGTTTTAGACTTTCTGAGCTTCGCCCGCCACGACAACTGGACCGTCGAGGAGCACGCGGCTCCGCCGCCGAGCCACGGCCTGCACCTCTTCACGATTACACTTAGGCACAAAAAAGCCCGCGCTCTGTCGCGCGGGCTGGAGTCAAACGTCGAACTGCGCCCGTGCGCTTAGAACGCGTAAGAGTAGCTGACCGTCACCACGCCGCGGCCGACGGCCAAGGTGTTCTCGGACTTCGGCGTGCTGCCGACCTTGGTGTAAGCACCGGCACCCTTGGTGTAGGCGAAACCGACGGTGAGCTTCGACTCCTTGGTGAGCTGGAACGGAGCCGCAACCCCGACGGACCAGTAATCACCCCACGCCTTCGTGCGTGGCGTAGAGTTCTTCGCGAAATCATTCAGGAGATAGGTGCCGATCGAGGCCGAGAAACCCAACTCGGTGCCGAGATCCTTCAAAGGCAGGGCATAGCCCGCACCCAGCTCGAAGGTAGGACCATCGAGGACGAAATCATAATAGATCTTCGGCGTGAACTTGATCCCAGAAGTCGTGTAATTCACCGCGAGGCTGGGCTCGAAGGTAAATTTGTAGAAACCCGCTTTCCCGTCTGCATCGGGATAGTAATAGGCCGTGAAGCCAGGCACCACGCTCAGCGTATCGGAAATCGCCGTCGTGTAAGAACCGTAGAAATCAAACTCCGGGTCGGAGGTGCCAGGGACCTTGTCCTTGACCGGGAAGTTGCTCCAAAGACCGCCGACGAAGCTGCCGTAGCTCGCCTCAATCGCCGGTTGGAGCGATGCCCCGCCGAGGCGTTGGCCGCGGAACATGTAGTGCGAGACGATCGCAGGCGTCACGGTGATCGCGACGGCCGGAGCCGCCGGAGCAGGCGCCGGAGCAGTTTGGGCGGTCACGGAGAGCGCGCCAACGGTGAGTGCACTCAGGAGTGCGAGGGAGGATTTATTCATTTTTTATTTTATGGTTTGGTAATGCTAACAGCCCGAATGGCCGGACAACATGAGTGAACAGCAGAAATCTTGCCATGTTCCTCACAACCCGGAAACTCAGGAAATTTATGACAAAAAACCGGCGAGTCCCCTCGGGGTCGCCGGTCTGGTAAAAACCGCTTCGCCTTCGGCGAAGCCGAAGATTAACGCTTGGAGAACTGGAAGCGCTTACGAGCGCCGGGTTGACCGGCTTTCTTACGCTCTTTGGCCCGCGGATCGCGCTTCATGTGCCCAGCCTTCTTGAGCGCGGGACGGAGCTCGGCGTTCAATTTTTGCAGGGCCCGGGCGATCCCGAGGGACACAGCGCCAGCTTGACCGGCCAAACCGCCACCCGAGGCATTCACGGAAACATCATACTTATCGGCCAAAGAAACCGTCGTGAGAGGCAAGGCGGCCTGTTTGGCAAAGCTTTCGGGCACGAAGTAGGTCTCGAAGCTGCGACCGTTAACGGTCAGCTTGCCCGTGCCTTCCGTGAGACGGATGCGGGCGGTCGAGGTCTTGCGGCGGCCGGTGGCGGTAAAAACGTTCGCTGGAGTGCTCATGGACGGATTCAGACGGAAATTTTGGCGGGATTGTTAACCTCGTGCGAGTGTTTCGGCCCAGCAAACACGCGGAGCTTGGTCAACATCTTGGCCGCGATCCGGTTCTTGGGCAACATGCCTTTTACGGCGTGCTCGATAATGAATTCAGGGTGACGCTCACGCATGAGCTTGAGGCTGCGGTAGCTCTCGCCGCCGACGAACCCGGAGAAAAACATGTACTCGTTTTGCGACTCCTTTTTTCCCGTGAGCACGATCTTCTCGGCATTGATCACGACTACAAAATCGCCGTTGTCGACGCTCGGAGTGTAAGACGCTTTGTGGCGGCCACGGATGATGTTGGCGGCTTTGACGGCGAGACGGCCGAGGGGCACGCCTTCGGCATCGATAAGGTGCCACTTGGGCTGCACTGTCTCCTTCTTGGCGAGGAACGTTTTCATGGGAAAAGAGGTTGATAACTAAGTTCGAGGAAGGCGGTGTCAATGCCTCATTTCATCGGGAAAGCGGGGCCATGAGACCGGCTTTGACCACGCGCAAATCGGAAACTTGTTTTGAGGCCCGTTTATGCAAACTTCGCTGCGATGAAGTCTTCACATGCGCTTTGGGCCGCCGGTATTTTGGGTCTCACCGGGGTCGCCTTGGGCGCGTTTGGCGCCCACGCCTTACAGGCGCGGCTCACCGAACTCGGCACCCGCGATCGCTGGGAAACGGCGGTGCAGTATCATCTGATTCACACGGTCGCGATCTTTGCCGCAGCCGCGTGGCTCCGCCTCGGCCGCAGCGACGCCGCGCGCTTGGGCTGGGCGGCCCGCTGGTGGATTCTGGGCATCGTCCTGTTCTCCGGATCGCTCTACCTTCTCGCCTTAAAAGCCGCCCCCAGTTGGCTGGGCGCATCGGCGGCACCTTTGGGCGGACTTTCGTTTATGATCGGCTGGGCCTGCGTGGTGGCAGCCGGTTTCAAAATGGAGGCTCCGCCTTCAAAATGACCGGCGATCTTTTCATCCCCGACGAACTTCGCGCTCTGCTCGACGCCACCCGGCGGATCGGGCGGCCGCGACTGGTCGGCGGCGGCGTGCGGGATTGGCTGCTGGGCAAAGAGCCCCATGATTTCGATGTCGAGGTCGGCGGCGTCGACTTCGAAACGTTGCACAACGCGCTCGCGCCTTTCGGCGCCACCGATGTCGTGGGCCGCAGCTTCGGCGTCATCAAGGTTCGCGGTCACGCCACCGGTGCCGACTACGATTTCAGTCTTCCGCGCCGCGAATCGAAAACCGGGCGGGGCCACCGCGGCTTCGCGGTCGAGCCCGATCCTTCGCTCACCGACGCCGAGTCCGCCGCCCGCCGCGATTTTACCATCAACGCGATCGCCTATGATCCGTTCACCGGGGTCGTGATCGACCCGCACCAGGGCACCGCTGATTTGCGGGCGCGGATTCTCCGCCACACCAGCACCGCCTTCGCCGAAGACCCGTTGCGCGTCTTGCGGGCGTTCCAGTTTGCCGCGCGTTTTGATTTTGATCTGGCCCCCGAAACGGCGGCGCTTGCCCGGTCGATTGCACCCTCGTTTGCCGAGCTGCCCGTCGAACGGGTTTGGGGAGAATGGGAAAAATGGGCCACCCGATCCATTCGCCCCTCACGCGGACTTGAGGTGCTCGAACAGACCGGCTGGCTCGCCCATTTCCCGGAGATCGCCGCCCTGCGCGGCACGCTTCAGGAGCCCGAATGGCACCCGGAGGGCGATGTATTCACGCACACGCAACGGTGTTTGGACGGGCTCGTTTGTCTCCCCGACTGGCCGGCGTCCGCCCATCATCCGGTGCTGATATTGGCGGTGCTCGCCCACGATTTCGGCAAACCCGCGACCACCGCGCGCGCCGAGAAAAACGGCGTGATGCGCTGGCTCAGTCCCGGTCACGCCGCTGCCGGCGGACCGGTCGCGGAGAGTTTTCTCCAACGGATCGGTGCCCCGATCCGTTTCACGCCACCGGTGCGGGCTTTGGTCGTAAATCACCACGTTCACGATCGGCAGAACCCCAAGCTCTCCGACTCGGCCGTGCGGCGGTTGGCCGGCCGGCTTCAACCCGCGACGATCGACGATCTATGCGCCGTCATGCGCGCCGACAACGCCGGGCGGCCACCTCTCTGGTCGCCGGAGACCGACGCGCGCATCGAAGCCCTCGCCGCGCAGGCTCGCGGTCTCGCTCTCGCCCGGCTCGCACCGCAGCCACGGGTGCTTGGCCGGCATTTGGTCGCGCTCGGGCACCTGCCCGGGCCCGAGTTCAAGCGCATCCTAGACGCCGCTTTCGAGGCGCAGCTCGACGGCGCATTTACCGATGACGCCGGCGGTGCCGAGTGGCTGAGGGCTTTTGTCCAAAAGTAGTAATTCCGCCGCGCCGATCTGAAGCGCCCCATCGCTCAGGACCCGCGCGCGGAGGCCGCCCCGGCCTTTGAGCCAGTCTTCGGCACCCGGCGCCACCGCGTGATTCATCCAGTGGCAGGGCCGCGCCTCGCCTGTGCCTTCAAACTCCACGCCACCGATCGAAAACTTTTTCCCGATCAGCGCCGTCAGATCTACCCCACCGATCAGCACATTTCGGCGCAAAACTCCGGCCGAAATCCCCGGCAATCGAAACTCCGCCTTCAGCGCTTCAAACACGTCCGCGGCGAAAAACGTGACCTGGCCTTTGTAGCCGGGACGATAACCGTAAAACCGATCCCCTTCTAGGCCCCAACCCGCGCGGCAGATGACCGTCGCCACCGCTCGCGTCGGATGTTCGCCGGCGGGCGCGCGCGGTCGGCCGAAAAAATTATGGCCGGGTGAAATGAAAATCTGCGGAAGAACAACGTTCATGATGAGCTGCGGATGAATCAAAAGCTGCGCAGGGGCGCCACCCGTTCTTTTGGAAACCGAGCGGGGCGCCCGTGCCGCGCCGTCCCGCTGGAGAAAATGGTGGGCCCACAGGGATTCGAACCCTGAACCAAAGGATTATGCTTACCACTTCGGCTTTCGCCGCTCCCGCCATCGCGGGATTCGTAGTCTGGACCATGCCTTCACCATGCCTTGAGGGCGAAGGTGGGTGATTATGGTCTCTACACCTTACCGCGCCGTGAGGCGCGGGCTTGGCTCGGCGTTGGGTCGCCCGCCGAAGCGAGCAGGCCGTTCACCGAATTTACACCTGACTAACGGCAGGTTTCCCTGCCGCCGACCCGATAATTAAGTCCTCTGCTCTAACCATTGAGCTATAGGCCCTGCTAAAAAGAACATCGCCAAGAGAGGACATCGTTCGCCCGCACGCAAGCGCTCAGGTCGAAGGACCCCGGAAACGCGCGGCCGGCCCGGCATCCGGCGCTCACAGATCCAAATGACACGCCACCTGTTGCTCGATCCCCGCCGTCGTGGCCACCGTTCTGAGCGCGGGCTTCTCCACCCGGCAACGTTCCTGCACGTGAGGACAACGGGTATGAAACGGACAACCCGAGGGCGGATTGATCGGCGACGGCACATCCCCTTGCAGAATGATTCGATCCCGATGCTTTCGGGGATTTGGCACCGGAATCGCCGAAATCAGCGCCCGCGTGTAGGGGTGGCGCGGGCTCCGGTAAATCTCTTCCGCCGAGGCGGTTTCAACCACGTGGCCCAGATACATCACGACGATGCGATCGGAGATGTGTTTCACCACGGCGAGATCGTGCGCGATGAAGAGATAGGAGAGCTTCAGCTCCCGCTGGAGATCGAGCATCAGGTTCAACACTTGGCTCTGGATCGACACGTCGAGGGCCGAGACCGGCTCGTCGCACACGACCAGCCGCGGGTTCAGCGCGATCGCCCGCGCGATGCCGATGCGCTGGCGTTGACCGCCGGAGAATTCAAAAGGAAACCGCTCGGCCGCGCCCGCCGGCAGCCCCACCGTGCGCAGCAATTCACCCACGCGCGCGCGACGTTCCGCCTCGTTGCCGATGCCGTGGACGATAAACGGTTCCTCCAAAATGTTTCCCACCGTATGCCGCGAATTGAGCGAATCCGCCGGATCCTGGAAGATCATCTGAATGTTTCGCCGGTGCGGTTTCATCTCCGAGCGGCTCAGCTTGGCGAGATCCGCGCCGTCGAAAAGAATCTCGCCCGAGGTCGGCTGGTTGAGGCGCACGATGCATTTCCCGAGCGTGGACTTGCCGCAGCCCGACTCACCGACGAGGCCGAGGGTCTCGCCGGCCCGAATCACGAGCGACACCCCGTCGACCGCCTTGCACTGCGCTTTGGCGGTCATGAAAACCCCGCCCTTGACCGGGAAATACATCTTGAGCTGCCGAATCTCCAGCAACGGCAGACCCGGTTGATCGGCGGACTTCTCGCTCATGAGCGGACCTCCAACGGCGACAATTCCCGCCAGCGATGGCACGCCACGTCATGGTGTTCACCCACGCTTTCGACAGGCGGCTGAGCCTCGGCACAGCGCGCGATCTTGTGCGGACAGCGATTCTGAAACCGGCACCCCGTGGGCAAATCGAGCAGACCCGGCACCATGCCTTCGATCGTGTTCAACTTCACCTTCCGCGGACTGTCCAGACGCGGAATCGATTGCAACAAACCGCGCGTGTAGGGGTGTTTTGGATTCTCAAAAATTTCGAGCACGGGACCGCGCTCCGCAATGCGGCCCGCATACATCACGACGACTTCGTCGCAGACTTCGGCAATCACGCCGAGATCGTGCGTGATGAGGACAATCGACATGCCCATCTCACGCTGGAGATTCTTCATGAGCTCCAAGATTTGCGCCTGAATCGTGACATCAAGGGCGGTCGTCGGCTCGTCCGCGATGACCAGCGCCGGTTTGCAAGCCAGCGCGATGGCGATGACGACGCGTTGGCGCATCCCACCGGAGAGTTGGTGCGGATACTCCGACACCCGGATCTCCGGCGACGGGATGCCGACCAAGCGGAGCATTTCGACGCTCATCGCAAGCGCCTCCCGCGGGTCTTTGGTTTTGTGCAGCAGGAAAATCTCGGAGAGCTGCCGGCCGATGCGGTGGAGCGGATTGAGCGCAGTCATCGGCTCCTGGAAGATCATGCCGATCCGGGCGCCGCGGATCTTCAGCATCTGCTCGGGCGAAAGTTTCGTCAGGTCCTGCCCTTCGAACATCACCTGCCCGCTAAGAATTTTCCCCATCGGTTTTGGCAACAGCCGGTTGATCGAGAGCGCGGTCACACTTTTTCCGCAGCCGGACTCCCCGACGATGCCGAGGGTCTTGCCCTTGTGCACCACGAAGCTCACCCCGTCGACCGCGCGGACCTGACCGGCGTCCGTGTCAAACGCGGTGACGAGGTCTCGGACTTCGAGCAGAGACGTGGAAGGATCGGGCACGAGCGGGCGATTTTAACGTTCAATTCTTCTGCTTGTGCTGTTCGTAGGTACGGATGACCGGCGGAAACGTCGCGCCGGAGCGGCGCGCATCGAGCGTCTCCTTTTTCTTATCCTCATCGACCCAGAAGAGCATCCACTCGGTAAAGTCCCGGCCGAGTTTGACGTGAAAATCTTCGGGGTAGCCGATCCAGCGCCAGCTCCCAATTCGCATAAACGGGATCACTTGGCCCGGCGAAAACGCCGCATGTTCAAAAAGCATCTCCTCCATTTCAAAGGCGAGTTTCTTCATCTCATCCGCACTGCTCGATCGGTCGTAGGCGATGATCTTTTGGTCGAGGGCGTGGATCGCGGTGGACGTCACGTTGTTGCTTTGCGTCTTAAGTTTTCGTTCTGGGCCCGTGGTTCCGTCGGGCAAAAACGCGTTGTCATAGGCATTAGCGGAGTGGACGGTTTCCCAAAAGCGCGGATACATTTCCGGCGAGACGTTAAACGCCGTATAGGAAATATCATGCTGCTTTTCTTGGAGCTTTTTGAATGCCGTAGTGGAATCGAGTACCTCGATCCGGAATTCCACTCCGGCTTTCAGGGCCTCTTCTCTCAAAATCGTCAGCACATCCTTCAGCGCTTCATAACCGGTCGTCAGCTGGAACGAAAGTCGATCGCCCTTGGCGTTAACGAGCACGCCGTCGGGTCCGCGCGTCGTGAAGCCCGCCTTCGCGAAACTCTCCAGCGCCTGCTCGATCGAAAACGGCCGGGAACGCAGCGTGGGATGGGAAAAGCCCCCATAACCATCGGAACCCGTCTGCATCCGTTGCCAGTCACCGCGAGCAAACTTGTCGATCACGAGCGGCCAATTCGTGGCGTAGTGGATTCCCACCCGCACCTCACGGTTGTCGAGCAAAGGTCGGCTCGTATTCAGCCACAAGCCATAGGTCGGGCGGGGAAATTCGTTGTAAAACTTGCTTTTTTGTACGGCGCCGGACTGCACCAGCGGGTCCGAATCGGGTAGCTTGTCATACCAATACTCGGCGAGGGAGAGGTTGAAGAAATCGATCTCTCCTTTCTTGAAAGCCTCAAAGCTCTTCGGCGTATCGCGGATAATCGAGAAGCGGATTTTGTCGGGGTTGAACCGGTAGCGCCAATTTTTCTTATCCTTCGCCCACCAGTCTTTGCTGCGCGTGAGCGTGATCGAGCGGCCTTTGTCGATGTCCTCTGGCAAGATCGTGTAAGCACCGGGCGTGGGCACCACGCGCCATTGGTAGCGCTCCACGTAATCGTCACCAAGCTCCTTGTAAAAATGCGCAGGTTGGGGAGAAAGTTCGAGCACCCGCGCCGACATATCAGGCCGATCTTCGGGCAGCGTGATCGAGAAGGTGTGGCTGTCGTAGCGTGTTATTCCTGCGTAGTTGGTCGTGTAGAAATTATTGTACCACGGGGCCTGGATGTATTTTGAACGCCAAAGAAAGAACGCGAAAACCATGTCGTCGGAGGTGATCGGTACGCCGTCGCTCCAGCGGGCGCTGCGCTCAATCCGCACCCAGACAGTCTTACGCGCCTTGTCGATCGCCCACTCCGAGGCCAGCCCGCTGAAATAGTGAAATCCCTTCGGCCCCACATCAGTTTGGTTTGGATGGCGATGTGCCCACTCTACAGCCACGTCGTCGAGAATCCACCGGCGGAAGCTACCGTTGGAATCGGGCCCGAGGTGGCGCAGCGTGCGCGGGTAATCCTGAAGAAAGGTGTAAACCGTCCCGCCCTTTTTCGCCGCCGGCGAACCGATCTCCGGCAGGTCGGCGCCGTTTTCCCAGACCAGGTCCTTGGGCAAATCGGCCGGAGTGGCGAAGCGGAAAAAGTTGGGGTTGGCCGCGTAGTAGGCCTTCACCTCGGCGGTGTTGTCGCGCTCGACGACGGCTTCCTTCTTTTTGCCGCAACCCACGAGGAAAAACACGCCAGCCAGCGCCAGCAGCCAGCGGCCGGACCAACGAAGAGAGGGGAGAACTTGGTTCATGGGATTGTTATTCGTACGTGGTGAATTTTTTTGGGTCAAAGGCCTCGCGCACCGCCTCGCCGATGAACGTCACGAGCGTGAGGATAAAAACGAGGGCCGCGAAGGCCGACGACACAATCCAAGGCGCGGTCGTCAGGGTCTGCGTGCCCTGCTTGAGCAATTCGCCCATACTCGGCGTCGGTGCCGGCAGGCCGAAGCCGAGGAAATCAAGCGCCGTGACCGCCGTGATGGCTGAGACGATCGTAAACGGCATAAACGTGACGACGGTCGAAATCGTGTTCGGCAAAATGTGGTTGAAGATGATCCGGCCCGTGCCCGCCCCGATCACGATCGCCGCCGAGGTGTAGTCCCGGGCCTTTTCGCGATACGTCGCCGTCCGCATGTAATAGGTCATCGAGGTCCACGAGAAGAGCACCATGACCAGCAGCAAAATCGCGACCCTCGCCGGAATGCTCAGAGTGGAGGGAATCACCGAAAAAATGATGATCACCATGTAGAGAAACGGAATGTTCGACCACACTTCGATCAGGCGTTGCACGATGAGGTCGAACACGCCCCCGAAATAACCCATCATGCAACCGACGGAGATGCCGATGACGTAGGTGAGCGTCATGAAGGCCAGCGCGAAAAAAATGGCCACGCGAAATCCGAAGAACAGCCGCGCAAAAATGTCCCGGCCCGTGGTGTCGGTCCCGAGCAAGTGTCCCTCCGGCCCGCCCATGAAGGAGGGCGGCGCGGGCTTGAACACGTTTTGGTAAGACGTGTTTTCGAAGGCGTTGAATTGAAACGGCGGCAGCAGCACCCAGTTTTTTGAACTCTCGGCCTCAAACTTTTTCTTCAGCTCTCGGTAGTTGGTCTCGTAGGAGTAACCGAGGCCGAAGGCCGTGCCGGGCAGATTGGCGCCGTAGGTCGGAAAATGGAGCCGGCCCTCGTAACTCACCGCGAGCGCGCGGCTGTTGATCAAGAGTTCGCCGAAAAGGGAGAGTACGATGAGCCCGGCGAGCACCAAAAACGAAACGTAGCCGCGCCGGATCGAGCGGAAACGCCGGAGCTTTTTGACGGTGAGGGGATTCAGGGCCATCGCGGAATCACTTAAAACGGATGCGCGGATCGATCAAGGCCACCAGCACGTCGGACAAGATATTGCCGAGCAACAGCAGTAGACTTGCGAGGAAGATCACGCCCATCACCACCGGATAATCGCGGTCGAAAATCGAGCTGAGTCCGAGCAGACCGAAGCCGTTGATGTCAAAAACCGTCTCGATCAGAAACGAGCCGGAAACGACGAGCGTGATGTTTTGCCCAAAGGTGGTCGCGATAGGGATGAGCGAATTGCGGAGCGCGTGTTTTAGCACCGCTTGGTGAAACGACACGCCCTTCGCCAACGCGGTGCGCACGTAGTCGGCGGAGAGATTGTCCATCAGATGGTTTTTCATGAGCAGCGTCGTCACCGCAAAACTACCGACCAAGTAGCACGCCAGCGGCAGGACCGCATGATGAAAGAGGTCGCCGATTTTCCCGCCCAGCGTGAGATCGTCGAAATTGTAGCTCGTGAATCCGCCCATCGGAAACCACGCCAGCCGGGCCGAGAAGAACAGCAGGAGCAACGCGCCGAGCACATAGCCCGGCACCGCATAGCCCATGAACACGAGCACCGACGTGGCGTTATCCATCAGCGAGCGGTGCCGGATCGCCTTGAGAATCCCGAGCGGGATGCAGACCGAGTAAGTGATGACGAGCGTGAGCAACCCGTAGAACAACGAGACCGGGAAACGCTGTTTGATGACGGACCAGACCGGTTCGTTGTAGCGATATGAAGTGCCGAGATCGCCCGTGACGACCTTGCCGATCCACAACCCGTAGCTCACGAGGACGGGTTTATCGAAACCGTAGTAGGCCTTCAACTGGTCGAGCTGATCTTGGGAGAGCGCCATCCCCTGCCCCGCCGACGCGCCACGCCCCGCCGCGTCGACCTGCTGCATCTCCATCATCGCCCGCTCCAGCGGCCCGCCGGGGACGATCCGCGTGATCAAAAACACAATGAGAGTGATCCCCAGCAACGTGGGTGGAATCAGCAGAAAGCGACGGATAAAGTAATCCCGCATCAGGAGAGGAGCGGTAACAAGAAAGGGGCCAAGGGGAGAAGGGCAAAGTTACGACCGACTCCCCGCGCCGGGTCAAGGGAGGTATCGCCGCAGATTGTTAGACGGTTTCAACCATGAATTCGCCGTCGCCCAACCCTCCAGATTTATCAACCACGGCTGCACCCGGAGTGACCCCGAAAAAGTTGGGGTGCCAACCCCGAATCCCAAAGCAAGGACGGACACCAACGTCCCTAGAAAAACAGACTGTCATTGCGAGAAGCGCAGCGACGAAGCAATCCAGTGGATCACCACGGCGCGCTGCGCGCACCTGCGAATGAACGCATCAGGTTTGTCCTTGCGAGCCCGGCTTGGCGGGCGCGGCAATCCAGCTACCAAAACACGGCTGAACCCTTTTGGATCCCTTTTGGATCAACTGCCCAATTTCACCGCTTCACGCCTCGGCATCCTCAGGAACGTGGCCAGCCCCCAACCCCAAAGACCCCATTCGGCTGCCCGGGCGCTGTGCTAAAACGAGATCGCAATTGCGCATCGGCTCAAAGACCGCGACTAAACCGAAACTTACCGCCACGGCGGCAGTGGTTGGCGGCAACCTGCATTCAGAATCTCACCATGACCGACGCCATCCCGCTGAACGGCTCGCTCCGGGACGCGAAGCTGGGATAATAGTCCTCGTTGGTGACATTTTGCAGCGCGAGACTGAAGGATGTGTTTCGGCCGAAAAGTTTCCGCGCATAGGTGAGATTGGCGTCCACCTTCGTATAGGCAGGCGACCGAAACGCCGGGATATTCGGCAAAGCTGAATTGCCGCGGCGCTCGCCGACGTAGATCACACCGACGCCAAAGCCCACGCCTTTGAGCGGTCCGTCCTGCACGGAATAGCGGTTCCACAGATTCGCCTGGTTGCGCGCGACATTCGGCGGGCTGAGGCCGACATTAGCGGGCCGGGTGGGATCCTTGATCGTTTTCACATCGACGTTGGCGTAACTGAGCTTGACCTGCCAGGCGCGGATGGGGCGCGCGTTGAGCGTGAACTCGATGCCTCGCGAGCGATCAACGCCGGACGCGATGTTGAATCCGGGATGCAGCGGATCGGGCTGCAGGACGTTCGAGCGTTCGATCTCGAAAGCCACCAGTGTGCCGGAGAGTTTTCCCTCGATGAGATCGAACTTTGGGCCGAGGTCCCAGCCCTTCCCTGTAATCGGCGCAAAGAGCTCGCCTGCGAAATCGGTCGCCGTCTGCGGCTGAAACGACTCCGCGTAGCTCACGAAGAACGTCATCCGCGGCGCCACGCGAAACGAGGCACCGTAGCTGCCGACGTCGGCGGTCTGCGAAGTCGCCGTCGCCGTGCGCGCAAGCCGATTTTCGTTGTTCTGATAGAACTGCCCGTAGCGGTAACCCTGCATCAGGAGCAGCCGGCTTTTGAAAAGCTGCACGATATTGCTCATCGTGTAGCCACGTTGCACGGAATCGAGCATAGTGTCGGCGAAACGCGTCGTGTAGGTCGACCAAGCGCCGAGTGCATAGTCCGCCGGGCCGGCAGTATCCACATTGATGTTCGGCAGATTGGTCGGCCGGCGGAACTGCTGGTTGCGCTGGTCGACCACGCCGAGATATTCGAAGCCCAAGAAGAGTTTGTGCGTGATGTCGCCGTAGGTGTTGTCGCCAAGCACGCTGCCTTGGACAATGAAGTTGTCATTGCCCGTGAGCTGAAGCGTGGGAACGCGAGCCACCGTGCGTGCGCGGGTAGTTGCGTTGACGACGAGGCCCTGGGATCCCGCCATCGTGTTGCGCGCCTGCCGCTGGCCTCGATAGTATGTGCCGCTGCGAAAAACCCAATTCGGCGTGAGTTGCTGGCTTAAGTCCAGCGACACCTGAGACTGAACGATGGACGACGACGATTCCGGGCCCGCCCGATTGAATTCGCGGCGAATGTCGGTGACGTAACCCGTCTGAGTTGAGTTGAAGTAGATCGGCGGCACCGCCTGCACGCCGCGCGTCGTCTGCCACTGCATATCCAATCCAATCCGCGTTTTCGCGGTCGGCTGGTATTGGAGGTGGCCGCCGTAGACTTTGCGTTCGCGACCAGCGAAATCGTATTGGCTGCCGTAGTCTTCGTAGGCCGCGCCGAAAAGCATGCGCAGCTTCTTCCCCTGATCGATCGGCGTGCTGTAGAGCAGCTCCGAACGAAAGCGATGGTAGGAGCCGTAGCGCAGCCGCACGTGGCCGCTGCGGTTTGGGCCCGGACGCCGCGTGATCATATTAATCGTCCCGCCCGGGTCGATCGTGCCTGAAAACGTGGACGAGGGGCCCTTGATGATCTCCACGCGGTCGATGAAGAGCGTGTCAGCCACCCCGAAGGAGCGATAGCCATTGCGATAGCTGGTGAACGACTGGAAGCCGCGGTTGTAGAAATTATTTCCTGTTACGTCCTCGGGGGTCGCAGTGCCGTTATCGGACATGCTGCCACTGTATTTCAGTGCTTCGCCGATCTCCTTCGCGCCGATGTCCTCGATGAACTCCGCGGTGATGACTTCGATCGGGCGAGGCAGATCAAGCAGCGAGGTGTTAAAGCGCGTGCCGGAGATTGCGTTGGCAGCCTTGTAGCCGTCGTCGCCCTGCGCGCTCACCTCGAATTGGGCGAGCATAACGGGAGTCTCCTCCTTGAGTGGGGCGGCGGAGGCGCGCGACGTAGCTTGGGCAAAAAGTTCCGCGCCCGCTGTGAACAGGCTGCCAGCGATCGTTAGGCGCCCAAGGCGGAGGCGGGACGTGGATGACCGGTTCCGAATGCGGAAGGGGGTTGTCGAAGGTGCCATGGTTTTTGGATCGGCTGAGTCGGACGAATTTATTGCGGGAGTGCCATGATCTGGCCCGCCGCCGCGAGCACGGTATGAAGTTTCGGATACGGCACATCCTGCACCGCGAGATCACTGTCGAGCGCGAGCGCCGCCGCTGCGCCGGCGGCCTGGCCGAGAACCATGTAGACCGGCTCCATCCGAATGGAAGTGTAGGCGACGTGCGTCGAAGACAGGCAGATAGGCACGAGCAGGTTGCCGCATTCGGCCTTCTGCGGCACGAGGGAAAAGTAGCTAATACCATACGGGCGGATCGAGCGCCCATCGAGATGGGAGCCTTCGTTCCGCAGGCGACCGTCGGCATCGAGCACGCGCGAAACCACGTGGGAATCGAGCATGTAGGACCCGATGGCGACAGGGTGGCCCGCATCGACCCGGCCTTCGCGGCGCAGGTTTTCCTCTTTCATGACAAAGACTCCGCGCATCCGCCGGGCCTCGCGGATGTAGAGTTGGTGCGGAAAATTTCCGTTGTCGGTGAACTCGTCTTTCGGCCAGCCCCAGGGCTTCATCTCCTCGCGGATGGGCGCGGGCACGCGATCATCGTTCGCCAGCACCCAGAGCGTTCCGATGGCGTAGTCGCGGTGCATTTGGTCGATGCGCTGGCGTTCCCGATAGCTGGCAGTCTGGTAATCGCGATTCGCGCCGATGAAGTTCACCTGATTGGTGTCGGTTTTCCGGTTGGGCATCGGCGTCAATGACATGACTTTTTGGAGGGGAGTGTCGGGCGCCATTTGCAGCATGCGCACCATGACCTCGTGCCACAGCGGGTTGAAGTTGGCCGGCTTGACGATGGGCAGCCGGTTTGCGGGATCGTTCGTGAGCGTCAAGCGGTAGCAATAGGTCTGGGTGCGAGTATCCTGTTCTCCGGGACGGCCCCAGAGCGCGCGATCGATGTAGGGCAGAAGCCCCGAGGTGGGATCGCCGGGGCGAGTCCACGGATCGACGGAGCGTTCGCCCACTCCGACGACGCCGGCGAGGCGGATACCGTTCATGGTTTCGCCGTAGGCACTGTTGCTCTCGCGTCCGATAATGCTACTCACACCCGCGCGCGCCATGAGGTCGCCCTCGTAGGAGGCATCGACGAACATGCGTCCGGCGAATCGCTCACCACTCTCCGTGCGCAGAGCGACAATCCGGCCGTCTTTCAGCTCGACCGCGGAGGCATTCTCCGCGATCCGCCTCCGACGGACGACCTCGACGCCCGCGGTGCGCAGCATCGACTCGAGAATTTTTTCGGCCACGTGGGATTCGTAGACCCACTGCATGCGCAACGCGTCGTTCTTGCCGGTGTAGGTTCGCTTGAGGGAGAGCTCGAAAAACTCGGCGCGGGTCTGCCCGCGCCAGGCGGATGGCTGCAGATAATGGTCGTAGATCTTGCAGTAGAACTCCCGCGCGATGCCGCTGATCGTCGGGCTGCGATTCATGTCGGTCGCGGTAAGGCCGCCGGTGGCGACGCCGCCGAGGTGCGCCGTCGGGGAAAGGAGCACGACGGACTTTTGCATCCGGGTCGCCTGGATCGCCGCACTGATGCCGGCGAGCGTATCGCCGTAAACCACCACATCGTGCGCCGCCGTAGCGGCGCCGGATAGACCGAGAGACAAGACGAAGGAGAGACGAAGTGTTTTTAACATGAGAGGGAAAGATGGTGCGGCGGGCGTCAGAGGGCAGCAGCCACGCGAACGTTCAGGTGAGGTTGCGTCTTGAGGGTGAGCTTCACGTTGTCGGCGAACTGCCGACCAGGGTGGTGTCGGCACACCCATATTGCGACGCCGAGGGTTGTCGTGTTCTGACGGATTGGGCTTCGTCGCGGGCGCGGCTCCCAGCGGTGCGAGCAACAGCGCGCTGATCGATGCCAGAGCGCGTTTCATGGATCGTTGGGCCGGTTGACAGGTGGCTCACTCTGCCTGCTTCTTTTTCTTCTTGGCGGCTTTCCCTTCTTCTCGATCGTTTGTCTTCCACCAATCCGGCCCTTCGGCTTCGATCTCGGTGTTGAGTTTGACGAGGGCCGATTTCATCTCGGCAAATTTCGCCGGTTGGGCCGCGCTGAGTTCCGTCTTCTCGTGTAAATCGGTTTTTAGGTTATAGAGTTCAAACTGCGTGAGTTTTTCGTCGGCTAGGATCTTCCAGTCGCCGATTCGCATGGCCATCTTCAGCGGTCCCGGCGCGATGATGCAGCGCCAGTAAAGGGGGCGTGAACGCTCGACCTCCCGGCCTTTGATGGCGGCCAAAAAATTACCGCCGTCCAACACCCGGTCGGTCGGCAGTTTCGCTCCGGCGATCCCAACGGCCGTGACGAAAATGTCCGAGCCGATCACCGGCACATCGCTCGTCGTTCCAGGTTGAGTTTCGCCCGGCCAACGCACGATGCCGGGAACGCGGATGCCTCCCTCGTAAACGGCTCGCTTGCGCGCACGCAGGCCGCCGGTCGAACCGCGGCCGGGTGACTTGATGCCGTCACCCTCGGGGCCGTTGTCGGAAGTGAAAATCACCACCGTGTTGTCGGTAAGTTTCAGTTCATCCAGTGTCCGCATGAGCCGGCCGAACGCATGATCGAGTTGGGTGACGTTGGCGTAATGCTCGCGCTGTACATCGTCGGTCAGGTCAGGGTATTTGGCTTTGAACTCGGGCGAAGACTTGATCGGGTAGTGCGGTTCGTGAGTCCACACGGACAACAGAAACGGCTTCGACTTGTCACGGTGCTGCTTCAGCCAGGCGGTGGCCTCATCGACGATCAGCGGCGCGGAATAGCCTTCGAGCTTGCCGACCGGTTGGCCGTTGCGGACGAAGTTGCTGGGATTCTCGTGGCTGGGAGCGGCGTTGTTCTGCGTCGCCAGCCACCAGTCGTAGCCATGATCGTTTGGCTGAGGCTGTGTCGGCTGGTTGAAGTGTCCGTTGAGGTGCCACTTGCCGACATGACCCGTCGCATAACCGTGATCCTTGAGCAGCTGCGGCAGCGCGACCTCGCTGGTCCGAAGATGAATCTCGCGGCCTTCGGGAATCCAGGTGAAGACGCCATTTCGATACGGCGTTCGGCCCGTGAGTATCGCCGCCCGCGACGGACTGCACACGGCACTCGCCGAATAGAATTGGGTGAACCGCGTTCCCTGCCTGGCGAATGCATCGAGATTCGGCGTCTGAATGATCGGATGGCCGTAACAACCCAGATCGCCATAGCCCAGATCATCGGCCAAAAAAATGACGATGTTGGGCTTTTGTTTCGGGGCGACTTCGGCGGCGTGGAGCGAGCCAAGGAGGGAGAGGACCAAGGTGGTGATCAATGTCAGGGTAGGTTTCATGGATTGTTCGGTGGGCCGCATAAATTTGGTTTTCGGGATCGCGATCAGAACGCGGCCTTGAGACCGAGGGTCCAGAGGGAACCGAACTCGGTGCGTTGCCGGAATTGCGCTGCGGGGGGCGTGTTCGGGCCGGAGATTTCCACGTCGGTGGTCGGGTCGTTAAGATTCCGTAGATTCGCGAAGAGTGCGAAATTCTTGCTGAGCGAATACTCGGCCGTGAGATCGATGTAGGAGACTTTGAGCCCATAGTTGAAGGTGCCGGCCTCGATCCCGCGCCCGGTGACGGCGGCGCGCCGCTGGCGGCCGAGGTAGTTCCAGTTCAGGCGCACGTTGTATTTCTCGCGCGAGAGACTGATGCCCCAGCTGCCGCTGAGCGGGTAGTAGCCGGTAAAGTTGGCGGCGGCGGGCCCGAGGAAACGCTGGGAGCTGCCGTTGGCGAAGATCTGGATGCCGCGCGCCCAACGGGGGAGAAACGTCAGAGCCTGGCGGTAATTGATGTCGAAGCCTTCCGAACGGACGTTGCTATCGAGGTTGTTCTGGGTAGCGACCTCGAACGGATCGTACAGCACCGGGTCCAGACCGTAGAGGGACAGAAACTCCGGCGTGGCGTCGATGGTCGTGGCACCGAAAAAGTTCTCAATGTTGCGGCGGAAAGCACTCACGGAAAGCAGGCCGACCGGCTCTAGGTAGTATTCGAGTGAGACCTTGGCGGTCTTCGCGCTCCACGCCTTGATCGCGACATTGTTGACAGTGATCCGGTTGGTCGGGCTGGCCGGAGACTCGACATCCGGGAGCGTGATGCCGCCCGAATACTGGTTGAAATTGGGCCGGCCGACAGAGGTATACCACGCGGCGCGTGCGATGAGATTCTCCGCGAGATTGTAGCTCGCGTTGATGCTCGGAAACAGCCGCAGGTATTCCTTCTCCGCCTTGGCGCCGCGGTCGATAAGCGTGAGGCGCGCGATGCCGAGCGGGTCGCTCGCGATGGCGACCGGGCGGCCGTTGGATCCGAGGACGACCTGGCCGGAGGCGTTGCGCTGGAGATTGCGCGTCGGATCGTTGAGCGGGCCGGCGGCGTCGATGTTGGTCTGCTCGGCGCGCAGGCCGCCGGTGAGTTTCAGCCGGCGCTCGAAGAACTGCGCGTCGCCGCGGAGATAGGCTGAGGAGATCGTCTCGCGCGACAGTTTCGAGTTGTTGATCTGCGAGCGGTAGAGGGTGTTTTCGTCGAGGACGAAGAAGCCCGGATTGCTACTGTAGAGGTCGAGCACTTCCTCGTTGCTCACCCATTGCACGCGGGGCACGCCGAAGAGACCGGCGCGCTGGTAATAGTGTTGGTCGTAAACGCGGGCGGCGCTGTCGTCGCTGCCGACCGGGGTCGTGGAAGCGCGGCCGTCGGGGCCGACGAAGCTGACGGAATTATTCGCGGTGCGGTTGTCGCTGCGGGATTGGCGCACGTCGAGGCCGGCTTTGAGCGTCAGCGGGAAACTCAGGTCGAGATCGCGGCGCAGGTTGGCGAAGGCGGTATTCTGGACGTTGCGCGATTTCTGCGGGCTGCCGGCCGCAGTGCTCAGCGCGTAGCTGCCGATATCATACGGGTTGACGGCTGCGCCGGTGGTGCCGTCCGTCACGGTGACAACATTGGGCCGCAGGTAAAAAATCTCGTCGAACGAAACCGTCACGCCCGTGCGCCGTGCGAGCGTCGAACCCCAACGACCTTGGTCGATATTGCGGAAGCGGTTTTGCGCATGCGACGTGCCGAGGCCGGCTTCCGCTTTCCAGACCGGGCCGTCGTGGCGGTAGGTGAGCGTCGGCATGAAGGTGCGGCTGTAGCGGTGATTGCCGCTGTTGGAGAGCCGGATCTCTCCGGCGCCGGCCGCTCCGCGGGTGAACTTCGTCGAGAAATCCCCGGGCAGCACACGACCGACTTGGAAGGTCAGGGTGCGCTGGTTGAAATCAGTGTGGAAAGTGCCGTATTGGAACGAAAACGACAGGCGGCCGGCGGTGCCGACTTTGTAGTCGGCCGTGGTCGCGAATGACGAACGGTCGGCGATCTTCGATTCGATGCGGACGTTGAAGTCGGTGAGGTAAGGTTTGTCGGGCGTCGTGTCGGGAAACGTGGTGCCGTTGGTGCCGGCGCCGCCGCCGCGCCACTGGAGGCCGAGTAGCGGGCCCTCGACGTATTGGGTGGAAGCGCCGGCGGAGACGGTGAAACCGAAGCGCTTGTTCACGGGCACCACCCACGAGAACTCGAAGCCGGGGCGGATCTTGTAGGTCGGCTCCTTGGTCGGACCCGGCGTGCGGCCCCACTCGATCGTGCTGTCGCGCGCGGCGAAGTAGACGCTGCCGTTAAACACTGGCCGGGCGCGCTCGAAGGCGCTCCGCGGCACGAGATTCACCGAGCCGGCGAGGGCCGAGCCTGGCGATTCCGGCGTGGGCGAGTAAACCGCCTCGATGCGGGCGAGATTATTGATCGAGACGGCGTTGAGTTCGACATTGCGGCCCGTGCCGGAGACTTCGGAGCTGGCGAGGTTGAAACCGCCGACCGTCACCGGCACATTGCCGGGAGGCGCGCCGTTCATCGAAATTTCGCGAGGGTCGCCGCCGCGGTAATCCATCGTGATTCCGGGCAGCATTTTCAGGAACTCGCCGATATTACCGTCGGGCACGACGCCGAATTCGTCGGCGGAGACGACATTGACGATGTTGGCGGCGAAGCGCTGTTCGTTGATCGCGATGGCCGCGCCGTCCATCTCGCGGGAGGAGGAGACGACGAGAGAATCGAGTTTTACGACTTCGGTGTCGTCGCGATAGCGCGCGCCTCCGGCGAGGCCGATGTTGCGCTCGACCAAGGCGGCGCCGGCGACGGAGACGGCCACGGTCTGAGGCGTCATGCCGGTGTAGAAGACTTCGAGCGTGGCGAGGCCCGCCGGCACGTTGGTAAGCCGATAGCTGCCGGTCTCGTCGGTGAAAGCGACGAGGTCGGTGCCTTTGACGGTAACGCGGGCATTGTTCAAAGACTGGCCGGTAGCGGAGTTCTGGATACGTCCGGTAATGGACCCGGTGGCGAGGGGAACGGCGGCCAGCAGGTGGCTGACCGCAAGCAAGACGAAAAGAGCGCAGAGTGCGGGGATTTTCATGGGGGGTAGAGTTCAGCGGCACGCAGCAAACAGCGGCCCTAGGGGGGGATAAATTATGTTACGGACTTCGGCTTGGCTCGCCTGCCTCAGGCGGGTTGCGGTCGCCGCGAGGAAATCCCGGACGGATGACAGACAAAAAGCAATGGCTCGGCACATTCAAGACTGAGCGTGAATATTTTTTGATATAAGGTCGTGGAAACATTGAGCCGCAGATTTTCAGCCTGGGGTTTTGCGGGGACGCTCGTTGAGCATTTCCTGATAGGCGGCGAGCTGTTGGTAGGAGACCAAGGAAAGGTCGGTGCCTTTGGGCAGGTAATGGCGGATGCGACCGTTTTGGCTTTCGCAGGTCCCGCGGTCCCAGGGGCTGTGGGGATGGCAAAAAAAGACCGTGGGGATTGGGCACCGTCTAGGCACCGTCTAACCCAGAAAGAGAGGCTGCTTTTTGAGGCTGCCAAAAAGCATGGGTTTCTTAAAACTCCCGCAAACGGCATTCGTTCTAACGTCATTGACGTTTATCGCCTCTGGTGCGTGGCTGAAGGGCGCAACTTTATCATCAAAAGCGGCTCAACGCGGTGACGGCGCACTTTTAGCAGCGTCGGGCGGCGGTGTCGTTTCTTCAGCGGCGTAGTTCGTTCCGAGATACGGGGGAGATGGATGACAGAGAACTGGATGCCCGGGGTTAGAGGGAGTCAAAGAGGGTCAAACCCTAATGTCTGTTAACCCCTCCCGGACCCGATCCCCCTGAAAATCCAGTCCCCTATCAGTCACTGTGTTGTCCATCCATAGACCGCGTGCTCTCACCGCTTTGCATGAAGACTCTTTCCGGGCTGGCACGAGTGCCGCAAAGCTGGTGACCGCCGGGCGTTCGTCATCACGTCTGCTCTTGTAACGCTCCCGCCATCCAGAGTTTATTTTGTTCCCGCTCACACCCCTCACCACCATGCCAACTTTTGTAAACCCAAGCCGCGAACTCCGCTCGTCTCTGCGTATCGCTTTCGTCAGCACACTACTGCTCACCGGTTATCTTAACGCCCAAACGCCCGCCGCCGCTCCCGTCGGATCAGAGACGGTCGAGCTCAACCCGTTTGAAGTGAGATCGGAATCGGTGAAGGGGTATGCCGCCTCCGAGACGATGACCGGCAGCCGCGTTGCCGTGCAGATCGTCGACCTGCCTTACTCCGTGAACGTCGTCACCAATGAGTTCACCACGGATTTCGGTATGTTTGAAATCTCCGACAACCTCACGCAGGTCAGTAATTTCACCGGTCTGGATATCGGCGGAAATTTCATTCTACGGGGCTTCAACTCGTCCCAGCAGCTCCGCGACGGCTTTCTCCGTGCCGGTCGCTACGGCTCGAGCAACATTGACCGCATCGAGGTCATTAAGGGCTCCAACGCCGCGATCTACGGCCGCACTTCGCCGGGCGGCATGATTAACATGATCTCGAAGCAGCCCAAAACGTCCGCTTCGCAACAACTGTCCTACAACGTCGGCGCCTACGACACCGAGCGGGTTACTTTCGAGGCGGGTGGCCCGCTCCTCCCGAGTAAGCTGGGGAAGACCAACTATGTTTTCATCGCCAGCTATTTTCAGCGCGGCTTCGACGCGAACTACGCTCGGAACTATAACCACGAATACTACCTCTCGATCAACCACGTCTTTAAGGACGGCTCCAAACTCACGCTCTCGAATGAGTTTTTCCTGCAGGAGCGCCACTCGCCCACGGTCGCGCTACCGCTGGTGGTTGATCAAAAGGGCACGGCTTCGACCGCTGACGACGTCGCGCTTGGCTACGCTTTCAATCTGGGTCGTTACAGTGCCCTCGGACCGGTGGCAGAACTGAATCGCGGCAACCGCGTCGTGAACGCGGTCTACGAAAAAGTTATCAATCCTGTTTTCAGTTTCCGGATGTCGGCCAACAACGCTGCCGAACGCCGTTGGGATTACAACAACAACACCGGCTGGGGCACGATCAACGTCAACGCCCCGGTGGCCACCAACTCGCTCGTCTCCACCCGTGGCGCCAACCCCAACCGGGGTCGTATTTTCGTCGACAGCGGCGCATTTCAAACTGACGTGCTCGCCCGCTACTGGACGAACAATCGAAAGATGGAGCACCGCACCTTGCTGACGCTCGATATCACGGACTGGTATCGCTGGGACCCGACGCGCAGCTACGGTGCGGCCACCAATCCTGATATCGTCGCTTGGAATGCGGTGCGCGCTGTGCGGCTTGATTCCAATTATGTGCCCCTCACGCCGATCGCCTACTTCCCCAAGCGCAGTTACGAGACTTCCGGCGAAGTCGCGACCCGTAACCAGAAGCTCCGCCTCTCGACGCTGGGGCTTGGCTTGCGGCAACAGTCCGCGTTGTTCGACGGCCGGTTGCTCGCTTATGCCGGTGCACGCTTTGACTATATCCGCTATCGGCACCGCGACTTTTTGACGGCGGCCACGGCGTTTGCGCCCTTCGTGCCTGGCTATACGATTGGCCAGGTCATCAAGCGCGAAGATACCGAGCTGAAACCCAACGTCGGCGTGAACTACAAGATCACGCCGGGGTTCCGCGCCTTCGCCAACTACAGCGAGAGCTGGTTTGTGACCCAGGGCGACGGCGCCCAGATCGTCGCGAATCCCACGTATAAATCAGAGGCGGCCAAGGGCTACGACTATGGGTTCAAGGGAGCGCTCCTCGACGATCGCCTGAGCTACACGGTGAGCGGCTTTTACGCCACCCGGGCCAATGTGAGCGCGATCGACTTCGTCGAATCGTCCGTGGGTTCCGGGAGCTTTGTTCAGCAGACGCTTCCCAACGGTGACCAACTCGTCCGCGGCTTTGAGGCGGACGTCAGCTGGACGGTGAGTCAGGAATTTTATGTCAACGCGAGCTACGGCCGGGTGGATTCGATTTACACCGACTTCGGCACCGCGTCACCGGCCGCGATCGGGCGCAAAGTCCAATACGTCGCGCCCTACAACGGCAGTATCAGCGCGAAGTATGTACCCCAGCGTGCGTTCAAGGGCTTCTCAACGAACGTTGGCATCACTTTTGTCGGTGCCACCCCCACGGAATCGCCGATCGCCGGCGACACCTACGCCACCCAGCCCGGGGGCAAACGTGTCGTGACCAGCTCGACGGGCCAATGGAATCTCAAGGCCCCCGCATACCTGCTCTGGAATTTCGGCGCGCGTTACCGGATGCAGGGCAGGGGAGGGTTTGGTCATACGCTGGCCGTCAACGTGAACAACGTCACCGACGAGACCTACTTCCGCGGTGGCTCCGCCGGTGCCAACTCGCGTTACCCGGGTGAGGGGCGCGCGGTCTATTTTACCTACACCCTGGATCGCAAAGGCGCGCGTTAATCCCAATTCCCAGCACGATGAAAACGTTCTTTAGATTCCTCACTTGCTGCCTGTGTGTTGGTAACGGTCTCGGTCTTTTCGCCGCCGCGAATTCGACTCAGGTCTCGGCGTCGCTTTCCGGCCGCACGGTCGAGATCAGGGCTACGCTGCCGTCGGAAATCCATGAAGTGGAAATTTGGATCGCGAGTGATCGCAACCAACGGATCACCAAGATCAGCGATGTATCGAAGCTTAAGCCTGCGGTGGCGAAGGTGCCCGGGGAGAACCCGAATCGGGAGGTTCACTATCCCGTGGTCGATGTGGCCCTGCAACCCGGCATGGACGGGGTCGTGACGTTATCGGCGGCCCCGACCGCGTGCTTCATCAACCAAAATACCGACAAGGCCCCGCTCCCCTTGGGCGAGCGAATCGTTATCTCCGGCGGCCGTTTGGGCCACTGGGAGAATGCGTTGTTTGTAGCCCCGGGAAATGTGGCGGTGCGCAGTTTTGAACTGCGGTTCCGGGCGCCGGTCATCCATGGCCGGCTTGATCGGCAGATCGTGTTGCTCTCCGAGCAATGGTCGGGGCGGATTTCGCTGCACGCCATCGGAGGAGCCGAACTCGGGGGCACCCGTGTGGTGGCAAGAGCGGAGCCTCCGCGCGCTGCGCCCACCGGCGACCCCCTGAGCGTGGAGCGACTTCGTGAGTCGATTGTGGAATCAGTCCACTACACCCTCCGCTCACAGGAGCGGAGTCCGACCAGCCCCTTCTTTGGTGGGCTAAACTTATTCTACGATCTCGATGCGGCGACCTACCGTTCAAACTACTGGATCTGGGGTTGGGGACCGTCGGTGAGGATGTTGCTGGATGCCGAACACCTTCCCGAAGTCGCCCGACGCTTTGCTCCCGGCACGCTTCGCCGGGTAGCCGATGAAATTGGCCGTTCGAGCCTGTCCTTCATGGTGGTCGATCCCCAACATCCGGCGCGCGGGATACCGGTGTCGCGCTGGAACCGCAGTCTCGAATTCCCGACCGGCTACGAGGAGCGGATCAGCATCGCCGACGCGCAATTCCTCTCAGGCTGGGCTTGGCTGCCGCTCTATCGCGAGACGGGTAACGTCGCCTACCTCGAGGCGGCCAAAACGTTGACCGATGCCACCGAGCGCCTGACGGCAGAGCACGGGATCATCTGGCAGGATTACTACGAGGAGCTGAAAAAATGGGCTGAACATTTCGTCGACGAGGCGGGTTTCGCGACGGAGGGAATCGCCGAACTCTATGCGACGACCAAAGACCCGCGACACCGTGACATCGGCCTCACTTACTTCAACCGTGTCCGATTAAAACTGGAGCGTCCGGATGGCATCTGGAACCGCGGTTGGAACGAGAAGACCGGTATGATGAAAGCTGCATTTATCGTTCGTGGCATGGGGTGGGCCATGGAGGGCTTGCTCGCCTCTCATCGCATGGACCCGGACGGCGGCTATCTTGAGCGGGCGAAGATTTTGGCGGAGCACCTTATGCGCTGGCAGCACGCGGATGGATCGTGGTCGATCAACGCCGACAAACCGGCCGAAGAGGTGGGCATAGCGGAGAAAGGCACGGCCCTGTGGAGCCTCCTGTTCTACCGATTGCATCGCGAGACGAAGGAGCCCCGGCACCTCGTGGCCGCGCAAAAGGCGCTCACGTGGGGCGTCACCAACCAATATTTCGGACCCGATGTCGAGGCCCGTGGCTCCGTAGTGGGTTCAGCTCACGACGCCGCTGTCGGCTATCGCGCGTGGTTTCCTGTTTCCTGCACCTACACCTCGGCTTTTTTTGCCCTCGCCGCGATGGAGGAACTTCAACGCAAGGCCTCTGCGGGCACAGCCAACTGAGCCCATTCTCAACCTTAGAACGCTTAGCAAATAATGAAACCCACCTCACTTTTTGCGCCTCCATTTGGGGGCTCGGATTCGCGGCCACTGCACCCGGTGCCGTGCCGGCTAAACCCAATATCATCTTCAAACCCCTCCCGGATTCAGTCCCCCTGAAAATTCAGGTTCCTAGCGAATGCAGTACGGCCGTACGTTACGGCACTTTATCTTTCGCGGCATAGGCTGGCGCAACCTGACGCCCGTTTTGATCAGGTCTGCCTGAGTGGTTTTGTGTCGCGGATCACGTAGTCGCAGCGATTCCTCGAACGGCCGCCTTTTGCGAAATTTTTTTTGCTGCGGGAATTCGTCCGTGCCTGCTGCTGCGATCAATGTACCTTGCCCCCCGCCCCTTGGCTAGTCTGACACCAGCTGGAAACTCAGCGAAAATCGGTGGCAATGCTGAGACTGGATGCTGAGACTCGCGGTTTTAAAATCACTACCTTTTTAATTATCAAAGTGGTGGACGCTAACGGACTCGAACCGCCGACCCCCTGCGTGTGAAGCAGGTGCTCTAACCAACTGAGCTAAGCGTCCCTCAACCGAGCGCGGACCGTGGAGCCCTGCTTCGGCCGAATCAATCCTGTTTTCGAGAGCATCGACCGGCCCAAAAAACCGCGTTCACCAAGCCCCGGGGCCGCCGCGACCCTCGCGCCCCGGGCAGCCGGTTCCATTCGCCTTGGCAGCCGGTCCACCCCGCGCTCTAGCCCGACTATTTCCTCGTCACGACCGCGCGCTTTCGCCCGGGCACCACCGTCCGGCAAATCTCGCATACCGTCCCGTCGCAGCCGAACGCCGAACAGTGCTCGCGCCCATAGAAAATGATCCGCAGGTGCAACGCGTTCCAATGTTCCCGTGGAAACAGTTTCTTCAAATCCGCCTCCGTCCGCTCGACATTTTTCCCGCCGGTCAACCGCCACCGCTGCGCCAGCCGGTGAATGTGGGTGTCCACCGGAAACGCCGGCACGCCGAACGCCTGCGCCATCACCACGCTCGCCGTCTTGTGCCCCACTCCGGGCAAAGCCTCCAGTTCCGCAAACGTCTGCGGCACCTCGCCGCCGTGCCGCTCGATCAATAGCCGCGACAGTTCCCGGATCGCCTGGGCCTTGCGCGGCGCGAGCCCGCACGGGCGCACGATCGCGTCGATCTGCGCCACCGTTCGCCGCGCCATCGCTGCGGGATTGTCCGCGAGTTTAAACAACGCCGGCGTCACGAGATTTACGCGCTTGTCCGTGCACTGGGCCGACAACAACACCGCGATGAGCAACGTGTAGGCATCCGAGTGGTCGAGCGGCACCGGCGTCTCGGGATAAAGCTCCGCGAGCCTCCGCTCCACAAACGCCGCGCGCTCCACCCGGGTGCAAAACGGCTTGGCTCCGGCGGCGCTTCGATTCGGCGGCATTTTGCGCCAAAACAGCCGCGCTTCCCCATCAAAAACAAACCCAAATTGACCGACCTTTCTCCAAATCACGGTTGCGTGAATGTTCTACGCTTCTATGATTTCGCCCCATGTCTTCGCCTGCTGCCGTCTTGCTCGCCCCCACTGATAGCTTCGCCCGTCGCCATACCGGTGGCAGTGCGACCGAGACCGCCGCCATGCTCGCGCTGCTCGGCTACTCGTCGGTCGATGCGCTCGTCGATGCCGCCGTGCCCCCGCACATCCGTCGCGCCGCGCTCAACGTCCCCGCCGCCCTCGCCGAAACCGCCGCCCTCGCCGAACTCCGCAGCCTCGCGAGCGAGAACAAGGTTTTCCGCAATTTTATCGGCACCGGTTACTACGACACCGCCACCCCCGGCGTGATCCAGCGCACCATCCTCGAAAACCCCGGCTGGTATACCGCCTACACGCCCTACCAAGCCGAGATATCCCAAGGTCGCCTCGAAGCGCTGCTCAACTTCCAGACGGTCGTCACCGATCTCACCGGTCTCGAAATCGCCAATGCCTCCATGCTCGACGAGGGTACCGCCGCCGCCGAGGCCATGATGATGTGTCACCGCCTCAAAGACGGCCACGCCGACGCCCATCGCGTCTTCTTTGTTTCCGAAGCGTGCCACCCGCAGACGATCGACATCGTCAAGACCCGCGCAGTCCCGCTCGGCATCGCGGTCGTCGTTGGCGACCACCGCACCTATGCGCCCGCCGCGGATTGCTTCGGCGTGCTCGTGCAATACCCCGACACCACCGGCTCGATCCACGACTTCGAAAACTTCTTTGCCGCCGCTCACGCCGCCGGCGCCTACACCATCGTCGCCACCGATCTGCTCGCGCTCACCCTCCTCCGTGCCCCCGGCGAATTCGGCGCCGATGTCGCCGTCGGTTCCGCCCAACGCTTCGGCGTTCCCCTCGGCTTCGGCGGACCGCACGCGGGCTTCCTCGCCACGAAAGACGCCTTTAAGCGCCAGATACCCGGCCGGCTTGTCGGTGTTTCCAAAGACGCCCAAGGCGACCCCGCCATGCGCCTCGCCCTCGGTACCCGCGAGCAACACATCCGCCGCGACAAGGCCACGTCCAACATCTGCACCGCTCAGGTTCTCCTCGGCGTGATGGCCTCGATGTATGCGGTGTATCACGGCCCCGCCGGCCTCAAAAAAATCGCCGGCCGCGTCAAACTTCTGACCGAGCTTCTCGCCGCCGGCCTCCGCTCCGCCGGCGCCAAGGTCAACGCCGAGCCCGTCTTCGACACGCTCACGATCTCCAACGTCTCCGCCGCCCGCGTCCACGCCGCCGCCGAGGCGAAAAAAATCAACCTCCGCCACGTCGACACCATGACCGTCGGCCTTTCCCTCGACGAGACCACCACCCTCGAAGAAGTCCAGACGCTGCTCACCTTCTTCAGCGAATCCGCGACTCTCAGCTCGCAGCTCTCAACGCTCAGCCCTCAACTTTCTGCCTTCCCCGCGCCCTTCGCGCGCACGTCGGCGTTTCTCACCCACCCGACGTTCAACCGCTACCACACCGAGCACGAGATGCTCCGCTACATCAAGCGACTCGAGGCCAAAGACCTTTCGCTCTGCCATTCGATGATCTCGCTCGGCTCGTGCACGATGAAACTCAACTCCACGAGCGAGATGTTTCCGGTCTCATGGCCCGAATTCGGCAAACTCCACCCCTTCGCGCCGTCCGAACAGACCCGCGGCTACGCCAAGCTTTTCAAAAATCTTGAGGCCTGGCTGTCCGACATCACCGGTTTTGCCGGCGTTTCCCTTCAGCCCAATGCCGGATCCCAAGGTGAATACGCCGGCCTGCTCGTCATCCGCGCCTACCACGAGGCGCGCGGCCAAGGCC